>NZ_JBFUAL010000005.1:0-380499 GCF_056406295.1 Rhizobium sp. P1_C7
CGCCGCAAAACCCAGCCCGCTCAGCGCATCGACGCAGTTACCGGCAATCTCTGGGCTTGAATCACGAAAATCGCGGCCGACCAGGATCGTAGCGCCAGGATTGACCCGCCCGCTGTCCAAGAGATAGCGGCCAAACGCGGTCGCATAAAGCGCAGAGGCGCGGCCCTTCAGGTCCTCAGAAAGGCCGCGAAGCCCGCTTGTCCCAAATTTCATCCTTTAAAAGCCCCCGGATGCGCTTGAATTCGTGATTGTTTTGAAAGCAATCTACACAGACTTCGTAAATTTTGGCGGCAGGCGACCAATAAAATGTCTGCCAATTCCCTTTTCGAAGCAAGTTCAAAGCTCGTACAGCGGCTCGCCGGAGGAGGCAATTGCATGAATGAACCGACGATAGCGCTGGAAGGAAGCTGGAGAAGCGCGCTCGCGGCGGAGTTCGAAAGTCCATACATGCAGAAGCTCAATGCCTTTTTGACGGCGCAGAAGGAGAGCGGCAAAAGGATATTTCCCAAGGGGGCGGAGTATTTTAGAGCCCTGGACCTGACGCCGCTTGCGGAAGTCAAAGTGGTGATCCTGGGGCAGGACCCCTATCACGGGCTGGGGCAGGCGCATGGTCTATGCTTCAGCGTGCGTCCCGGCGTCCGGATTCCGCCCTCGCTGGTCAATATCTACAAGGAGATGCAAACCGATCTCGGTATTGCGCCGGCACGCCACGGATTTCTTGAGCATTGGGCCAAGCAGGGCGTTCTGCTGCTCAACAGCGTGCTGACAGTGGAAGAGGCGCAGGCTGCGTCACATCAGGGAAAGGGGTGGGAGACGTTCACCGATGCCGTGATCGGCAAGGTGAACGATGAATGTGAGGCGGTGGTGTTCATGCTTTGGGGTGCCTATGCGCAACGCAAGGCAGCTTTTGTCGATAGCTCCCGTCACCTGGTCCTGAAGGCCGCCCATCCGTCGCCACTTTCTGCTCATAACGGATTTTTCGGTTCGGCTCATTTCTCGAAGGCGAATGCATTTCTGGAGTCTCATGGTCGCACGCCGATCGACTGGGAGCTTCCCGCTGCGCCACGGCAGCACGGATGAGGCATTCTGAACGACATTGCTTCGTCGTTCACTAAAAGGAAACAATGCGTTCCAGTCGGCAGGGCTATTCCAATCCGCTCGGAAGGCTCATCTATGACCCATCGAAAGCCCGCGCGGCGGGCCAGAAAGGGGTCTCAAATGATTGATCAAATCAAGGGTCTGCACCACGTCACGTCGATGGCTGGGGACGCCCGAACAAACAATCAGTTCTTCACCAACGCGCTTGGTCTGCGCCGTGTCAAGAAGACGGTGAACTTCGATGCGCCTGACGTCTATCACCTCTACTATGGCGATGAGACAGGCGCGCCGGGTACGATCATGACCTATTTCCCGTTCCCGCAGATGGCCCAGGGCCGTCCAGGCACCGGAGAGGTCGGAACGACCGTTTTCTCGATCCCGGAAGGATCGATCGGCTTCTGGAGCGATCGTCTCGCCAAGCTGAATGCAGGCGGTCTGAAGACCGAAGAGACGTTCGGCGAGAAGCGCCTGAACTTTGCCGGCCCAGACGGCGACGGCTTTGCGCTGGTCGAGGTCAAGGACGACAAACGCCTGCCCTGGACGCATGGCGGCATCGGCGAGGATCATGCGATCCGCGGCTTCCATTCTGTCGCCATGCGGTTGCGCGACGACGGAGCGACGTCCGAGCTTTTGAAGTTCATGGGCTATGAAGTGCAGGAAGAGCGTGACGGCGTGAAGCGGCTGACCATCCCTGGCGGCAACGGCGCGCACCTCGTCGATCTCGAGACGACGCCGAGTATCTCGCGGGCATTGCCGGGTGCCGGTTCTGTCCACCACGTCGCCTTTGCGGTCGAAAACCGCGAAAAGCAGCTGGAGGTCCGCAAGGCGCTGATGGACACAGGCTATCAGGTTACCCCTGTCATCGACCGCGATTACTTCTGGGCGATCTATTTCCGTACGCCGGGTGGCGTGCTGTTCGAAGTCGCAACGAACGAACCCGGTTTCAACAGGGACGAGGATACCGCGCATCTGGGAGAAGCGCTGAAATTGCCGCAGCAGCATCAGCATCTGCGTGCGTTGATCGAGCAGCATCTGCAGCCGCTTGAAGGCTAAGGCAGGGAGATTGTCATGACCGATAACAGCTATGTGTACCGGCTGCATGCCGGTGCACCGGGAAAGCCCATTCTGTTCGCTCTGCACGGCACGGGCGGGGATGAAAACCAGTTCTTCGATTTCGCAAGGCGCCTGCTACCGGACGCGACCATCGTTTCGCCGCGTGGCGATATCTCCGAATTCGGGGCGGCACGCTTCTTCAAGCGAACGGGTGAGGGCGTCTACGACATGACTGACCTTGCACGGGCGACCGAGAAAATGGCGGCGTTTGTCGGCAACCTTGCCGACGAGCACAGCGCGTCGGCAATACTCGGACTGGGCTTTTCGAACGGTGCCAACATCCTTGCCAACGTGCTGATCGAAAGAGGGCTGTTCGACGCCTCTGCGTTGATGCATCCGCTAATTCCCTTTCAGCCCAAGGCAAATCCGGGGCTTGCCGGGCGCAAGGTGCTGATCACTGCCGGCGAGCGCGACCCGATAAGCCCTGCAGGCGTAACGCAGGCTCTGGCCCATTACTTCGAAAGCCAGAAGGCGTCGGTCGTCACCGAGTGGCATGCGGGCGGCCACGACATCCGCCCGAACGAAGTCGATGCGGTCGGCGTTCTTTTCGCGCCCTACCGCTAAATGGCCCGATGCGACGGACAGTCCATGGAGGCTGTCCGGTTGCTCGGCTGCATGCTCCAAGCCAAGGAGCATGTTGGTATCTCATCAATCGTCCGGAACTCGCTTTCTGTTCATGCAGCGGGACCGTGGATGCTCGCCGGTGCAGGAAACGTCGCAAGTAAATTCTTCGGACCTTCGTCCGGTTCATGTTGTCTTAAGTAATTGTCTTGAGACTAGAGTTTCGTTGTTCCATGATGCTTCCGATGCGAAGAACTCTCGCGTCGTGCCTCATGACGATCGATGCAGATCGCTTCAGCCATGAACATGTTGTGCCTAGCTGCCGCTAGAATTATTATTCTCTAATATTCCGCCTGTGCGCGCTTGCGGTGGACCTGATTGGGAAGGTTGCATGAATTCGGAGTTTGCCGTTCGCCCGATGCGGCCCGGTGAGTTGGAGCTAGTGCTCGAATGGGCGCGTCAGGAGGGATGGAATCCGGGCCTGGACGATTCGCTTGCCTTCAACGACGCCGATCCTTCCGGCTTTTTCGTCGGTGCACTTGGCGAGGTGCCCGTTGGCTCCATTTCCGTCGTTAAATACGGCGAGGCATTTGCCTTCCTCGGCCTCTTCATGGTTCATCCGGATTTTCGCGGGAAGGGCTACGGCAAAGCCATCTGGGATGCTGGCATCGCATCTGCCGAAGGGCGCAGCATAGGTCTCGACGGCGTCCCCGCGCAGCAGGACAACTACCGCAAGGTTGGGTTTGAAGAGGCTTACAAGACGGTTCGCTATGGCGGCACGATCTCGTCCGTGCCGCCATCGACCCTGGTCGCGAATCCGGTGTCCGGTAAGCTCGACGGGCTGTTGCGCTATGATGCGACCGTCTTTTCCGCACCTCGACCGGCTTTCGTGGCCTCCTGGTGCGTCGGACGCAAGCACCGCCGAACGGCTGTCGTGCGCAAGAACGGCAAAATTCGCGGCTATGGGACAATCCGCCGTTGCTATGAAGGCTACAAGATCGGCCCGCTCTTCGCCGCCGAGGCCGACAGCGCGGCCGCGTTGCTTGCGGAGCTCGTACCGGAGGCGAAAGGCGCGCCTGTGTTCATCGACATTCCAAGCGAGAACAAGGAGGCGATCGCTCTCGCCGCAGGCATGGGGCTCGAACCTGTTTTCGAGACCGCCCGGATGTATCGCGGAACGGCGCCATCGATCCCGCTCAGGAACGTTTTCGGTGTGACGACGCTGGAACTCGGCTAATCCATGGCCGATGCCGGCACGGTCGGCACGGCACGCTTCGGCCGCCCTCTTTCGGCAATGGCGATGCCGCCGAGAGCCAGCGCCAGCGCGATGATATGAAACGTCTCGAGTTGCTCACCGAGCAGAGCCACCGAAAGCAGTGTGCCGAAAACGGGCACGAGGTTGATGAACAGCCCGGCTCGGTTGGCGCCGATCGATTCCACGCCCTTGATATAGAGTACCTGTGCGAGCAGGGAGGCGAAGATTGCCGTGTAGAAGGCGATCAGCCAGCCCCTCTGATCCGGCATTTGAGCTGCGCCTTGCGCGCTTTCCCAGACGAGCAGCGGGATCGCGGACAGCATGGCGCCGAGCGAAGGGACGGCCATCAGCGTTCGCCAGTCGAGCGGAGGCTTCCAGCGCAGGAAAATCGTGTACACAGAATAGGCCGCCACGGCGATCAGCATCAGTCCGTCGCCGCGGTTGAGGGCGAGCTGCAGCAGGGTCGCAAGGTCGCCATGGGCAGCTGTCAGTGCGACGCCGAAGAGCGTCAGTGCGAAGCCGGCGATCTGCGCGAATGAAATGGCGGTACGAAAGAAAACGAAATTGAGCAGGAAGATCAGCATCGGAATGCCGGCTTGCTCGATTGCGACATTGATTGCCGTCGTATACTTTACTGCCGAGTAGAGCATGGCATTGAAGAGCGTGTAGCCAATAATGCCGTAAAAGAAGAGCAGGGGCAGGTTTTTCCGAACGATCGGCCAGTCGCGCTTCAATTGGGGCACGGACAGGGCGGCAATAATCGCCGTCGCCAGGAACCAGCGCAGAGAGGTCAGCATCATCGGGCTGATGTGCCCGAGAGCAAGTTTTCCGGCGACGGCGTTTCCGCCCCAGCAAAGCGCCGCGACGACGAGACAAATATAGGCGGTAAACTGCACGGCCGATTCTTTCCTACGTGCGCGGGAAGGGCGCAAAACCACTTCGTATGATCGGGCAAATAGCCCGCGCTGAGCTGATTTGTCACGTAAAAAGCCGATTTGGGCGGCAATACAGGGTCGCTTTCCCAAAAACAAAGTTTTATAGATGCGCGGGTTTGAGCAGGGTGCGGTAGATCCGCCTTTAACAGGAAGACGTGAATGACGAACGTAGTCGTGGTCGGTTCGCAATGGGGTGACGAAGGCAAGGGCAAGATTGTCGACTGGCTTTCAGAACGCGCCGATGTGATCGTACGCTATCAGGGCGGACACAATGCTGGCCATACGCTGGTCATCGACGGCGTGAGCTACAAGCTTGCGCTTCTGCCCTCCGGCCTCGTGCGCGGCAAGCTCAGCGTCATAGGCAACGGCGTCGTGGTTGATCCGCATCATTTCGTCGCCGAAGTCGAGAAGCTGCGCGGTCAAGGTGTGACGGTGACGCCGGCGGTCCTTCGCATCGCTGAAAACGCGCCGCTCATTCTCTCCCTTCACCGCGACCTCGACGCGCTTCGGGAAGATGCTGCGTCCAACAGCGGCACGAAGATCGGCACGACGCGCCGCGGCATCGGCCCTGCATACGAGGACAAGGTCGGCCGTCGTGCGATTCGCGTCATCGACCTTGCCGAACCGGATACGCTGCGCATGAAGATCGAGCGTCTGCTGACGCACCACAACGCGCTGCGCCGCGGCATGGGTCTCGAAGAGATTTCCGGCGATGCGCTGGAAGCGGAACTGCTTGCTGTGGCCGACCAGATCCTGCCTTACATCGATCATGTCTGGCGTCTGCTAGACGAGCAGCGCAAGGCCGGTGCGCGTATTCTGTTCGAGGGTGCGCAGGGCGCGCTTCTCGACAACGATCATGGCACCTATCCTTTCGTGACGTCGTCGAACACGGTCGCCGGACAGGCGGCTGCGGGCTCCGGTCTCGGACCGACGGCAATCGGATATGTTCTCGGCATCACCAAGGCTTACACGACGCGCGTCGGGGAAGGTCCATTCCCCTGCGAGCTGAACGACGAGGTCGGCAAGCACCTTTCGACCGTCGGGCGCGAAGTCGGCGTCAATACGGGCCGCCCGCGTCGTTGCGGCTGGTTCGATGCCGTTCTCGTGCGCCAGACCGTGCGCACTTCGGGAATCACCGGCATCGCGCTGACCAAGCTCGACGTTCTCGATGGGCTGGACGAGTTGAAGATTTGCGTCGGCTACCGCCTTGACGGCGAAGAGATCGATTATCTGCCGGCAAGCCAGGGCGCGCAGGCACGGGTGGAACCCATTTACATCACGCTCGAAGGATGGAAAGAATCGACCGTTGGCGCGCGCAGCTGGGCCGATCTGCCAGCGCAGGCTATCAAGTATGTGCGCCAGGTCGAGGAGCTGATCGGGGCACCTGTCGCGCTCTTGTCTACAAGTCCTGAGCGAGATGATACGATACTTGTGACCGATCCGTTTGAGGACTAAGGTCGCGGGTCATTATTTGTGTGGTTCGGCTGCCGAACCACACTCTTAGAGAAAGTGCGAATGGCGGATTTTATCGCAGTTATCCGGCGGGCGGTTGACGGCCTGGCCGACAACACTCCCGAGATGCGGGTGAAGGTTTACGAGCGCGCTCGCGGTGCTGTTCAGCGGCAGCTCGAGAATATGAAGCCGCGTCCGCCGGAAGCCATGCTGCAACGGCAGCTTGAAAAGCTTGAAACCGCAATTCGCGAAGTCGAAGCAGAGCACGCCGTGGCCCTGCCGGCCGAGGTCGGAACGCCGATCGCCGATGTCGCTGCCGACATGGCGTCGCAGCCAGCGGGCGACGCGCAGGAGCAATCGGCCGCAGCTGAGCATGCTGAGCCTGTCGCGGATGCTGCTGAGGCGGAAGAACAACCGGTTCGCGAGCCGCTGCATCATGAAGAACCTGTAGCGGCTGAAGCGGCGGCAGTCGACGCGACTGACGACCACGAGCCTGCGCCGTACGGGGAGCCGGACCAATACCAGGAGCCCGCCTCGTACCAGGAGCCTGCCCAATACCAGGAACCGGCACCGGCACCGTATCACGACCTGCAAGCCGACGCTGCGATGGAGCCTCCTGCCCAGCAGGCAGAGCCTTGGACGGCGCAGGAGCCTGACGCACCTTACGTTCCCGAATCGGTTGAACCGTGGCAGGTGCCGCACTACGGTGAGGCTGCTCACGACGAGCGTCTCCACGATTTGTCACCAGAGCCTGTGGCCGAACCGTACCCGGACCCGGTCGAGGTTGCCGAGGAACCGGCGGAAGAAGTCGAGCCGGTCGCTCGGCCAGTCGCGGGCGATTTCGACCTCAGCAATCGTCTGGTCGAGCCTGTCCCAACATTCGACCGGGCGCCGAAGGAGTTCGTCGAGCTTAGCCGTGAAGAGCCGCTGCATGCCGACGCGGCCGCACATTTCGACCCCGTTTGGTCTGAGCCCGCCGAGAAAGTGCCAGAGCCTGTCAGCAAGGAAGCGGTGACCGATTGGGCCCTGGAAGAGTTGCGGCAGTTTTCCGAAACGGAACACGTTCAACCGGCAAACGATGCGGCGCGGGCATTCGAAGACGTGATTTCCGGGATCGAGAATCCGCCTGAGCCGGCGAAAATGCCCGCTGCCAATGAAGGTTTCTCGTGGGAGGCAGCAGCGTTTGACGACCTGCCTCCGATTGACAGCGAGAGGAAGGTTTCGGTCACCGCCCATTTCGACGACAGTGACCTATTCTCCGAAGTTCATGGCACGTCGAGCCCGAAGGGTGAAGCCGCAAGCAGCGATGCCTGGCAAGAGGCCACGCAGCTGCGGGGATACGACAATCGCGGCGTCGTAGCCGAGGATGACGCCGCGCTGTCGCCGACTGACAGCGACAGCGCTATCGCGTCCAAGTTCCAGGGCAAGAATTTCCGCATGGAGCCGAAGCGTCGTCGCTTCGGTCTCGGTTCGATTTTCGGCATTCTGCTCGCTCTGGGCGTGATCGGTGGTGGCGGTTATGCGGCATGGACCAACCAGGGCGCGTTGATCGATATGGTCAAGGGTCTCGTCAGCGCCGCGCCGTCTCAGACAGCCAAGACCGACCCGCAAGCGCCGGCAAAGCCTGGTACAGCGGCACCTGCATCGCAGGCCGGCGACCCAGTGGCAAAACCCGCCGAGAGCCAGAAGGAAGTTGCATCGCTGAACGACGGGTCCTCTGCAAATAGCAAATTCACCCAGCGGCTGCTTGCCGATGGTAGCGAAGTCGATACCGGTCCGGCTGCCGATGCAAGCGCTCAGACCGCTGAAGGCAAATCGGTTGCCGAGCAGAACGTCGCGTCTTCGGATGCTACGGCGCCTGCGGCATCGGCGACTTCGCCTGTTGCCGCGCCGGCTGGTGCCGCACCGGCAACAGGCGCGTCGGCTGCAGCCACGCCTGCCGCGACCCCGACCACAGCACCCGTTGGCTCAAGCGAAAAGCTGTTTCTCTATGAAGAGCGCATCGGGCAGAGCTCGCCGACGGCGATCCAGGGTTCTGTGGTCTGGAGCCTGCAGCACGAAGCGGGACCGGATGGGAAGCAGCAGGCCGTGGTTCAGGGCATGGTCACGGTTCCCGAGCGCAATCTGACGGCTCAGCTGAACTTCAAGCGCAACTCGGACCCGTCTTTGCCGGCAAGCCACATCGTTGAGGTCGTGTTCTCGCTGCCTCCGAACTTCGAGGGCGGCGCCATCGATAGCGTTCAGCGCATTTCGATGAAGCGGACCGAGCAGGATCGTGGCGATGCATTGATCGCGGTGCCGGCGAAGATCACCGACGACTTCCACATGATCGCGCTCAATGATTATCCCGACGCCCGCAAGGCCAATCTGGACCTTCTTGCAACCCGCGACTGGATCGACGTTCCGATTACCTATCGCAACGGCCGCCGGGCACTGCTGACCATGCAGAAGGGAACAACCGGCGGCGAGGCATTCGCCACGGCGATCAAGGAATGGGCCGCTTCCGGCGACGTGTCGACGAGCCAGTGATCCAAGACAAAATGGCATATAAAAAGGGCGGGTCCTAGGATCCGCCCTTTTTTTATGCGTGATGAGGAGGAGCTTAGGCTGTCGCTTCAACGACGCGAACCGCCTTTGCC
Organism: Rhizobium sp. P1_C7; assembly: GCF_056406295.1. Classification (NCBI taxonomy): domain Bacteria; kingdom Pseudomonadati; phylum Pseudomonadota; class Alphaproteobacteria; order Hyphomicrobiales; family Rhizobiaceae; genus Rhizobium; species Rhizobium sp. P1_C7. Next base: position 9,054 of record NZ_JBFUAL010000005.1, read on the forward strand.
CGCTCCAAGGCTTCCTTGCGCACAGCGTCCTGCACCTTCTCGAATGCGCGAACCTCGATCTGGCGGACCCGCTCGCGGCTGATGTCGAACTCGGTCGACAGGTCTTCCAGCGTAACAGGATCCTCCGAGAGACGGCGCGCCTCGAAGATGCGGCGCTCACGGTCGTTGAGCACGCTCATCGCCTTTGCCAGCATGCGGCGGCGCGTGTCGAGTTCGTCCTGTTCAATCAGAACGGCTTCCTGGCTCTCATGGTCGTCGACAAGCCAATCCTGCCACTGGCCGGAATCGCCTTCGGCGGCCTTGATCGGCGCGTTCAGCGAAGCGTCGCCGGACAGGCGGCGGTTCATCGAAACGACCTCCTCCTCGGAAACTCTCAACTTCGTGGCGATCTCGGTGACATGCTCGGGCTTCAGATCGCCTTCGTCGATTGCCTGGATTCGGCCCTTCAGACGGCGCAGATTGAAGAACAGCCGCTTCTGGTTGGCGGTCGTGCCCATTTTCACGAGCGACCACGAACGCAGGATATATTCCTGGATCGAGGCCTTGATCCACCACATTGCATAGGTGGCAAGACGGAAACCGCGTTCGGGATCGAACTTCTTGACGGCCTGCATCAAGCCGACGTTACCCTCGGAGACCACCTCGCCGATCGGCAGGCCGTAGCCGCGATAGCCCATGGCAATCTTCGCCACGAGGCGCAGATGGCTGGTGACGAGCCTGTGCGCGGCTTCGCGGTCGCCATGCTCCGAATAGCGCTTGGCGAGCATATATTCTTCCTGCGGTTCCAGCATCGGGAACTTGCGGATTTCGTCGAGATAACGGTTAAGACCAGCCTCACCGGCTGTAATGGACGGCAAACTACTCCGGGCCATGATTGCACCCTCCTATCTGAATTCCGGTCCCCGATCGAACGCGTCCCTGCGTTTTTAAAGGCGAACCGGGACATGCGGCTTTGTCCAAGCCCGCACTAGGTCAATGTACAGATAAGTATGGCAGAACAGCGGTTCAAGATATGGGGCAGCTTCACGAAGGCGTTACCCTTCTAGGCGCGCAACACCTCGACCAGCTTCACCATATCGTCCGGCAACGGCACTTCGAAGTGCATGACTTCTCCGGTGCGGGGATGCTCGAACTGCAGCATATAGGCATGCAGCGCCTGCCTGCCTAGGCCGTTCACCGCCTTCTTTGCTGCATCCGGCAAGAGGTTGGCCTTGGTCTTGAAATGCGCGCCGTAGACAGTATCGCCGAGCAGCGGATGGCCGATATGCGCCATGTGAACGCGGATCTGATGGGTGCGGCCGGTTTCCAGGTGGCATTCTACAAGCGCGGCAAGCGAGGTCGCGTCCGGTTTTTCGTGAAAGCGTTCGAGCACCTCGTAGTGGGTGATCGCCTCATCCGCATCTTGCGTGCCGGGGCGCTTGACCGCTCGACGCGTGCGGTCCCCGGTGTCGCGGCCAAGTGGCGCATTGACGGTGCCGGTCAGCGAGCGCGGGCGGCCCCAGACGATGGCTTGGTAGGCCCGTTCCAGCGGCATGGTGCGGCCATGGTCGGCAAATTGCAGCGACAGATGGCGGTGCGCGACATCGTTCTTGGCAACGACCATGACCCCTGTCGTGTCCTTGTCCAGGCGGTGGACGATGCCCGGGCGACGGACGCCGCCGATGCCTGAAAGCGTATCGCCGCAGTGATAGATGAGCGCGTTGACCAAAGTGCCGTTCCAATTGCCGGCTGCCGGGTGGACGACCATGCCGGCCGGCTTGGAGATGACGACGAGATCGTCGTCCTCGTAGAGAATGTCGAGGGGGATGTTCTCGCCCTTCGGCGTCGGGTCCTCAGGCTCCGGCAGATTGATTTCGAACGTGTCGCCCGGGCGTACCTTCTTCTGCGGATCGGCAACGACGGCCCCCTTCGAAGAGACCTGTCCTTCCTTGATCAGCACCTTGATGCGGCTGCGGGAGAATTCCTCCCCCAGCTGTGCCGTCATCCACGCGTCGAGACGGCCTTCGGCATGCGCATCGGCCGTCAGGACTTTCATAATGCCGGATGCTTGTTTAAAGGGGTCGTTCACGACGCTTCTTCTCCGAAGTATTTTATAGAAATGGGACGCCACAGATGACGAATATCCAGCCAGAAGTCGATCAGGAAGAAAAGCCCCTCGATCCGGCTATGGAAAGTGTCCGGCGCAAGATGATCCGCCTGCAGATCGTCTCGGGCGCCATCATGTTCGTGAGCCTTATGGCGGTCTTCGGCGCAGTTGTCTACAAGACGATGCGTGCCCCTGCGAAGGAACCGGCAGCCGTTGCGGCCCCAGGCGTACCGTCGGACTCGCCGATATCGACGACGGTCAGCCTCCCGCTCGGCTTCGTGATTGAATCCACGGCCCTGTCCGGTGGCCAGATCATGTTCTACGGCAAGACTTTCGATGGCGTGATGAAGGTCCTGGTGTTCGACATCAAGGCTGGCCGTACTGTCGCTGACGTGACCATCCACGGCGGCTGAGCGCCATGGCTTGCGGTCTCATCGCGATTGAAAGCGCCGACGATCCCCGCATCGCGGAGTTTCGCGACATACGCGAACGCGACCTGACCGGCCGGCAGAACCGCTTCATCGCGGAGGGCACCGTCGTTCTTCGGATGCTTGCCGAAGCACATCTCGGGCACGGCGACTTTGTCGCCGAGAAGGTCTTGTTGCTTCGAAACCGCGTCGATGGGGTTCGCGCGATCCTCGACCGGTTGCCGGATCATGTCCCGGTATACGTCGCGGAGGCAGAGGTGCTTGATCGCATCGTCGGGTTCCACCTGCACCGGGGCGTGCTTGCGCTTGGGAGGCGGGAGACCGCGAATGGCGATCTCATCGAGCGCCTGCCGGATCGCGCGCTGGTTCTGGTCGGCTACGGCATTTCAAACCACGACAATGCGGGCTCGATGTTTCGCAACGCGGCGGCTTTCAAGGCGGATGCCATCCTTCTCGACGAGACGTCGTGCGATCCGCTCTATCGCAAAGCACTTCGCGTATCCGTCGGTTCCGTGCTCACCGTGCCCTATCGGCGCGGCGGCGATGCGATTGATATCCTGACGCGGCTTGCAGCGCGCGACTTTGCGATCTGGACGCTGTCGCCGCGCGGCGAGATCGATATCCGCTCCATACCGCCATCTGATCGCATGGCGCTGGTTGTCGGCACCGAGGGCGAGGGGTTGCCGGAGGCGGTACTCTCGCGGTTCCGCAGCGCCCGCATCCCGCAATCTGTCGGTCTGGACAGCCTCAATGTCGCGACCGCAACCGGCATTGCGCTTTTCGCCATGTCCTCAGCCGCGAGGCGAATCTGAGATCAGCCTGCCTCCGAGAGGATCGTTGCCGCGCGCTGCGCGAGGTCGATGCGCTCGCCTTCCGGCGTGGCCGCGCTGTCGGGCAGGAGATCGCGAATGGGAGACGACGGCCCTTCGTTGATTGCGGTCAACGCCACCATGCTTGCGGCGATCGTGGCAATCTCTTCCCGTATCGCGCCGTCACCGGTCGAATCTGTCTTGACGCTCAGAAGTCTTTCGGACACGGCGGCGCTGCGGGCGCGGACCTCTTCGGCCAGGTGGGCAGCAATCGCTGCGGTGTCGAGCTCCGAGGCTGGTGCGTCGTCGGTTGCCCGATTCTCCTTGGCCGGTTCAGCCAATACGGGGGCAAGCCCGGCACTGCGAAGCGAACGGTTTGCCTTGCGCAAATCTACATTGGCGGCCTTGACCTGTTCCTTCAGCTTGGAAATTTCCTGTTGCCGCCGGTTGAGGAGCGCCGCGTTATCGGACAGTGCGGTGGCGTCCCTCCGGCCCTTGTCTTCAAGTCGCATGACTGCGTGCTCCTGCTGCGTCAGCTTCTGCTCGGCATCCTTGGCGCGCTTCTGCAGCAGGGTCACGTCCTTACGCAGGTTGTCGCGTTCGATGCGCAATGCATTCGATTTGAGATTCAGGCTTTCAATTTCGGTCTCGTGGGCTGCCATGTCGATCTTCAGGCCGTCGGCCTGATCCGCCAGCCGGTTGAGGCGCGTGCGCAACGCATCCAGCTCGCCTTCCTTGGAGGCGCTCGCCTGCTCGACAATATGGAGGCTGGTCTTCAACTGGCTGATGTAGTTCTCGTCCTTGCGCAAGTGGGAGCGCAGTTCAGCGGCTTCGACGCTCATATCGCCGATCTGCGCCTGGAGCGCACCGATCTCGGACGCGAAGTGACCGGCATCGCGCGCGATCGAATCATGCTTCAGTTGCAGCGACAGGGATTTTTCGCGCTCACGCATGAGGTCCTGCGTGGTGCGCGCGTTTTCCGCCGCGTAGAGCGCACGGGCCATGTCCTTCTGCGCGCGCACTTCCTGCGGGCTGAGCGGCATGGTCGCCCGCATGCGGTTCTCGGTATACCAGACAATGCGACGGTGAACGGCGGGCGATATCAGAAACCCGAGGAACGCCGCGGCCAGGAAGCCCAATCCGAACAAGAGAGCGTATTCGATCACGGCGAGGCCACTGCTTCCAGAAGTTGATTTGCGTCAGAACCAATGATTAAGCGGATGGCCCACAGAGAGCAAGTACCTGAAAAGGTGGTTGCGGCGGAGAGCCCGCCGTTGCGCAAGCTTCAGAACGGGTTCCAGGTCGGGTTCGGCGTTACCTTGAGATAGCCGACATTGAGGCCGAGGCGGGCGCCGACACCCGTGCGGATCGGCACCACAAGCACGTTATTGTTCTTGAGCAGCGTCATGCCAAAGCCGGCGACGACGAATGCCTGGCCGCTGACGCCACCGAAACGGGCGTAGATCGCGTCGGTCGATGGCAGGTCGTAGACCAGCATCATCACACGCGTGCCCTGGCCGCCGTAGTCGATGCCGAGGGAGGGACCCTGCCAGTAGAGCGGATGCTCACCGGCGTTCTTGGTGTTGAGCTGCCCTTCACCGTAGGTCAGGCCGGCTATGAAGGCTCCCGAGCCTTCCTGTCCGAGGATGTACCCATTCGGCAGCCCGTATTTCTGGAAGGCTGCTTCGATGACCTTGGCAAGACCGCCGCTGGTCGAGCCGAAGAACGAGTGTCCCGTATCGACGATTTCCTGCGCCGTGTAGTGTTCGCTGTTGGCCTGCTGTGCGGATGCCTGTGTTGCGGCCAGCATCACAGGCGACAGCGTCAATGCGACGAGCAGTCGGCAAAAAGCGGGAAATCTTCCGAAGATTGAGGGGCGCATGGCTGTCATCCGTTCATCATGGTCGGTACTTTGGTCCGTTTCCGGCGGTTCATGCATTTTGCGCGGATGGTCTTAACAATCGGTTTACCAAATATGGTGTCATTATGGCGCCAAACACGCGCGCAAACTTCGTGCAAACTTCGATGAAGCAACATGTGCGGCGGAATGAGACCGCCCTCTGGAGACGATGATGTCAAAGAACCCCAACCTCACCCTGACTGGCCCGGATCTGGCTGCGCTCCTTTGCAGCCGCGTTTGCCATGACGTCATTTCGCCAGTCGGTGCAATCAACAATGGCCTTGAGCTGCTCGACGAAGGCGGCGCCGACGCCGATGCGATGGATCTTATTCGCACAAGTGCGCTGAACGCCTCCGTCCGTCTGAAGTTTGCACGGCTTGCCTTCGGCGCCTCCGGATCGGTCGGCGCCTCGATCGACACAGGTGAGGCCGAGCGCGCTGCGAAGGATTTTGCGGCTGCGGAGAAGAAGACCGAGGTCACCTGGACCGGTCCGCGGGCTATTATCGCCAAGAACCGCGTCAAGCTTCTGCTCAATCTGTTCCTTGTTGCCTATTCGTCTATTCCACGCGGTGGGGTGCTCGATATCACACTGGAAAATCCCGAGTTCGATGCGAAGTTCAAGATCGTCGCGAAGGGAAAGATGATGCGTTTGCCGCCAAAGTTCGTGGAGATTTCCACGAGCGACATCGAGGAAGCCATCGACGCGCACTCCATTCAGCCCTACTACACCGTACTTCTTGCCGAGGAATGCGGGATGCAGCTCGGCCATAGTGCGACTGCCGAGGAGATTGTCTTTACGGCTGATGTGGTTGCCGCCTGAAAGCCTCCGGCACCTCACCACTTCCTCGGGGTAACAATTCCTTAGCCAAATCTTTCTATCCTTGAAGGCGAGACGCCCGCCGGACAGAAGCAGGGCCAAGGAGCAGGCATGCAGAGGTTCATGATCACCGACGCTTCGGACGTCGTCCGCAAGGTCGGAAGGCGTATTCTGTCCGAGCTCGATTTCCTGGTCAGCGAAGCCTCCAATCTCAGCGAAGCCCTTTCCCGTTGCGGGGCTGAAATGCCCGATTATCTGATCGTCGATTCCGGTATGGAAGGCGCGCTCGATCTGATCTCCACCATCCGCATGATGGAAGGTGGAAGGGAGGTCAAGATCTACTACTGCGTCGTCGAAGCCGATCTCAAGAAGCTGATGATGGGCAAGCGGGCAGGGGCCACGGATTTCCTGCTGAAGCCGTTCGACAGGAAGATCCTGACGTCCGTGTTCGGCAATCGCGCCATCGCCGCTTAGCGCGGTTTCACGCCGAGGGCACATCTGAAAGGGCCGGCCGCTCCAAAGGGCGGCCTTTCAATGGATGCCACAGACGAAAAATCCCGCCGGAAAGGGCGGGATTTCCTGTCTTCGCAAAGGGGATGCAGCGTCAGGCGGTTTCGGCGTACTCGGCGCCATCCGGCTCGCGCAGAACATAGCCGCGACCCCAGACGGTTTCGATGTAGTTCGCGCCGCCGGCAGCATTCGCAAGTTTCTTGCGCAGCTTGCAGATAAAGACGTCGATGATCTTCAGTTCAGGCTCGTCCATGCCGCCGTAGAGGTGGTTCAGGAACATTTCCTTGGTGAGCGTGGTGCCCTTGCGGAGCGAAAGCAGCTCCAGCATCTGGTATTCCTTGCCCGTCAGGTGAACGCGCTGGCCACCGACTTCGACGGTCTTGGCGTCGAGGTTGACGATCAGTTCGCCGGTCATGATGACCGACTGGGCGTGACCCTTGGAGCGGCGGACGATTGCGTGGATACGTGCAACCAGTTCGTCCTTGTGGAACGGCTTGGTCATGTAGTCGTCGGCGCCGAAGCCGAGACCGCGTACCTTGTCTTCGATACCGGCCATCCCCGAGAGGATCAGGATCGGTGTCTTGACCTTGGACAGGCGGAGTGTACGCAGGACTTCATATCCGGACATGTCGGGAAGGTTCAAGTCGAGAAGGATGATGTCGTAATCATACAACTTCCCAAGGTCGACGCCTTCTTCACCAAGATCGGTGGTATAAACATTAAAACTTTCAGACTTAAGCATCAATTCGATGCTCTGCGCTGTCGCGCTATCGTCTTCGATGAGTAGTACCCGCATTCTTATCCCCTTTACCGCCGCCGAAAGGTGGTCTGGCCCCTACGCGATACAGAAATGTCACTGCGTGATTTGGAAGCTGCCACGAAATGGTTAACAAATTCTGATTCACTCTGGCAAGAGGTAACGAATTTATTAAATAATTTGTCCATTTCGCTGTTTTCCAACGAGAATCCGCAAAGCCGACTTCTCAACTTTTACATTAAGAACGACTGGTAAGCGATTCATTCGACTCACCAATGAGAAGGTGCCGGAAATCGCGTAGTAATGTTTACCGACCCTTAAATCATCGGGACTATCATTAACGATGCCCGTAAACGAAAGGTTACCAGCGGTAGGTTTTTGTTAACACCGACGGAAATTTTTTGGGCAAGCCGTATGAAAGCGGCACGCAGGGGTGGTTTCAAGTGGAGCCTGGGTCTCGCATCACTGGAGTAATGCGTATGAAGTCGCGTGAGAGCCTAGTTCGTCTGAAGGAGTTTCAGGTGAACGAAAAACGTCGTCAATTGCAGCAATTGCAAATGATGATGTCCGAATTCGAGCGGATGGCGAAGGATCTGGAGAGCCAGATTGTCGTCGAGGAAAAGAAATCCGGCATTTCCGACCCGAATCACTTCGCCTATCCGACCTTCGCAAAGGCAGCACGCCAGCGCGCGGACAATCTTCAGGTCTCCATCAAGGAACTGAAGATGCAGGAAGAGGCCCTGGAGCAGACGCTCGAAGAGATGCAGGCGGAATATGCACGTGCCGCCGCGCTCGAAGAGCGCGACGGAGCGGTCCGGGCACGAGCCTAAGGCACGTCGGCGGACGCCTCAGGGCGTCCGGGCGGCGTCACCTGATAAAAGCCATGCATGGTGGGCCGCTGCCCGTCATACATGGCTTTTGGCGTTCACCTTGCCTTCAGGTGTTGACGACGTCGCGCCATTCTTCGTGCCGCTGCGATTGCGCCTTGAAGAATGGGCAAAGCGGAAATATCTTCCAGCCGCCTCTTCTGGCTTCCTCCACCGCGTGGAGCGCGAGCGCCTGGCCGACTCCTTTGCCACGCAAAGCGTCGGGAACACCGGTATGGTCAATGATGATGAGTTTCGGCGATGTGCGGGAATAGGTCATCTCGGCCTGATGGCCGTCGAGCTCGGCAATATAGCGGCCGCCCGATGCATTCTGTTCGTTCTTGATATCCATCGCTGTTCCCCTCGCAGGTTCTGTTGACCGGGAGGGTGGCACGGAGCGAGGACCGCGCCAAGACCACTGATGTAAACGCACTGTTCGATGGAATGCCGTTGGGACGGTTAGGGGCTCATGAGAGCCCCTCGCGCACTACACCATCGTCGCTCGCGCGGCCTTAGTCCGAGTGGTCTTTGATGGACTGGGGCCGAGCGGAAGCTTCGATTCCGTCGCATTGCGACGGTTAAATGCTTGTCATTCAATCAATAATTTCGTGCCGTGTTACGATCCCAGAGGAGTGAATTCGGCCCGATCAAATAGCTATTGCGTTTGGAAACTGATCAATGGCGGTATTGCTGGATGCGCGTCGTGCGCAGTCCGGCAAGGCCGTGACTGTTGATGGAGGACTGCCAGGATAAGAACTCCTCGACTGTCAGCGTGTAACGTTCGCAAGCTTCTTCCAAGCTCAACAAGCCACCGCGAACTGCCGCGACAACCTCTGCCTTGCGGCGAATTACCCAGCGCCGAGTATTCGGCGGCGGCAAATCCGCAATCGTCAGCGGGCTGCCATCGGGGCCGATGACATATTTCACTCGGGGACGTATCATTTCGGTCATTGGACTCTCTACACAACTCAAGACCACGAGAGCCACTCTAGCTTGTCACATTTAAAAATTGCCTAAGCGCATAGTAAGACTTTGATAATAAGTTTAGTCGACCGGCCACGGAGCAACATCGGGGAAACCGGCGGCCTTCCGTTGGGTAAATTTGCCATGCGTGCATGGGAGCCATGCACATTAGACATTGTGAATTTGACATTCGTCATCTTATAAGCACCGCAACATAGATGTAAGCGCAAGACCTCGTCTCCATTCTTCTCGTCATGCCCGGAATGATCAAGGCTATTTGCTTCGTATCCAGTCGGTACGGGCGCTGTTTGCTTTTCTGGTCTCCCGGGAGCCAGCACAGGCTGTTGGGCGAGAAATTCGGGCCGAAGCCGGACGCCAAGGGATAAACTCGATGAAGAAGCAAGTGCACGCCGTCTCTGACGGCGTAGGGGATGCTATTTTTTCGCGTTCAGATGTTGGGGCACCAATGCGCCAGACGCTTCTTGAGGAGCGGATCGGCGAAATGGCGAAGGACTCCGGCTTCGCCTACTATCTGGTGGCCGCCTTTCCGCGGGGGGACCTTAACGGCTTTGTTGTCAACTGTATTGCCAGCAACTGGCCGCAGGAGCTCATCGCGCTCTACGACGAGGTCGATCTTTTCTATTGCTGCAACCTCGTCAGCAGGATGAAGCGCTCGATCATGCCTGTCTTCTGTGACAAGGCGCCGTTCGAGAGCACGGCGGCAAACCAGGGGAACCAGCGTCTGACGACGCTCTTTCGCGATCACGGGCTGAAGAATACCTTCGCGTTTAGCCTGCACGACGCCGAGTTGCGGCAGTATATATTCGCCTTCTCCGGCGATCGGCCTGACCTTCCCCGCGACGAGACCATGTCTCAGCTATTCAGGGTGATGGAATTCCTCGACCTTTTTGCCCAGCACAATCCTGTCGATCGACCTTCGGAAAGCCTCAGCAACCGCGAGGTCGAATGTCTGCGCTGGTCGGCGGCAGGCAAGAGCAGCGACGAGATTGCCATCATTCTCGATCTCTCGCCACACACGGTCGTGGGCTATCTGAAAAGCGCGATGCGCAAGCTCGATTCGGTCAACCGCATGCAGGCAGTGGCACGCGCCTTCCGGTATCGTTTGCTCTAGCCACATTAAAGCATACCCGCAGAGGCTCCGCGATGGACCGCGTCCAGTGCGGCATTGATCGCGACAGAGCCGACCGTCGCCAGCGCTATGCTTTTCCATGCCGCGCCGTCGAAGCCTCGCGGGTGCCAGGCTTCAATAGAGAACGCGCGGCCAGATTGGGGGCGACAAATCGAGCCAGGCGCCGTCCTGCCACACGGCCACCAGCCCCGCCTTGCCTGAACCATACGCCGCTGCGCCGCAGGCGACGAGGTAGCCTCTCCCTCTCGGACAATTCGCCTGTGACCGCCAATTCGACGATGGTGCCGATACGCTGAAGTGCTTCATGGTGGGCACGCGTTTCTGCGCAGCGAGGGCAGGATGTAGGGCAGGGCGAGATTGTTGGTCTGGTCGGACAGAATATGGGCTCACCGTCCTGCCGACCTGGACTTTGGTGTGAATGAATCGCCGCAGATCGTAAAAGTCGGAGATGAAAGGCGCTGAAGGGGACTGTTTCGACACCGCTTCTCGGAAGGATTATGCCCGCTCGATCTCCGATGAAGCGCCACCCCAGGAAATAAAGTCCGGATTGGCGAAATCACAATCATGGGTCTGGCTGGTCTTTCCGTAGGTTAGCGGCTTGCCATCGAGCGTCAGGGTCGAGCCCCCCGCAGCACGCAGAACGGCGTCACCGGCTGCCGTGTCCCATTCCATCGTGCGGGTAAAACGCGGATAGACATCCGCTTGGCCCTCGGCCAGCAGGCAGAATTTCAGCGACGAGCCGATGTTGGTACATTCCGAAATGGCGTTCTTGGACAGAAACAGCGCTGTTTGCGGGCTGTCATGCGAACGGCTCGCCAAGGCTGTCCGTTTGACCGGCTGCGGGCGCACGCAGATGACCAGCCGCCGTTCGACGGCAAAATCTTGGTCGATAAACAGCTTTTCGGCCCTGCCGTTTTCTCCTGAAAAGGCAACCCCGAGGGCCGGCGCAAAAACGATCCCGACGATTGGCCGGCCGTCTTGGACCAATGCTATGTTGACCGTGAATTCGCGCCGTCTGTCGAGGAACTCCCGCGTGCCGTCGAGAGGATCGACGAGGAAGAACGATGCCCCGATGGCAGGAACGATGCCAGCGGCAACCGATTCTTCGGCGATGACTGGCACGTGTGGAAAATCGCGCCGGAGATGCTCCAGAATGATCCGCTCGGCGCGTTCGTCGGCGATCGTAACGGGGCTGTTGTCGGCTTTGCTCGCAGAGGTGCAGCCGCTCTTGAACACTTCCATGATGGCTTTGCCAGCTTCGAGGGCGGCGCGTTCAAATGTCTGGAGCATCACAATTGAATTGGATCCGTTTTTTACCGACTTCATACATATAGGTGACTTTATCTGGGATTGCATGATCGGCGCAATGCCCACGCGCATGGCCCGTGATTGGGCCAGGGACGATGCGCCCGGGGCGTTCGGCTGAAACGCCTCAACGGGACCAGCAACAGACTTTTTCGGTTAAAAGCCGCGTTTTGCGTCATTCGATGTTGAAAAAAACGACTTTCTGAGTGTGGAAAAGTCATTTTCACCAAAACGGCAAAGAACTTTGGAGCATTGCAATTTTGCACTTCCCTTTTGTCTTGAAAGCGGTATGAAATCGTAAATAAGGGCTCAACAAGGGCTTTAATAACAAGAGATGCAGGCCGATCCGGTTCTGCGTCCAGGGGAAATGGTTTATGGAATATTTTGTCCAGCAGCTCGTTAACGGGCTGACTCTTGGATCCATCTATGGGCTTGTGGCTATTGGCTACACGATGGTTTACGGCATTATCGGCATGATCAATTTCGCCCATGGCGATATTTTCATGATCGGCGGTTTTGCTGCCCTTATCGTCTTTCTCGTCCTTACATCGATGTTTGCAGGTCTTCCGGTCGCTGTTCTGCTGCTGGTGATGCTGCTCGTCGCAATGCTGATGACCAGCTTGTGGAACTGGACGATCGAGCGGGTCGCTTATCGTCCGCTGCGCGGCTCCTTCCGCCTGGCGCCGCTGATCACCGCGATCGGCATGTCGATCACGCTGTCCAACTTCATTCAGGTGACGCAGGGTCCGCGCAACAAGCCGATCCCGCCGATGGTGAGCAGCGTATACAACGTTGCGGGCATTTCGATTTCGCTGAAGCAGATCGTGATCATCGTCATCACTGCAGTTCTGCTGACGGTGTTCTGGTATCTCGTCAATCACACGGCTCTCGGACGCGCCCAGCGCGCCACCGAGCAGGACCGCAAGATGGCGGCGCTCCTCGGCGTCAACGTCGACCAGACGATTTCGGTGACCTTCATCATGGGTGCCGCGCTCGCGGCCGTCGCCGGCACGATGTATCTGATGTATTATGGCGTGGTGAATTTCAACGACGGCTTCGTCCCTGGTGTGAAGGCGTTTACCGCAGCCGTCCTCGGCGGCATCGGCTCACTGCCGGGCGCTGTGCTGGGCGGCCTGATGATTGGTTTGATCGAATCCCTTTGGTCGGCCTATTTCACCATCGCGTACAAGGATGTGGCGACCTTCGCCATCCTCGCTTTCGTGCTGATCTTCAAGCCGACAGGTATCCTGGGCCGGCCGGAAGTCGAGAAGGTTTAACGTCATGGCAAATGTTGAAAACGCCTCTGGCAAGCCCGCACCCGGACTTGTCCAGAAGGGTATTAAAGAAGCTCTGTTCGCTGCTGTCATCTCGTTTGGCATGTTCGTGCTCTATGTCGGTCTGAAGACCGACCAGAACATCAGCAACGAACTCATCATCGTTCAGCGCTGGGGTCTGCTGGCAATCTTCGTTGCTATCTCGGCGGTCGGCCGGTTCGCAGTCGTCGTCTTCCTGCGCCCGCACCTGGATGCGCGCAAGCTGGCGAAGGCACGGAGCGGCGAGCTGGATATCTCGACCGACAAGGGCTTCTTCCACAAGCACTTCCTGAAGATCGCGTTTGTCGCGCTGCTGCTCTACCCGGTCGTCATCGTGGCGCTCGTCGGTGCTCAAGGGTCGCTGAAATGGGTCGATAACTTCGGCATCCAGATACTGATCTACGTGATGCTCGCCTGGGGCCTCAACATCGTCGTCGGTCTCGCAGGCCTGCTTGATCTCGGTTATGTCGCCTTCTATGCGGTTGGCGCCTATTCCTATGCGCTGCTGTCGAGCTATTTCGGTCTGTCTTTCTGGCTGCTGCTGCCGCTCTCGGGGATTCTCGCTGCACTTTGGGGCGTCATTCTCGGCTTCCCGGTTCTTCGCCTGCGTGGCGACTACCTGGCGATCGTGACGCTGGCGTTCGGTGAAATCATCCGCCTCGTCATCATCAACTGGACCGACGTCACCAAGGGCACCTTCGGTATCTCCAGCATTCCGAAGGCAACGCTGTTCGGCATTCCCTTCGATGCGTCGCCTCACGGTTTTGCCAAGCTCTTCCACCTGCCGATTTCGTCTGCCTACTACAAGATCTTCCTCTTCTATCTGATCCTGGCGCTTTGCATGCTGACGGCCTACGTCACCATTCGTCTGCGCCGCATGCCGATCGGCCGTGCCTGGGAAGCGCTTCGCGAAGACGAGATTGCCTGCCGTTCGCTCGGCATCAATACGGTCACGACGAAGCTCACCGCGTTTGCAACGGGCGCGATGTTCGGTGGCATTGCCGGCTCCTTCTTCGCGGCTCGCCAGGGCTTTGTGTCGCCGGAATCCTTCGTTTTCCTGGAATCGGCTGTCATCCTCGCCATTGTCGTTCTTGGTGGCATGGGCTCGCTGACAGGCATCGCGATCGCCGCGATCGTCATGGTCGGCGGTACCGAAATGCTGCGCGAAATGGACTTCCTGAAGGCAATATTCGGGCCGGACTTCACGCCGGAACTCTACCGCATGCTGCTCTTCGGTCTGGCGATGGTCGTCGTTATGCTGATCAAGCCCCGCGGCTTCGTCGGAACGCGCGAGCCAACGGCCTTCCTCAAGGAGCGCAAGACCGTCTCCGGAAGCTTCACCAAGGAGGGCCACGGCTGATGAGCCCCCAGGAAACCAACATGACCAGCGATACTTTGCTCAAGGTCGAGCGCCTGTCGATGAAGTTCGGCGGCCTGATGGCAATCAACGACTTTTCGTTCGAAGCCAAGCGCGGCGACATCACCGCGCTGATCGGACCGAACGGCGCCGGCAAGACAACCGTGTTCAACTGCATCACAGGCTTCTACAAGCCGACGATGGGGATGATCACGATGCAGCAGAAGAGCGGCAAGGAATTCCTGCTCGAGCGGCTGACGGACTTCCGTATCACCAAGGAAGCCAAGGTTGCTCGTACGTTCCAGAACATCCGGTTGTTTTCCGGTCTGACCGTTCTGGAAAATCTGCTCGTCGCCCAGCACAACAAGCTGATGAAGGCGTCCGGCTATACGATCCTCGGCCTGCTCGGCGTCGGCAGGTACCGCGCAGAAGCGAAAGCCTCGATCGAGCTCGCGCGTCACTGGCTGGAAAAGGCCGACCTGATCGATCGTGCCGATGATCCGGCCGGCGATCTGCCCTACGGCGCACAGCGCCGCCTGGAGATCGCCCGTGCCATGTGCACGGAGCCCGAGCTGCTGTGCCTCGATGAGCCTGCTGCGGGCCTCAACCCGCGTGAATCGGCGGTGCTCAATGCGTTGCTGCGGGACATCCGGACCGACACCGGCACATCCATCCTGCTGATCGAGCATGACATGTCGGTCGTGATGGAGATTTCGGACCATGTGGTCGTGCTCGAATACGGCCAGAAGATTTCGGATGGTACGCCCGATCAAGTGAAGAATGATCCGAGGGTCATCGCGGCCTATCTCGGTGTCGAGGACGAGGAAGTGGAACAAGTGATCGCAGCCGTCGAGAACCTCGAGGGAGGCTCAAACTGATGACCGGTCAACCACTTCTGAAAGTTCAGGGCGTTGAAACCTACTACGGCAACATCCGCGCATTGGCGGGCGTCGACGTCGAGGTCAACCAGGGCGAGATCGTCAGCCTGATCGGCGCCAACGGCGCCGGCAAGTCGACGCTGATGATGACGATCTGCGGCAGCCCGCAGGCCCGCAACGGCTCGGTCGTTTTCGAAGGGCGCGACATCACGCGGATGCCGACGCACGAGATCGCAAGACTGCGCATTGCGCAGTCACCCGAGGGACGTCGCATCTTCCCGCGTATGACCGTCACGGAAAACCTCCAGATGGGTGCGGGTCTCGACAACCTCAAATATTTCAATGAGGACGTCGAGAAGATCTTTGCGATGTTCCCGCGTCTCAAGGAGCGCCAGTCGCAGCGCGGGGGAACGCTTTCGGGCGGCGAGCAGCAGATGCTATCGATCGGACGCGCGTTGATGGCACGTCCGAAGCTTCTCCTTCTCGACGAACCGTCGCTCGGTCTTGCGCCGCTGATCGTCAAGAGCATTTTCGAGGCGATCAAGAAACTCAACAAGGAAGACGGGCTCACCGTGTTCCTTGTCGAACAGAACGCCTTTGCGGCGTTGAAGCTGTCCGACCGTGCCTACGTCATGGTCAATGGCAAGGTCACCATGAGCGGCTCCGGGCGCGAGTTGCTGTCAAATCCGGAAGTGCGTGCCGCCTATCTCGAAGGCGGACGGCATTGAGCATGACGAAGGGGAGACTTTGATATGCAGGGACTTTTCTTTGAAAGCGATACCGGCGTTCGCAGCGTCATCCGTTTCGTGGTTGTGCTCATCGGATTCTGGACGGCATGGCGCTCCGGGCGCGCCGCCGCCGAGGGATGGAGCAACTATCCGCTGGTCATCGCCTACACACTTTTGCTGGGGGTCGCGATGCAGTTCCTGCATCACGCGCTCTTCGACGGGCCATTCCTCAGCGCATTTTACTACGTCATCGACGTGGTTCTTCTGTTGATCTTCTCGACGGCCGGCTATCGCTATCGCCGGACCAACCAGATGGTCAATAACTATTACTGGCTGTACGAAAAGACGTCCCCCTTCTCCTGGAAGGCAAAACATTGACAACCGGTTGAATCTAGGGACAGATTGCCCCTGGAGTAGAACAAGTTTCCTGGCGCGGTAAAGTGGGTATTGCGCTGGGTCGTGGAACGGAACCCGCTAAAAAATTGGGAGTAACATAATGAAGAAGTCTCTTCTGTCGGCAGTGGCTCTGACGGCGATGGTCGCCTTCAGCGGCAACGCTTGGGCCGACATTCTCGTTGCTGTTGCCGGTCCATTGACAGGCCCTAACGCGGCATTCGGTGCTCAGCTCCAGAAGGGTGCCGAACAGGCAGCTGCTGACATCAACGCTGCTGGTGGCATCAATGGCGAGCAGATCAAGATCGTGCTCGGCGACGACGTTTCCGACCCGAAGCAGGGCATCTCGGTTGCCAACAAGTTTGCAGCTGACGGCGTCAAGTTCGTGATCGGTCACTTCAACTCGGGCGTTTCGATCCCGGCTTCGGAAGTCTACGCCGAAAACGGTATCCTCGAAATCACCCCGGCTGCTACGAACCCCAAGTTCACCGAGCGCGGTCTGTGGAATACGTTCCGTACTTGCGGTCGTGACGACCAGCAGGGTGCGATCGCCGGCAAGTATCTGGCCGACCACTTCAAGGATGCCAAGATCGCTGTCGTTCATGACAAGACCCCTTACGGTCAGGGTCTCGCCGATGAAACCAAGAAGGCCATGAATGCCGCTGGTATCACCGAAGTCATGTACGAAGGCATCAACACCGGCGACAAGGACTTCTCGGCACTCATCGCAAAGATGAAGGAAGCCGGCGTATCGATCATCTACTGGGGTGGTCTCCACACCGAAGCTGGTCTGATCATCCGCCAGGCTGCCGACCAGGGCCTGAAGGCTACGCTCGTTTCGGGTGACGGTATCGTTTCGAACGAACTGGCATCGATCGCTGGCGACGCTGTCCAGGGCACCCTGAACACGTTCGGCCCGGATCCGACACTGAACCCGGCCAACAAGGACCTCGTTGCGAAGTTCAAGGCTGCCGGCTTCAACCCTGAAGCCTACACGCTGTACTCTTATGCTGCGCTGCAGACGATCGCTGCCGCTGCCAAGGCTGCCGCTTCGACCGATGCTGAAGCCGTTGCGGCTGCCATGAAGGCAAAGGGCCCGTTCCCGACCGTTCTCGGCGACATGTCGTTCGACGAAAAGGGCGACCCGAAGCTGCCTGGCTACATCATGTACGAGTGGAAGAAGGGTCCGGACGGCAAGTTCAGCTACTTCCCGCAGGAAGCGAAGTAAGAGCTTAGCCTCTGATCAGTATCGAAGCCCGGCACGCGTGCCGGGCTTTTTTCTTTCGGGGGATCGCTTTTAAGGACCCCTTGCCAGTCCGATGCAATTGCCGCATCGTCCCGGCTCAGCCAACAGATACGGAATTGCCATGTCCCGCCCGACGCTTCTCCTGACCCGGCGCTGGCCCGTCGCGGTCGAGTCCGCGCTGTCCCAGCGCTTCGATGTACGCTTCAATCATGAAGATCGTCCGCTGCAGGTCGAGGCAATAGCGGCTGCGTTGCGGGATTTCGACGCCGTGCTGCCGACGGTGTCGGACAAGTTGCCCGCTTCCGTCTTTGACGGCGGTCCGATCCGGACGAGAATTCTTGGCAATTTCGGTGTCGGCTACAATCACATCGACGTGGCGGCGGCGAGAGCGCGGGGCATCGCAGTCACCAACACACCGGGCGTGCTGACCGATTGCACGGCCGATATCGCCATGCTGCTACTCCTTTCGGTCGCGCGCCGCGGCGGGGAGGGCGAACGTCAGGTGCGCGCGGGCGACTGGCGGGGATGGTGCCCAACGCACATGATCGGCACGAAGGTCACCGGCAAGACGGTCGGCATCATCGGCTTCGGCCGTATCGGCAAGGCGTTCGCACAACGCTGCCATTTCGGTTTCGGCATGGATGTCCTCTTCTACAACCGATCGACGATCGATCCCGTGGAGGCAGCGCGTTATGGCGCCCGTCAGTTGCCGACCGTCGAAGATGTGCTCGTGGCATCCGACTTCGTGTCGCTGCATTGCCCGGGCGGAGCGGAGAACAGGCATCTTATGAATACGGCGCGGTTTGCGGCAATGAAATCAGGCGCTTTCCTGATCAACACCGCCCGCGGTGACGTCGTCGATGAGACCGCATTGATCTCGGCCCTGAACCAGGGTGTCATTGGCGGTGCAGGCCTTGATGTCTACGAGGCGGAGCCGCACGTGCCTGAGGAGCTCAGAGCCATGGAGAATGTGGTGCTGCTGCCGCATCTCGGTAGCGCGACCGAGGAAACCCGAACTGCGATGGGTATGAAGGTGGTGGACAACGTCACTGCGTTCTTCGAGGGCAGGGAGCCACCGGACCGGGTGGCTTGAGCTCACTGGGCTGGGTAAGAGATGTCGGGCGCTAGTTTCCGCTTTTTTCCGAATTGCGAAAACGCTCCATCCTTTTGTTTCGACGCAAGGCCGAACCCAAAACCGCTCTACACCTTTGCTCGAATTGCTCCAGGCGCGATCACGTATCGCACTGGATGATCTGGCCGTTGCAGCGCGTTGCAAAAATCCTCAGACGATCCACATCGTGGAGCCTGTCCTTTATTGCCCGCTGTAAGTCCATTGCAGCTACGACCCTCGTCAGGCCTTCTGCTGGCGTACGAGAGAGGGGGTCAAGAATGGCCGCCTAAGCCCGGTAAAGTCCGAGCCTTCGCGTTTCTGTCGTGGCGAGTGATTGCAGGCGGGCGACATCACATCTCGTGCAGGACATGCGCCGCCTTTACCGCTGCCGACGCGCGGTTTTCGACGCCAAGCTTCACGTAGATCTGTTCGAGATGTTTGTTGACGGTGCGGGCCGATAGGCCAAGGATTTCGCCGATATCGCGGTTGGCCTTGCCTTTTGCGATCCAGAGCAGCACCTCGGACTCCCTTTGGGTCAGGGAAAAACGCTGCCGGAGCACCTCGTCGTTGGCACGCTGATTGTTGGCGGTCAGGCGGAAGAGGTATTCGTCCGGGCCGATCGTTCCGAGGAAGGCAAGGTGGAGCACATCCTGGCCGCCGTGCGCGACAGAAATGGGGATTTCCCGCACGGACGAGGCGCGGTTCTTCATCCAGCCCCCGATCGTACCGATGACCGTATCCATACCGTCGTCGCTGCCCATGGCCGCGTTGACCAGACGCGTTGCCTGCGGCGTCGACCAGTGGATGTTCCCGTCACCTTTCACCGCCAGCAGGTGGCGACCGGCTGCATCAAGTGCCACGCGGGCGCTTTGGGCCGAACGGGCGTTTCTCAGGTGGACGCCGATGCGCGCGCGCAGTTCATCGATGTTGATCGGTTTTGTCAGGTAGTCGACGCCGCCGGATTCGAGCGCATGCACGACGTGCTCCGTCTCCGTCAGCCCGGTCATGAAGATGACGGGTATCTGGCTGATGGCAGGGTTTGCCTTCAATCGCCGGCAGGTCTCGAAACCGTCCATCGCCGGCATGACGGCGTCGAGCAGGATCAGGTCGGGGGTGATGCGTTCGACAATGCTGAGTGCGGCGGAGCCGGAGGTGGCAATCAGCACGGAGAAGCCGGATTGCTCCAAGGCATCGGTCAGAAAACCGAGCGCATCCGGCGAGTCATCCACCAGCAGAACGATATCGCGCGGGAGCTCAGCCAAGGGATTCTACCTTTTCGTCGAAGCGGTGCAGGAAGGTCATGAAGCCGTTGAGATCGAAGGCGGCGACATAGGAGCGAAGTTCTTCGGTAAATGGCTGATTTGCCTCTATCTTGGCAAGGTCTGCAAGTTTCGCTTCGATGCCTCTGATATAGCCGATTTCACCCAGCCTCAGCAGCTCCTGCACATGAGCGGCGCCTGGGCTTTGCAGGCGCTGCGTCGACTTGACGGGCGGCGTGGGCGGCGTTGCCTCGGCGTAGATCCATTTGAGGCCAAGATGCAAGGCAAGCTTGTCGCGCAACTGCCTGATATCGACGGGCTTGCCGATCGCGTCATTGTGGCTGTCGTCGCTGCCGCTATGGGCCGCGGCATCGCCGATGTTCGCCGACAGCATCACGATAGGCGACGTCTGCCCGGCCTCGCGCAGGCGAGAGACGAGCTGCCAGCCGTTCATGCCGGGCATCGATATGTCGACCAGGAAGAGGTCCGGCTGGATACCTTCTATCAAGGTCAGGCAGTCAGTGCCACCGGCCGCTGTCAGCACGACGAAGTCGAGGGGGGCGAGGATTTCGCGCATCATCTCGCGGTGATCCTCATTGTCGTCAACGATGACGATCGTGCGTCGAGGGCCGTCGTAGCTGACGATCTTCTTTTCCTGGGGCGGCGGCGTCATTTGGCGCAGGACGGCCGACAGCATCAGCCGGACGCGGAAGGTGGAGCCCTTGTCTTTCTCACTCGTCGCCGAGATCTCGCCGCCGAGCGTGTTGGTCAGCAGTTGAGTGATGGTCAGCCCAAGGCCCAGACCGGGCATCGGCCGTATGTTCTCGGCCTCGCCACGCTGAAAAGGTTCGTAGATGCGGCTGAGATCTTTCTCTGCGATGCCGCGGCCGGTGTCGGAAACCGTGAAGGTGGCAACCTGGCTGCGATAGCCGATGTCGAAGGTGACGATGCCTTCGTCTGTGAACTTGATGGCGTTGGAGAGCAGGTTGACGAGGATCTGGCGCAGGCGCTTCTCGTCGGTCCGCACGAATTGCGGCAGGGCCGGTGCACGCACATGGTTGAAGGTGAGGCCCTTTGCGTGAGCCTGCGGCCGGAACATGTCGACGACCTGGTCGAGAAAGTCCTGGATATTGATCTCGTTCGAATAGACCTGGAGGCGCCCTGCTTCGATCTTGGAGATATCCAAGAGGCCGTCGATCAGGCCGGACAGGTGTTCGGCGCTGCGGCGGATGACCTTGATCGAGGATTGGCGCGGGGTCGGGATCGTTTCGTCGCGCTCGAGAATCTGCGCGTATCCGAGCACTGCGTTCAATGGGGTGCGCAGCTCGTGGCTGAGGCCGACGACGTAGCGGCTTTTGGCGCGGTTGGCAGCTTCTGCGGTTTCCTTTGCGTTCTGAAGTGCCGCATCCGTCTTTTTGTGGGCGGCGATTTCCTTCAGCAGGAGCGTGTTCTGGCGCGAGGATTCTTCCTCGGCCACTACGCGGCTATCATGCGCCAGCACGTAGAACCAGCAGACCACGCCGGCAATGACGGCGAAGACGAAGAAAACGATCAGGATCGTCCCGTTGACGACCTCGGCGGTGGCCGGGGAGGCGGCGGACACCTGATGCGCGATCATGGCGAGAATGGCGCCCACGGCGGTCAGCGCGAGCACCACAGCGATGCCGTAGCGGCCAAGGCGCGTGGTCAGCTTCTCGATCACGGTTTCCGGTAAAACGGCCTTTGCCACCGTGCCGACTTGAGCGTTGAAGCGCGCCTTGGGCTTGCACATGTCATGGCAGCGGCTGTCGAGCGAACAGCACAGCGAACAAATGGGGGCGGCGTAGGCCGGGCACCATGCCATGTCCTCCGGCTCGAAGGGATGCTCGCAGACGGAACAGGTTATGTTCGTCAGGTTCTTCCAGCTATGGCGCGGCTTGCGCGCCAGATAGAACTTTCCCTTTGTGCCCCACGCGATCACCGGCGAGGCGGTCAGGGCAACCACCAGCGTGATATAGGGAGCGAGCGACGCTGCGACCGTGCCGAAGACGCCGAAATGGGCGATCAGCGCGATCGTTGCCGACAGCGTCATCGCGCCGAGGCCGACGGGGTTGATGTCGTAGAGGTGGGCGCGCTTGAACTCTATGCCGGGTGGGGCAAGGCCGAGCGGCTTGTTGATGAAGAGATCGGCCGAGATCGTGCAGAGCCACGCCATGGCGATGATCGAGAAGATGCCGAGGGTTTCCTCGAGCAGCTTGTAGATGCCGAGTTCCATGAGGAGGAGGGCAATCGCCACGTTGAAAACCAGCCAGATGACGCGGCCGGGGTGGCTGTGGGTAAGTCGCGAAAAGAAGTTCGACCAGGCGAGAGACCCCGCATAGGCGTTCATGACATTGATCTTCAGCTGCGAGATGACGACGAATGCAGCCATCAGCAGGAGTGCGGCGTTGTGCCAGGGGATCATGTAGCCGAAGGCCGTCAGATACATCTGCGCCGGATCGGCGGCGCGGTCGGCCGGCACGCCCGATGCGAAGGTGAGTACGACGAGGAAGGAGCCGGCGAGCAGTTTGGGCGCACCGATGACGACCCAACCGGGGCCGGCGAGGAATACGGCGAGGCGGTGACGCCATTTGGTCGGTTTCTCCGGTGGCAGGAATCGCAGGAAGTCTGCCTGCTCGCCGATCTGCGACATCAGCGCCAGAATGACGGCGGAGGCGGCGCCAAACTCGACAAGATCGAATGGCGCGACCGTGCCCGGCGGACCCGAGGCGTGGCGGATGCCGGAGAAGGCACGCCAGAGATCGAATTTCTCCCAGTCCGAGAAGGCGATAAACATGAAGGGCAGGACGTTGAGGACGATCCAGAAAGGTTGTGTGAGCAGCTGGAAGCGGCTGATCAGCCGGACGCCGTGCGTGACCAGCGGGATCACCATGACGGCGCTGATGATATAGCCGATCCACAGTGGAATGCCGAGCGTCAGCTCCAGGGCGCCGGACATGATCGACGCTTCGATCGCAAAAAGCATGAAGGTGAAGCTGGCATAAATCAGCGACGTGATGGTCGAGCCGATATAGCCGAAGCTGGCGCCGCGGGTCAGAAGGTCGATATCGACACCGTGGCGAATGGCATAGCGGCTGATCGGCAGGCCGATCGCCAGCATGGCGATGCTGGCGACGACGATGGCGAAGAAGGCGTTGGTCGTGCCGTAAGAGAGCGTGATCGCGCCGCCGATGGCTTCAAGCGCGAGGAAGGAAATTGCGCCGATTGCCGTCTGCGAGATGCGTTGCGAGGAGAACTGCCGCGCGCTCTTGGCGGTGAAACGGAGCGCGTAGTCCTCCAGCGTCTGGTTGGCGACCCAGCGATTGTATTCCCGTCTCACCGGGATGATGCGTTGGCGCGCTGCCATGCGTGTGTATCGGCCCCTTTATGCCCCTTGTGCGACGTTCGTAACATGTATCCGCACGGTTCTTAAGAGTGCACTGCAACGCAAAACTGCACATTTCGCCCCGTCTACTACGTCATATTACGTATACGCTTTCGCAGTGCAGCACCGGATAGTCCCTTAAGCAACAGTTAACTTGCGTTTTCGGTCTGTTGTCGAACAACAAGAGGGGATCAAGATGAATCTGAGATCATATGTTTCAGGTGCCGTTCTCGGCGCCGTCATGTCGGCTTCGGCCGCATTTCATGGAGCCGTTGCCGCTGACGACACCATCAAGGTCGGCGTTCTTCATTCGCTGTCCGGCACGATGGCGATCTCCGAAACGACGCTGAAAGACGCCATGCTGATGCTCATTGACGAGCAGAACAAGAAGGGCGGGCTTCTCGGCAAGAAGCTTGAAGCCGTCGTCGTCGATCCGGCTTCGGATTGGCCGCTGTTTGCCGAAAAGGCGCGCGAGCTGATCGAGAAGGACAAGGTCGCAGCCGTATTCGGTTGCTGGACGTCGTCCTCGCGCAAGTCGGTTCTGCCGGTTTTCGAAGAGTTGAACTCCATCCTGTTCTACCCGGTTCAGTATGAAGGCGAGGAGTCTTCGCGCAACATCTTCTACACGGGTGCCGCTCCGAACCAGCAGGCCATCCCGGCCGTCGATTACCTGATGGCAAAGGAAGGCGTTAAACGCTTCGTTCTCGAAGGCACCGACTACGTCTACCCGCGCACCACCAATAAGATCCTGGAAGCCTACCTCATCGCCAAGGGTATTCCGAAGGAAGACATCATCATCAACTACACGCCGTTCGGCTTCTCCGATTGGCAGACCGAAGTTTCCAAGATCAAGGAATTCGGCGCGGCCGGTAAGAAGACCGCCGTCGTCTCCACCATCAACGGTGACGCCAACGTTCCGTTCTACAAGGAACTCGGCAACCAGGGCGTCAAGGCAACCGATATCCCGGTCGTCGCCTTCTCCGTCGGCGAAGAAGAACTTGCGGGTCTCGACACCAAGCCACTCGTCGGCCACCTGGCCGCCTGGAACTACTTCGAGTCGGTGGAAAGCCCTGCCAACAAGAAGTTCATCAAGGAATGGCATGCCTACACCAAGAACGACAAGCGCGTGACCAACGACCCGATGGAAGCTGCCTATATCGGCTTCAACGCTTGGGTTAAGGCTGTCCAGGCTGCCGGCACGACCGACACGGACAAGGTTCTCGACACGATCATCGGCACCACGGTTCCGAACCTGTCGGGCGGCTATGCGACCGTCATGCCGAACCACCACATCACCAAACCGGTTCTCATTGGTGAAATCCAGGGCGACGGCCAGTTCGAAATCGTCCAGCAGACGCCTGCTGTCGTCGGCGACGAATGGTCAGATTACCTGCCGGACTCCAAGGATCTGATCTCCGATTGGCGCAAGCCCATGAACTGCGGCAACTTCAACGTTGCCTCGGGCAAGTGCGGCGGCAAGGGCTCCTGAGTGCGAACCCCGTCACTCCGATAGCCTGAATCAGCTTCCGTCCGGCCCTCCTGTCCGGGCGGAAGTTCCATCTTCGAAGTGCAGCCTTGATACTTCGGACGGCGAACGGTCCTCGCTGCGGATCGAAGCCGACTTGAAGGCATATTTTTCCCGATTGCGCCGGAAGGCCAACGATAACCGAGGCAAGAAAGCCGATGTATCGCGCCATCAAGATTTTGCTTCTGACGCTCTGCCTGGCAATGCCGGCCTTTGCGACCGTGCTCAAGGCACAGGAAGACATTCATCCGCTCATCGACGCGCTTGGTGTGGGCGATTTTCCCGAGCGCGAGGCAGCCATCAAGGCGCTTGTCGCATCAAAGAGCCCCCAGGTCAGCCAGATTCTGCAGCAGCTCGGCGCCGGTCAGCTTTACGTCAATCCTGACGGCGGCCCGGTTCTCCTGCAGGGCGGCACGGATGATGAACCGACCTATTCCGATCCGATCAGCGGCGAAGCCGCCAGCGACGTCGATCCCGACGTCATGTCCAAGGTCAAGATCAACAATTCGCTTCGTGGCGTCATCAGCTCTGCGATGAGCCAGCTGACGCTGCTGAGCCCGGACCGTGGCGCGCGGCTTGCCGCTGCCCAGGGCCTGCTCAGGGATGCCGATCCTGCAAATCTCGATCTCTTGAATTCCGCAATTGCAGGCGAGAAGGATGCCGACGTCAAGAACACGATGGAAGCGGCCCGCGCCGTGATGATGCTGAAGAGCGACGTCAGCGCCGAGGACAAGAAAGCCGCCATCGACACGGTTGCCGCCCGCGGAGGGCGCAACGCACTGACCATTCTGACCGCGGCGATGGAAACCGCGCCGGATGACCTCAAGGGCGAGCTCCAGGCGCATATCAACACGATTAATCGCAGTCTTGCACTGTGGGATGTGGTGCAGAACGTCTGGTACGGCCTTTCGCTCGGCTCTGTCCTCCTGCTCGCAGCCATCGGCCTTGCCATCACGTTCGGCGTCATGGGCGTGATCAACATGGCGCATGGCGAGATGGTGATGATCGGCGCCTACACCACCTATGTCGTGCAGGAGTACATTACCTCGACATTCCCAGGACTTGCTACCTATTCGCTGGCTTTTGCCGTTCCCGCCGCCTTCCTGTTTACCGGCCTGGTCGGCCTGGTGATTGAGCGCTCCGTTATCCGTTATCTCTACGGTCGTCCGCTTGAGACGCTGCTGGCAACCTGGGGCGTGTCGCTGATCCTTCAGCAGGCCGTCCGCTCCATCTTCGGGCCGACAAACCGCGAGGTCCGCAATCCGAGCTGGATGTCGGGCGCCTTCGAACTCGGCGGCCTATCGATCACCTGGAACCGTCTCTGGATCATTGTCTTCTCGATGGCCGTTTTCGTGACGCTGCTGATGCTCCTCAAACGCTCCGCCTTCGGTCTGCAGATGCGCGCCGTCACGCAGAATCGGCGAATGGCCTCGTCGATGGGTATTCGCACGGGGTGGGTCGACGCCTTCACCTTCGCGCTCGGCTCCGGCATCGCCGGGATGGCGGGCGTGGCGCTCAGCCAGATCGACAACGTCTCGCCCAACCTCGGCCAGAGCTATATTATCGATAGCTTCATGGTCGTGGTCTTCGGCGGTGTCGGCAACCTCTGGGGCACGCTGGTCGGCGCGCTGTCGCTCGGCGTCGTCAACAAGTTCCTCGAGCCCTTCGCCGGTGCTGTGCTTGGCAAGATCCTGGTGCTCGTCCTCATCATTCTCTTCATCCAGAAGCGGCCGCGTGGGCTCTTCGCACTCAAAGGAAGGGCGGTGGAAGCATGATTACGGCCTTCCTTCTCCGGTCTCTCGATCGCAAGATCGTCGTTGCACTCGTCCTTCTTCTGGCAACCGCCGTGCTGGTTCCCGCCCTCAACCTCATGACGGCGCCGAGCAACCCGCTGCATGTCCCGACCTACATCATGTCGCTGTTCGGCAAGTACCTGACCTATGCGCTTCTGGCGTTGGCTCTCGATCTCGTCTGGGGCTTTTGCGGCATTCTCTCGCTCGGCCATGGCGCCTTCTTCGCGCTCGGCGGTTATGCGATGGGCATGTATCTCATGCGCCAGATCGGCGCGCGCGGAAGCTACGGCGATCCTGTCCTGCCCGATTTCATGGTGTTCCTGAACTACAAGGCGCTGCCCTGGTTCTGGCACGGCTTCAACCATTTCTGGTTTGCGGCATTGATGGTGCTTGTCGTGCCCGGTCTGCTTGCCTTCGTGTTCGGCTGGTTCGCTTTCCGCTCCCGTGTCAACGGGGTCTACCTGTCGATCATCACGCAGGCGATGACCTACGCGCTGCTGCTCGCCTTCTTCCGCAACGACATGGGCTTCGGCGGCAACAACGGCCTCACCGATTTCAAGGATATCGTCGGTTACAACATTCAGGCGGATGGCACGCGCGCCGCTTTGTTTGCCGCGACTGCGCTGTTCCTGGCGCTCTCGCTGCTGCTGGCGTCCGCCATCGTGCGCTCGAAGTTCGGCAAGGTGCTGGTCGGCGTTCGCGATGCGGAAAGCCGCACGCGCTTCCTCGGCTACCGCGTCGAGCATTTCAAGCTGTTCACCTTCGTCGTCTCGGCGATGATGGCGGGGATTGCCGGCGCTCTTTATGTGCCGCAGGTCGGCATCATCAATCCGGGCGAGTTCGCTCCGGCCAACTCGATCGAAGTCGTCATTTGGACCGCAGTCGGCGGGCGTTCGACGTTGATCGGCCCGATCATCGGCGCCATCCTCGTCAATGGCGGCAAGTCTATCTTTACGGGTCTCTTCCCCGAATTCTGGCTCTTCGCGCTTGGCGGCCTCTTCGTCGCCGTGACCATATTCCTGCCGAAGGGGATCGTGGGCACGCTCGGTCAGCACATCGGCAAGCGCAAGGCGGTTTCCGGCGATGTGTCGTCTGTCAGGCAGGAAGACGGCGTCGATGCAAAAATCCAGGCCGCGGAGTGAGCGCCATGATCCCCGACGTCAAACCAAACAGCGTTCTCTACCTCAATAACGTCTCGGTCTCCTTCGACGGCTTCAAGGCGCTGAACTCACTCTCGATCGTCATCGAACCGGGCGAGCTGCGGGCCATTATCGGTCCCAACGGTGCCGGCAAGACGACGATGATGGATATCATCACCGGCAAGACGCGACCCGATGCCGGCGAGGTGTTCTTCAACGGTCAGACCGATCTGACGAAGCTCGACGAAGCCGATATCGCTCAGCTCGGCATCGGCCGCAAATTCCAAAAGCCGACGGTCTTCGAGAGCCACACGGTATGGGACAATCTGGAACTGGCGCTGAACCGAAGGCGCGGCGTCTTCCCGACGCTGTTCTACCGGTTGTCGGCGGCCGACCGCGAGCGGATCCTCGAGATCCTTGAAACGGTCAGGCTGACGCATCGCCGGGATGATCTGGCGGCCAATCTCTCCCACGGCCAGAAGCAGTGGCTGGAGATCGGAATGCTGCTTGCCCAGGAGCCGAAGCTGCTTCTTGTCGATGAGCCGGTTGCCGGCATGACGGATGCGGAGACGAGTGAGACGGCTATCCTGCTCAAGGAGATCGCCAGAACGCGTTCTGTCGTCGTGGTCGAGCACGACATGGGCTTCATTCGCGACCTCGGGGTCAAGGTCACCTGCCTTGCGGAAGGGTCCGTGCTTGCCGAGGGGTCGATCGATTTCGTGAGTTCCGATCCGCGGGTGATCGAAAACTATTTGGGGCGGTAAGATGCTGACAGTCGAAAACGCAAATCTGCACTATGGTGCCGCTCAGGCGCTTCGCGGCATCTCGATCAAGGCGGAGATGGGCAAGATCACATGCGTGCTGGGGCGTAACGGCGTGGGGAAGAGTTCTCTTCTGCGCGCTGTTACCGGCCAGCACCCGTTGTCTGGCGGTACCGTCACGTTCAATGACACGAAGCTCAACGGTCTGCCGCCCTATGCAAGAGCCAAGCAGGGAATCGGCTATGTGCCCCAGGGCCGCGAGATCTTTCCATTGCTGACGGTCAAAGAAAACCTGGAGACGGGCTATGCCCCGCTCGGCCGGCGCGACAAGAACATTCCCGACGACATCTTCAGCCTATTCCCGGTGCTGCAAAGCATGCTGGGACGGCGCGGCGGCGACCTCTCGGGCGGGCAGCAGCAGCAGCTGGCGATCGGCCGGGCGATGGTCACGCGGCCGAAAATCCTCGTCCTCGACGAGCCGACGGAAGGCATCCAGCCGTCTATCATCAAGGATATCGGCCGAGCGATCCGCTACCTGCGCGACAGTACCGGCATGGCGATCCTGCTGGTCGAACAGTATCTCGATTTCTGCCGCGAGCTTGCCGACTACGTCTACATCATGGACCGCGGCGAGATCGTGCATCAGGGGCGTGCCGAGACGCTGGACACGCCGGAGGCGCGCCGTCACCTGACCGTCTGATCGTCCGGCTGGCAATTGCTGCTTTTCAAGGCAGGCGATCTGTCTGGTTCGGCGTGGCTTGGTTGTGTTGTCGCGCTCTTGGGGCGGCACAAAAATTGCTTGCTTTCAATCATTTGCAGGATTGAATGAAAACAGCCGGGTAAACCCGCGGACTTTCGAGGGATGGTGAGGGGATGGAATGACGAACGCGGCCGCAGCCACGAGACCGCAAAGGGCCGAGGGGCGAGGGCATCTGGCTGCGAAGTCCCTTGGCGGTCGCACGCGCATCCGCGAACTCTATCAGGAGGGTGCCGCCAAGATCCGGCTGCCGGATACGTTCAACGCCTCCATGGAAGCGGTCATCATCAATACGGCGGGCGGGCTGACGGGGGGCGACCGGATGACCTGGAGCGTCGTGGCCGGCCCCGACACGCGCATCGACGTGACCACCCAGGCCTGCGAGAAGATCTACAAGGCGTCAGCCGGAACGGCTGAAGTGACGACGACGATCAAAGTCGGCGCCAGCGCGCGCGTCGACTGGCTGCCGCAGGAAACCATCCTCTTCGACCGCTCGTCGCTGTTCCGGAAATTGGATGTCGAACTTGACGAGGGTGCGGAGTTCCTCGCGGTCGAAGCCGTTCTGCTGGGACGCAAGGCGATGGGCGAGGCGGTGGAGACCGGTCTTTTTCGCGACCGCTGGCGCATCCGGAGGGCGGGCAAGCTATGTCACGCCGAAGATCTTTGCCTTGCAGGCAGCGTGTCCGCGCTCGCCGGCGAACAGACGGTCCTTGGCGGCAAGGTTGCCTTTGCAACGCTGCTTTATGTCGGGCCGTTGGCCGAAGCCTATCTCGGCGCCGTGCGATCGCTGCTCGACGGCCATATGGGCGGCGCCAGCAGCTGGGGCGGCAAGCTCGTCGTGCGGCTTGCGGCGCCCGATGGTTTCGCTCTCAGAAAAATCCTGATCCCGACCATTTCCGCCTTGCGCAACGGCGCGCCTGTGCCGAAAGTCTGGAATCTATAGTTTCAAGCAGATGGATGCACGATGAACCTAACACCGAGAGAAAAAGACAAGCTGTTGATTTCCATGGCGGCGATCGTCGCCCGGCGGCGGCTGGAGCGTGGTGTCAAGCTCAACTATCCCGAGGCCATCGCGCTCATTTCCGACTTCGTCGTCGAGGGCGCACGGGATGGCCGCCCGGTCGCGGAATTGATGGAGGCCGGCGCCCACGTCGTAGGACGCGACCAGGTGATGGAGGGTATTGCCGAGATGATCCATGACGTGCAGGTCGAGGCGACGTTCCCTGACGGAACGAAGCTGGTGACCGTCCACGAACCTATCCGCTGAGATCGATATGCTGGAGCTTCGACCCAACTGCGAGTGCTGCGACAGAGACCTGCCGCCCGATAGCCGTGACGCCATGATGTGCACTTTCGAATGCACTTTCTGCGCCGATTGCGCCGGCGTCGTTCTGCGCGGAGCCTGCCCGAACTGCGGCGGCGAGCTGGTGAGCCGGCCGGTGCGGCCGGCCGCGATGCTCGCCAAGCACCCGGCATCGACGAAACGTGTCCTGAAGGCCGAGGGCTGCCCGCCCAAGGCCGCGTGAGGAGAAGACCATGATCCCAGGCGAAATCATTACCGCGAGCGGCGACATCGAATTGAACGCCGGCGCGCCGACCATCACGCTCGACGTGTCCAACACGGGCGACCGACCGGTGCAGGTTGGCAGCCACTATCACTTTGGCGAAACCAATGCAGGTCTGTCCTTCGACCGCGAGAAGGCCCACGGCATGCGGCTGGATATTCCGGCCGGGACCGCGGTGCGCTTCGAGCCGGGGCAGACCCGCTCGGTGACGCTCATCCCGCTCTCGGGAAAGCGGGAAGTCTACGGCTTCCGCCAGCTTGTCATGGGCAAGCTCTAAGGCAATACCGGGAGGGGCCGATGCGCCTTGGAAT
The DNA here is from genome assembly GCF_056406295.1 of Rhizobium sp. P1_C7. Lineage (NCBI taxonomy): Bacteria > Pseudomonadati > Pseudomonadota > Alphaproteobacteria > Hyphomicrobiales > Rhizobiaceae > Rhizobium > Rhizobium sp. P1_C7. Next base: position 40,184 of record NZ_JBFUAL010000005.1, read on the forward strand.
GCACATCACTGCGGGGATGTTTGTGCTGTTTTTGGCCGGGGGCGCGAGCGCGCAGGCGGTCGATTGCAAGACCCCGACGACGCAGTCCGACATGACCTCGTGCGAGCAGGCGCGTCAGGGGGCCGCCGACAAGGCGCTGAATGCCCAGTACAAGAAGACGCGCGCCGCCATGGTCGCCGTCGACACTGACCTGGACGGTAACATGAAGGGGGCCGAGAAGGCGCTGGTCACGGCGCAGCGCGCCTGGATCGCATATCGGGATGCGGAATGCGAAGCGGAGGGCTTTCAGGCCCGCGGCGGTACAATGGAGCCGATGCTGGTCGCCGGGTGCATCGCCAATGTGACCGATGCGCGAACCAAAGAGCTGAAGACGCTCGAAGACACGATGAGCAACTGAGGTGGCAGGGTCTATCATGATCGTCGGCAATGGAGACATCGGGGAGACGGCAGCGGCTGCGGTGGCTGCTGCCGGGTTCGTCATCCGGTTCAACGAGTGCCGATCCTATGTGGCGAGCCCTGGCCGCACGGATGTCGTTGCGGTGTGCAACACAGGGCGCCCCGCAAAGACGATGCTGGGATCCCGGGAATGGGCGGAACACCCGGCGGTCCGAGAGGCGACGGCAATCTGGAGCGTTCGCGACCCCCAGAAATTCGCGGCCTTTCGCTCGCCGCTCGCCGTCTCCCATCCGGAACTCGGTGACTTCTGCGACGACTATACGGGTCAATTCAGCGCTTTCTGCGGCCATGCCGGCAAGACACATGTGGTCGTTGACAAACTGATTCATGAAGGCGTCGACACTGCGCTGGCGGCATTCGATCCCGACCCGTACGTCGTGCCGAGCAGCGGCCTGATCGTGATTGCCGAAGTCATGAACCAATTTCCAGATGCACACATCTTGCTCGCGGGCTTCGGCCATACGGGCTGGGAATGGCATCCGTTTGCTGCCGAGAGGCAGCTCGTCGACAGTTATGTCGCCGCTGGCCGCGTCACGCGGTTTCCGGCCATTGCATCCCTTTTTTCCTCCCAAGGAGCCTGACATATGTCCTACAAGATTTCCCGCGCCGCCTATGCCGGCATGTTCGGCCCTACCGTCGGCGACAAGGTCCGCCTCGCCGATACGGAACTCTTCATCGAGATCGAGAAGGATTTCACGACCTACGGCGAAGAGGTGAAGTTCGGTGGCGGCAAAGTCATTCGCGACGGCATGGGGCAGAGCCAGGCGACGAGGGCGGCGGGTGCTGTCGATACGGTCATCACCAACGTGGTGATCATCGACCACACCGGAATCGTGAAGGCCGATATCGGTCTCAAGGATGGCCGTATCGCTGCGATCGGCAAAGCCGGCAACCCGGACACGCAGCCAGGCGTTAACATCATCGTCGGCCCGTCGACCGAGGCCATTGCCGGTGAAGGCAAGATCATCACCGCGGGCGGGATGGACGCACACATCCATTACATCTGCCCGCAGCAGATCGAAGAAGCGCTGATGTCCGGCGTGACTTGCATGCTGGGCGGCGGTACGGGCCCGGCGCATGGCACGCTCGCCACCACCTGCACCGGGGCCTGGCACATCGAGCGGATGATCGAGAGCTTCGATGCGTTCCCGATGAACCTGGCGCTTGCCGGAAAGGGCAATGCCTCGCTGCCCGCAGCACTTGAGGAAATGGTGCTCGCGGGTGCTTCCTCGCTGAAGCTGCATGAAGATTGGGGCACCACGCCGGCTGCGATCGACTGCTGCCTTTCGGTGGCCGACGAATACGACATCCAAGTGATGATCCATACCGATACGCTGAACGAGAGCGGCTTCGTCGAAGATACGATCGGCGCGCTCAAGGGCCGCACCATCCACGCCTTCCATACCGAGGGAGCAGGTGGCGGCCACGCGCCCGACATCATCAAGATCTGCGGTCAGTCGAATGTCATCCCGTCTTCCACCAACCCGACGCGGCCCTATACGGTCAACACCATCGCCGAGCATCTCGACATGCTGATGGTCTGCCATCACCTGTCACCGTCGATCCCGGAAGATATTGCGTTTGCCGAAAGCCGCATCCGCAAGGAGACGATCGCCGCCGAGGACATCCTGCACGACATCGGCGCCTTCTCGATCATCTCGTCCGACAGCCAGGCCATGGGCCGCGTCGGCGAAGTGGCTATCCGTACCTGGCAGACGGCGGACAAGATGAAACGCCAGCGCGGTCGGCTGAAGGAAGAGAAGGGCGAAAACGACAACTTTCGTGTACGCCGCTATATCGCCAAGTACACGATCAATCCGGCCATCGCTCAGGGCCTCAGCCATGAGATCGGCTCGATCGAGGTCGGCAAGCGTGCCGATCTCGTCTTGTGGAACCCGGCCTTCTTCGGCGTAAAGCCCGAGATGGTCCTCCTCGGCGGCTCGATTGCGGCGGCTCCCATGGGCGATCCGAATGCCTCGATTCCGACGCCACAGCCGATGCACTACCGGCCGATGTTCGCTGCCTACGGCAAGCTGCGTACCAATTCGTCAGTCACTTTCGTCTCGCAGGCGTCGCTCGACGCAGGACTGCAGCAGAAGCTCGGCGTCGCCAAGAAGCTGCTGGCAGTCAAGAACACCCGCGGCGGCATCTCCAAGGCCTCGATGATCCACAACAATTTGACCCCGCACATCGAAGTGGATCCGGAGACCTACGAGGTGCGCGCCGATGGCGAATTGCTGACCTGCGAGCCCGCTACCGTGCTGCCGATGGCGCAGCGCTATTTTCTGTTCTAGGCAATCTTGGCGGCCGGCGCCAAGACGCCGGCCGTGTCTCGCCCGACACTTTAGCGAAATCCCCTTAAGGTTGTTATTTCACGGAGAAGTGTTCCACCTTGGGGCGGTGCGTCCGCAATGACACAACAGCAAAAAACCGTTCTAAAAACCTATTTAAAATCAGTGATTTGGGTTTCTGAACCGGCAATCTGATTCAGGTCCAAAAACGTAGCGTTTTCAGTCATTTTTCAGTTGACGACCAATTCATTGAACTCGGTCAAATCTTAGCGATTCACTTAAGAACTCGGCAGCGGTTGGCATCTAATCAATGTCCCTGGCGCTTGGCAAGAAGGTCGATTCGAATGAAAATTTCACTCCAGGCAGAGCTTGGCGATTTTCAGAATCGCAGTACGATTTACACGTTCGCTCTCAAGATGAGCTTTCTTGCGGTGATGCTTTCATCGGTCGCGATCGCGGTGCTCCTGCCGTTGTTCGACTTGCTGGGAATGTTGCCGGTCTCGCTTGCGCAGGCTGTCGTTTACGGCGTCGCACTTTCCTGGTTGATCGGCTGGACCGTCTCGTGGGCGCTTGCGTTGTTGGCCGGCAACGCCCTGCACCAGCTCAGCGTTTCGCGCGCCCAGTTCGAGCAGCTGAGCCGAACCGACATGTTGTCCGGTCTCCTCAATCGACGTGCATTTACCAAAGCGCTGGACGATGTCTGCGACGAGGCCTGTCTTGCGATCTTCGACGTGGACCGGTTCAAGGCCATCAACGACCGGTTTGGGCATGCCTGCGGAGATGCGGTGATCGTTGCCATATCGTCGTCGCTGGCGTCGTCGTTTGGCGACGGGTCCGTTGCAGCACGGCTCGGCGGGGAGGAATTCGGAGCGATCGTCGTCGGTGCGCTGCAGGAAGACCGCATCGCACAGGTCCGACTGGTCTGTGCCCGGCTCGCAGAACAGCCGATCGTCGTCGATGGTTGCGCGATGAACATTACGGTCTCCGCCGGCATCGCTGAGTTCGGCGCAGGGCGGAGCAAGGAAGCCGTATACTCCGCCGCCGACAAGGCACTCTATCTTGCCAAGGCGCTTGGTCGCAACCGCGTGGTGCACGAGGACGAAGGGCTGCATCGCAATCGGCGGCGGCATCTGATGGAAAGCAAAAAGGGCGCTCCGCCGATCGACAGCGACTTCGTCGCCGTCGTGAAGAATTTGGGATAGCAGCCGTTTCGGTGCTTTGACGCTTGCATGCGGCAGGGCTATTTTGCATGGTCAGGGTCTCAATCGAAATGGACATGTCATGCAGCACGTTACCTCCTATCTCCCGGCCGGCACGCCGTCGTCCAATCCCACCGGCAAGGTCGTTCTGCCGCATGATCTGAGGCACCTGCGCCGCAAGCTTCTGCATCTCGAAAATGGCGACATGGTCATGCTCGATCTCAAGGAGCCCGTGCTTTTCGCCAGCGGCGACATGCTGGTGCTGGAGGATGGAGAACTGATCGAAATCATTGCGGCGGACGAGAAGCTCTTCGAGATCAAGGGACGGGATCGGCTGCATCTGATCGAGCTCGCCTGGCATCTAGGCAACCGGCATCTGGGGGCACAGATCGAGGAAAACCGGATCCTGATCCTGCGCGACCATGTCATCCGTGCGATGCTCGAGGGCCTGGGTGCGACGGTGGCGGAGGTCTCAGAGCCGTTCCAGCCGGCGCGCGGCGCCTATCATTCTCACGGCCACGATCACGGCCATCACAACCATTCGCACGACTGAGCACGCATGACCGACGATGGCGATCTGCAGGCTCTGCTGCGGCTGATGGCATGGCTCTCGCCGGCCTTTCCGGTGGGCTCATTTGCCTATTCGGGCGGTCTGGAACGCGCCGTGAATGACGCTCTTGTACATGACACGCCATCGCTGGCGAACTGGGTCTCAGGGCTGATCGCTCGCGGTGCGGTCTGGAACGACGCCGTCCTTCTGGCGGAAAGCCATCGCGCCCAAGGAGAAGCCGCTTCGCTCGCAGCGGTCGCCGAGGTTGCGGAAGCCCTTGCCGGTTCGCGCGAGCGTCATCAGGAAACGATGCTGCTTGGGGATGCGTTTCTCACTGCCGCCGGCGCCTGGCCGGATGGCGTGTTCGACCGGCTGCCGCGGGCTGTGGCCTATCCGGTGGCGATCGGTGCCGTTGCGGGCGCGCATGGCGTCGTATCCGAAAAGGCGATCGCCGCTTTTCTCCACGCGTATGTGTCGCAGGCCATTTCAGCCGGCATCCGGCTTGGCGTTGCCGGTCAGAGGGATGGCGTGGCTATCCTTGCCGCCCTTGAAGGTGAAATCGCCGCGACCGCACGCCGAGCCGCGGCATCCACGCTGGATGATTTGGGATCTGCTTCTATCCAAGCCGACATCATGTCGCTTCGTCATGAGACACAGTCGACGCGGCTGTTCCGGTCGTGAGGTTTTCCGCTCGGAAGGGCTGTTGCAGGCCCGCCCTGCGTCATTTGCCGGTGGTCGCCTTTCGGGCGCCGCGCTATCATCCTTTTGGATTGGAGTTCAGAACATGAAATCAGCAAATGGACCTCTGCGGGTCGGGATCGGCGGGCCGGTCGGCTCAGGCAAGACGGCATTGACCGAGAAGCTCTGCAAGGCAATGCGCGACGAGTATTCGGTCGCCGTCGTCACCAACGATATCTATACGACCGAGGATGCCGAGGCTCTGATGCGCATGCAGGCGCTGCCGTCGGAGCGTATCGTCGGCGTGGAGACGGGCGGCTGCCCGCATACCGCTATCCGCGAGGATGCGACGATCAACCTGCAGGCCATTGCCGGGCTCAACGAGCGTATTCCCGATCTCGACGTCGTCTTCATCGAGTCGGGCGGGGACAATCTGGCTGCCACCTTTTCTCCTGATCTTGCCGATATCACCATCTACGTGATCTCCGTCTGCCAGGGCGAGGAAATCCCTCGCAAGGGCGGGCCGGGCATCACCAAGTCGGACCTTCTCGTTATCAACAAGAAGGATCTTGCACCGTACGTCGGGGCGGATCTCGATGTCATGGATCGCGATGCGACGCGCATGCGTCAAGAGCGACCGTTCGTGTTTTCCGACATGAAGCGCGGCGATGGCGTCGGCTCTATCGTGAGCTTTCTCAAGGAGCACGGCGGTCTCTGACCCCTAGATATGCTTCAGCGCATCCACATCGTCGATCGCAATGGCGCGGCCCTGAACGGTGACGCCGGCCGTGCGCAGGGCCGAAAAGGCGCGGGAAAGCGCTTCCGGCGCCAGACCCAGCTTGCGCGCAAGCAGGCTCTTCTGGAAGGGAAGGCGCAGCGAGGCCGCAGCACCGTTCTTCTGCGAATGGGTCAACAGATAGCTTGCTACGCGCTGTGGTGCGGTCTGCATGCGGTCGCTCGCCAGGCAATCCAGCGTCGACAACAGATGCCTGGACAGGCTGCGCATGATGGCGGTTGCGATGCGCGGCTGTTCCTCGAGCAGCTCCCTGACTTTTGCCAGATCGAAGCGTGCAAGGATCGCATGATCCATCGACTGCGCGCTATAGTTGTATCCTTCGCCGGACAGGATCAGGCATTCGCCGAAACTGTCGCCCGGTTCGCAGATGCTGAGGTCCGCCGCTCGCCCGTCGGCGCCCGGCCGATAGAGCCTGACATAGCCGCTGAGGACGCAGTAGAAGTGGTGCGCAGTCTCGCCTTCATAAAACAGGATGTCCTGACTTTCATAGCGAATTGCCACGGCGCAGGACAGAAGGGCATTGCGCTCATCGTCGTCGAGCCCCGAAGTTATCAGGGCACCGCCGAGCACCGCCCGTTGTGAACCGCTCAATTTCAAACCATTACTCATCAGTTTCTCCCTGGCTGCGCGGCAAGAGCCGCCACCCGCGACATACTGACGAGGATAACCGGAGCCTGGGGGTAAGGATTTGATCTCGATCAATTCCTGATCGGAAAAGGCCTCGTTTTTTCGGCGGTTGCCTTCACTTTGCACCGCCCACGACTTTCGGAATATCTCGCTGGCGCTGGTTGCACAGAAAGGATGTCGCCATTGACGGCATACAGATTTCTGTCGAGCTGTAACTGTCATGAAGATCGCGTCCGGCGAAAGCATCCATGCGCGATACGCAGGCTCCCGACGTGGGCCTTATTTTATGCCCTGAGTGCGGGCTGTGCCTCGTCAGGCTCGCAAATATCCCACTGGCAAGATCGACAAAAACATGGCGGGCGATGATCCCGTTCAGACTTCGTGCAGGCCAATGCGTGGACCCCCGGTGGAGGCAACCGCGACATCAACATGGACGACCTGCGCGAGCACAAGAAGCTCGCTCTGCGTCAAGCCGCATGACCAGCTTCTTGACCGCTTATCCTCCATCGGCGGTCTGCTTTTGACCGACACAGGTGGAAGCCATCGGTGTGAGGCTGGTCTCGGCATCGCCTGCGCCCTTGGCGGCACTTTGCGCAGCTCTTGTCGGTCGGCGTCCTGGTTTTCCGCAGCGTTACTCGGCTGCGAATGGCGGTAAGCGGACGACGTTTCCGCCCGATTTGCCGCGCTTCGTTTCCGGTTTCTCGATGGCGGAGACGCGGTCGTCGAGAGAGCCGACAGCCTCCGTCAGCTCTTCGCGCGACAATGGCAGCTCTTCCTGGTCCTTCTTGCCGACCAGGCGGCCGAACGTCCAGCCGAGCAGGCGGGACAGGTCGTCCATGATCAAAAAGAACGAGGGCACGACAACCAGAGACAGAACAGTCGACACGATGATGCCGCCGATCACGGCAATCGCCATCGGTGCACGGAACGAACCGCCTTCTCCGACGCCGAGCGCCGAGGGCAGCATACCTGCCGACATCGCGATCGAGGTCATGATGATCGGGCGCGCTCGCTTGCGTCCGGCCTCCACCATTGCTTCGACGCGCTGCATGCCGCGATGGCGCATTTCGATGGCAAAATCGACGAGCAGGATCGCATTCTTCGTGACGATGCCCATCAGCATAAGGATGCCGATCAGCACCGGCATCGAGAGCGGATTGTTCGTGACCAGCAGGCCGACGGCCACGCCACCGATGGCAAGCGGCAGCGAGAAGAGGATGGTGAAGGGCTGGATGACGTCCTTGAAGAGGAGGACCAGCACAGTCAGCACCAGCATCAGTCCCATCAACATGGCGTTGACGAAGCTCTGCTGCATCTCCTTCTGCACCTTGGTATCGCCGCTTTCGACAAGATGAACCGTGGGCGGAAGGTTGGCTTGCCTGACGATCTCGCGGAAGCGGGCGGATGCGGTGTCGAGCGCCACGCCCTGCGGCAAATCGGAGCCGATCGCGACGACACGGTTGCGGTTGTTGCGCTTGATCGAGCTGACGCCCTCCGAATAGTCGATATCGGCGACAGTGGCCAGCGGAACGGTTCCACCGCTGGCCGTCTGTATCTTCAGCGCCCGGAGCGCTGCAAGATCGCGTCGCATGTCAACCGAGGCCTGCACCCGGATCGGGATCTGGCGATCGTCCAGGCTGATCTTGGCAAGGGCTGAGTCGACATCGCCGATGGTGGCGACACGGATGGTCTCCGAGATCTGCTGCGGCGTAATGCCGAGGCGGGCCGCCTGATCCTTGCGCGGGCGAACCTGCAGCTCCGGGCGGGGCAGAGCACCATCGGCACTGACGTTTGCCAGCGACGGGTCGGCGCGCAGCTTTCCTTCCAGAATCCCGACGGCATTGCTCAGATCCTGTTCGTTCTTGGAGAGGAAGTTGAACGAAAGGTCACGCTCGCCGCGATCGTTGAGCTTCAGGATGCGAACGTCCGGGATGTGCCGGAGCTTGGCGAAGACTTCCTTCTCGATATCCCATTGCGGGCGGACGCGGCCGTGAAGTTCGACCTTCGGGAGGTGTGGGCCAATGACCGGGATCGATCCCAGAAAATCGTTCACAAGCTTCTTTACCAGGGACTGGTCGAGTTTCTGCAGAGCGAGTGTCACCGTTGCGCGGCGCAGTTCCAGATCGCCCTTCGGCGACGCGCCGCCGAGCACGAAGACGCTTTCAACGCCGTTGATATCCTTGACGTTCTTGAACACTTCGTCGGTGGTCGCCTCGGTGTCCTCAAGAGTCGCGTTCGGCGGCAGTTCGACGGAGAGAACGATACGGGACGCATCTTCGGGCGGCAGGAAGCTGCCCGGCACCTGCGCGAGCAGGGCCATCGAACCGATGAGGAACCCGATTGCTGCAATCAGCGTCGCATAGCGGGTCCACCAGCGGCTGGTCGTAACGCGCACGAGCCGCGTGTAGCCGCGGAAGAACCAGCCGTCATTGTCGTGGTGGTCTTCGATGCCGTCTTCGGCACGCATCAGATAGGCGGCCATCATCGGCGTGATGAGGCGCGCGACCATCAGCGAGAAGAAGACGGAGAAGGCGACCGTCAGACCGAACTGGATGAAATACTGGCCGGGAATGCCCGGCATGAACGACACCGGTACGAAGACGGCGATGATCGTGAATGTCGTGGCGATAACCGCAAGGCCAATTTCGTCTGCAGCCTCGATGGCGGCGCGATAGGGCGTCTTGCCCATTTTGATATGGCGCGCAATGTTCTCGATCTCGACGATCGCGTCATCCACGAGAATACCGGTCGCCAGCGTCAATGCCAGGAAGCTGACGAGGTTGAGCGAGAAGCCCATCAGGTCCATGATCCAGAAGGTCGGGATCGCCGACAGCGGCAGGGCGACAGCGGAGATCAACGTCGCGCGCCAGTTCCTGAGGAACAGGAACACGACGACGATGGCAAGCAGGGCCCCTTCGAGCAGCGTATGCATGGCCGCTTCATAGTTGCCGTAGGTGAAGTAGACCGAGTCGTCGATCAGCTCGATGTTGACGTTCGGGTTCTCGGCCCGCACCCTTTCGAGGCTCTTCGACACGGTTTCCGCGACACTGACTTCGCTGGCACCCTTCGAGCGGAACACGCCAAAGGTGACCACAGGCGTATCGTTGAAGCGCGAGAAGGATTTCGGCTCTTCGTAAGTGTCCTTGATGGCGCCGAGATCGGAGACCTTGACGAAGCGGCCGTTCGGTAGCGCGATCGTCGTATTGGCAAGTTCTGCAACATTGCGGGCGTCGCCGAGGACGCGGATCGCCTGCTCGCTGCCGGCAACCTGACCGCGGCCCGAGCCGAGGTCGACATTGGTGCCGCGAAGCTGCTGGTTCACGTTTGCGGCGGTGATGCCGTAAGCGTTGAGCTTGTCGGGATTGAGTTCGATCCGCACCTCGCGTTCGGCGCCGCCGTAACGGTCGACACGACCGATGCCGGTCTGACCCTGGAGCGAGCGTTTGACGGTGTCGTCAACGAACCAGGAAAGCTCTTCGAGGGTCATATCAGGCGAGGAGACTGCGAAGGTCTGGATCGCCTGGCCTTCGACGTCGATCTTGGAAACGATCGGCTCGTCGACGTTGGAAGGCAGGTTGCCGCGGATGCGGTCGATTGCGTCCTTGGTATCCTGCACGGCCTGTTCGGTCGGCACTTCCATGCGGAACATGATGACGGTCTGCGACTGGCCGTCGGTGACGGTCGACTGGATTTCGTCGATGCCGGTGATACTGGCGACGGAATCCTCGATCTCTTTCGTCACCTGCATTTCTAGCTCGGCAGGCGACGCGCCGCTCTGGGTCACGACGACCGAGACGAGCGGGACGTCAATGTTCGGGAAGCGCGTGATCGGCAGCTTGTAGAAGGCCTGAACGCCCACGAAAAGCAGCAAGGCAAAAGCCAGAAGCGGGGCAATGGGATTTCGGATTGACCAGGCTGAAAAGTTCATCGGGCCGTCTCTTAGTTGGAAGCCGGTGGCTGTTCGCGAACCGGCGTGATGCGGTCGCCGTCGCGGACGTAGGCGCCCGCCTTGGCAACGACTTCCTCGCCGCTCTTCAGCCCTTTGGTGATCTCGACATAGGCGCCATCCTGGATGCCCGTCTCAACCTTGACGAATTTCACGACATTGTCCTCGACCTTGCGGGCCGAGGAGCCGTCATTGCCGGTCAGCACGGCCGACAGCGGCAATGCGACATTGTCAGCCGTCCGCACGATGATTTCCGCGCTGCCGTACATGCCCGAGCGGGCCTTGCTGCTATCGTCGATCAGGATGTGAACCAGGCCAAGGCGCGTCAGCGGGTCGACCGTCGGCGAAACGAGGCGAACTGAGCCGGATAGCTTCTCCCGGCTGCCGGAAAGCGAAAGCGTTGCCTTCTGGCCGGGCTCGATCTTGACGATGTCGGTCTCGCCGACTTCTGCCACGAGCTCGATCTTGTCGTCGCGGATGATGGTGAAGAGCGGTTCGCCGGTGCCTGATGCAATCGCGCCGACCTTGGCGCTCTTGGCAGAAACAGTGCCGTCGACGGGAGTTTTGACATCCGTCCGTGCAAGTTTGAGATTGGCGTCGGCGATCTGGCTCTCTGTGACCTTGATATCGGCAATTGCGACCTGGATCGCCTGTTCGGCGGAAGATACGCGCGCGTTGGCGGAAGCTGCGGCTGCATCGGCCTGCTCGACCGTCGCTGTGGAAACGGTTCCCTTCTTCCCCATTTCCTGCGCGCGAGCCTGTTGCTGCCGCGCCTGTTCGGCATTGGCCTGTGCTTCGATCAGCTGAGAGCGCAGCTGTGCCAGGCTCGCCTCGTTCTTTGCCTTCGTTGCCTGCAGCTGGCTCTTCTGGAGCAGGAGCGCGTCATCGTTCAGCGTGGCCAGCGCGCTGCCGGAGCGGACCTTGTCGCCGACGTCGGCGTTCAACGCGCGGATCGACAGGCCCTCGACCTGGGGCTGGATGTATATCTCTTCGACCGGCTTTACCGTGCCGGTCGCAATCACGCGATCCACCAGCGTCCGGTTGGATGCCTTCGTTACCACGATCGCGGGCGGGCTCTGCTGCGGTTTGGCGACCGGTGCCTCCTGGGCAAACGCCGTCGAGGCCGCCAAAGCAGCCAGGAGCACAGTGGAGGCGCAAAGAATGTTGAGCGGCGTGCGTGCCATGCGTCTTCGTCCAGTCTTTCACAAGGTCAGCCAAACTCGCGCGTTGTCCTCAGCTCGCGAAAAGGCCTGTTTCCATATTTGTATGCTCAGAGGTATTCCCGCGTCTCTTGCCGTCTCTTACGTGAGAAGTCCCTCGTCCCGGCAAAATCGGATTGTACGTGGTATCGTTTTGTCCATCGCACAAGTCCGGCAGAAATTAATTCCTCATCAGATTCACAATAATTACCATCGGCATGCAAATCAATCACTGGTGGGTTATGCAAGCATTACGATAGTTGATCACTTTCGTATGTCATAATGACGTCCGTGCCAGTCGGGATGCGACACCGGCCTCGAAATTTCTCCCTTCTGCCAAAGAAAAACGCGCGGATCAGCTCCGCGCGTTCCTGTTCGAGCCGGATGCAGATTACTTGGCCGCTGCGTCCGTGATGTCGTGCGTCCAGGCGCCGGTAGGCTCCTTGCTGATGATTTTCTGATCGAGAAGTGCCTTGGCCGTACGATCATAGAGCGTCGTGTCGAGCTTGCCGGTGCCATCGCCGATCAGCTTGGCGACTTCGCCCATCATGCGCTTCTGATGGTTCTCGTCCTGGCCACCGGCATCGACGACGATCCCAGCCGCCTCATCGGGGTTCTCGACGGCGTACTTCCAGCCCTTCATCGAAGCCTTGACAAACTTGGCCATCTTTTCTTTGAAGGCCGGGTCCTTGAGCTTTTCTTCCGAGGCATAGAGGCCGTCTTCGAGAAGATCGTTGCCCATGGCGGTATAGTTGAAGACCGTCAGTTCTTCCGGCTTGAAGCCTGCATCGATCGCCTGCCAATATTCATTGTAGGTCATGACGGAGATGCAGTCGGCCTGTTTTTGAAGGAGCGGCTGCACATCGAAGCTCTGCTTGAGGACGGTCACACCGTCAGCGCCGCCTTCGGTCTTCAGGCCGAGCTTGTTCATCCAGGCGAAGAACGGATATTCGTTGCCGAAGAACCAGACCCCGAGCGTATGCCCCTTGAAATCGGCTTCGGTCTTGATCGGGCCATCCTTGCGGCAGATCAGCTCCATGCCCGACTTCTGATAGGGCTGCGCGATGTTGACGAGCGGAACGCCCTTTTCGCGCGCCACCAACGCACCGCCCATCCAGTCGACGATCACGTCGGCGCCGCCGCCAGCGATCACCTGTTCGGGCGCGATGTCGGGGCCGCCCGGCTTGATGTCGACGTCGAGACCTTCTTCTTCGTAGTAGCCCTTGTCCTTGGCAACGTAGTAGCCGGCGAATTGAGACTGGGTCACCCATTTCAGCTGCAGCGTCACCTTGTCTGCAGCCATGGCATTGGCTGCAGCAAGCGACATCGCGCTCGCCATCATTGCAACAATCAGTTTTTTCATTTTCTTGTTCCCTCTGAAGTTATGCCCCAATCCCGTTTGCGGGAATAAAGCGACGCCTAGCCACCACGGATAGACGGATGCCAGAAAGTCACCGCCCGTTCTGCAAGGGCGACGACGCCGTAGAAGACCGAGCCGGCAAGCGCCGCAACGGCGATTTCCGCCCAGACCATGTCGACATTCATGCGCCCGATCTCGGTGGAGATACGGAAGCCCATGCCGACGATCGGCGTACCGAAGAACTCCGCGACGATGGCACCGATCAGAGCCAGCGTCGAGTTGATCTTCAATGCATTGAAAATGAAAGGCATCGCTGCGGGGAGCCGAAGCTTGAGCAGCGTCTGCCAATAGCTGGAAGCGTAGGTCTGCATCAGGTCGCGCTCCATCGGTCCGGATGCCGCAAGGCCGGCGACGGTATTCACCAACATTGGGAAGAACGTCATGATGACAACGACCGCTGCCTTGGACTGCCAGTCGAAGCCGAACCACATGACCATGATCGGAGCGACGCCGATCATCGGCAGCGCGGAAACCATGTTGCCGATCGGAAGCAGGCCGCGGCGCAGAAAGGCGACCCGGTCGGCGAGGATCGCGACGACGAAACCGCTGGCGCAGCCGATGACGTAGCCGGCGAGCACGGCCTTGAAGATCGTCTGTCTGACATCTTCGCCCAACGTCGGCAGCGATCCGACAATGCGAGCGCCGATGGCACTCGGCGGCGGCAGCAGGACGAACGGAATGCCTGCGCCGCGGGTGAGCGATTCCCAGATGATCAGGATCCATGCGCCGAAGATGGCGGGAATCAGGAGTCGCAGGAGCGAGCGTTCGGAGCCGGATGCCGGTTTCATCTCGGAAAGCTCGGTGACGCAGCGCCAAGCCAGCAACCAGCAGGCGGCCATCAGGCAGAAGAAGGATTTCGTGGCAAGGCCTTCATTGCCGGCGATGGTGGACAATAGCACCCAGGCGGACCAATGCGCGCCGACGAACAGGGCGATGGTGACGTAGAGCCTCGACAGCGGGGCGAAAGAGACGAGTGCCGTTGCAACGATCAAGGCGATCGTCAAGGTCACCGTCGCATGCGACACCTGTTGCGGCGCACTGTCGCCGATGATCGGCAACGTCACCAGTGCCAAGGCGGTGAGGAATAGGGCGAGCGCCCCCTGCCAGGAAAACGCCATGTGCTTCATGCTGGTCTCCCGCCCATCGATTTGTTGACGAGCGTGGCGACCAGCCCGACGACCGCAATCAGAAGCGCCGCAAGAACCGAGCCGGCGACAAGGGCAGCCCAGATGTCGATGGTCTGGCTGTAGTAGGAGCCGGCCAGAAGCTTGGAGCCGATGCCGGCGACCGCGCCGGTCGGCAGTTCGCCGACGATGGCGCCGACAAGGCTTGCGGCGATCGCAACTTTCATCGACGTGAAGAGGTAGGGAACGGAGGCGGGCACGCGCAGCTTCCAGAAGGTCTGCGCTGACGATGCGTTATAGGTGCGCATCAGGTCGAGGAACATGACCTCAGGCGAACGGAGGCCCTTCACCATGCCGACCGTCACGGGGAAGAAGGACAGATAGGTCGAGATGAGAGCCTTCGGTATCAGCCCGGTGATGTTGATGGCGCCGAGGACGACGATCACCATCGGTGCAATCGCCAGGATCGGTATCGTCTGCGAGGTGATGATCCACGGCATGAGGCTGCGGTCGAGCGCCTTGATATGGACGATGCCAACGGCAATCAGGATGCCGAGCAGGGTGCCGAAGCTGAAGCCGAGGACCGTGGAGGAGAGGGTTACGCCACTGTGATAGACGAGGCTGCGGTTGCTGGAGAGCTTGCGCAGGAAGGTGTTCTCGAACACGTTCTGTGCCACCTGGTGCGGGGCAGGCAGCAACGGCTTCGGCTGCGAGAGCGTCTGTTCGATGAACTCGACGGTTCCGGGCGTCTGGTTGGCACGGGTGTTCATGTCGCGCTGGAAGGACGCGTTCATCAGCACGGCGGCAATGTACCAGATGACGACCAGCGCGCAGAGGATCGAGGCGACGGGGATAAACTTGTCCTTGAGTGTGTCCGGTTTCATGCCCCTTGCTCCTCTTCTCTCCAACGGGGAAAGGATGCCCCTAGGGCAGATGAGGGCCTGGGCGAGGAAGGGAGCGAACCGCCGGAGCGACAGGTGGCGGACGCGGGTGCAGCGAAGGTCCCCTCATCCGACCCTTCGGGCCACCTTCTCCCCACCGGGGAGAAGGAAATGCTGGCGATCCTAGTGGTCATAGCTGTGCCCCGCTCTCAGGCCTTCGCGGACGCGGTGGGCGATTTCGAGGAATTCGGGGGTCTCGCGGATGCCCAGGGGGCGCTCCTTGGGGAGGGGCGAGTCGATGATATCCGTTACACGGCCCGGGCGTGGCGACATGACGACGATCTTGGTCGAGAGGTAGACCGCTTCGGGGATCGAGTGCGTGACGAAGCAGATCGTCTTGTTGGTGCGCGCCCAGAGTTTCAGAAGCTCTTCGTTGAGGTGATCGCGAACAATTTCATCGAGTGCGCCGAAGGGCTCGTCCATCAAGAGCAGGTCTGCATCGAAGGCCAGCGCGCGGGCGATCGACGCGCGTTGCTGCATGCCGCCCGAAAGCTGCCACGGGAACTTCTTTTCGAAGCCGGAGAGGTTCACCAGTTCGAGCGCCTCGGCGATCCGTTTTTTCCTGTCGGCGGAGGGATAGCTCATGATCTCCAGCGGCAGGGCGATGTTCTTTTCGATCGTCCGCCAGGGATAGAGTGCGGGCGCCTGGAAGACATAGCCGTAGGCGCGCGCCCTGCGGGCTTCCTCCGGCGTCATGCCGTTGACGGTGATATCGCCCGAGGTCTTCTTCTCAAGATCGGCGATGACACGCAGAAACGTCGTCTTTCCGCAGCCCGAAGGGCCGATGAAGGAGACGAAGTCGCCCTTGCGCACATCGAGGTTGACGTTGCTCAGCGCATGCACCGGAGCATCGTTGGCCTGGTATGTGAGACAGAGATCCTTGGCGGATACGACGGAGGCAGCTTGCGTCAATGCTGATGGATCCTGTTTTCCCCGCGCCGCGGCGGTTTGCGTGATATTATGAGTACCGGTTTTCAATGAACCGGCAAGCTCCATGGAGGATGAGGATGGACGCGACATCAAAGCCTACCTGTCATGTTGTCCGCCCGAGCCATGCCTATGACGGCAAGCAGGGGCTGAGCTATTTCGAAGGTATCGCGGCCGAGACGGTCGGCGCCAAGGGCATCTGCATGCACCTCATGACGATTCCGCCTGGCGTGCGCGCCAAGGCTCATCTGCACGAGGCGCACGAAACGGCGATCTACATGCTGTCGGGCGAGGCGCACACCTGGTACGGCGACCAACTTGAGCATCACGTCATCGTTCACGCCGGCGAGCTGTTTTACATTCCGGCCGGTGTGCCGCATTTGCCGGCGAACCTCAGCAGCACGCCCTGCACGGCGATCATCGCCCGCACCGACCCGAACGAGCAGGAGAGTGTCGTGCTGCTCCCGGAATTGGACGCGCTGGTGCAGGGCTGAAGCCACTGATCAGACCCCGCTTGCCGGAATGCCCGATCGCTCGACCTTGCGCGGCGCGGTGATTTCCTTCCAGGTCGACAGCGCCTTACTGACGGCAGTGACCGGCTCGCGACTGACGAACTCGCCGTGGCCCTCGCGGGTCTTTATCGTATCCTCTTCGATCGCGACCACCCCGCGCGTCAGCGTGTAGCGCGGCAGGCCGGTGACTTGCTTGCCCTCGAAGACGTTGTAGTCGATCGCCGACTGCTGGGTCTTGGCTGAAATGGTCTTCGAACGCTTCGGATCCCAGACGACGAGGTCCGCATCCGCGCCAACCAGGATCGCACCCTTGCGGGGATAGATGTTGAGGATCTTGGCGATATTGGTGGAGGTGACGGCGACGAACTCGTTCATCGTCAGGCGGCCGGTATTGACGCCGTGCGTCCAGAGCATCGGCATGCGGTCCTGAAGGCCGCCGGTGCCGTTCGGAATCTTGGTGAAATCGCCGATGCCATAGCGCTTCTGGTCCGTCGTAAAGGCGCAGTGATCGGTGGCGACGACCTGCAATGAGCCGGAGGCAAGGCCTGCCCAGAGCGAGTCCTGATGCTGCTTGTTGCGGAACGGCGGGGACATGACGCGGCGGGCGGCATGGTCCCAGTCCTTGTCGAAGTATTCGGTCTCATCGAGCGTCAGGTGCTGGATGAGTGGTTCGCCATAGGCGCGGATGCCCTTCTGGCGGGCCCGGCGGATCGCTTCATGCGCCTGTTCGCAGGAGGTGTGGACGATATAGACCGGGCAGCCCGCCATGTCGGCGATCATGATGGCGCGGTTGGTGGCTTCGCCTTCGACTTCGGCGGGGCGGGAATAGGCGTGGGCCTCCGGGCCGGTGTTGCCTTCGGCCAGCAGCCTCGCCGACAGGGAGGCAACGACGTCGCCGTTTTCGGCGTGGACCAGTGGCAGGGCACCGAGCTCGGCACAGCGCTGGAAAGAGGCGAACATCTCGTCGTCGTTCACCATCAGCGCGCCCTTGTAGGCCATGAAGTGCTTGAAGGTGTTGATGCCTTTTTCCTGAACGACGGTCTTCATCTCGTTGAAGACCTGCTCGCTCCACCAGGTGATCGCCATGTGGAAGGAATAGTCGCAGTTGGCCCGGGTTGATTTGTTGTCCCACATCGTCAGCGCTTCCAACAGCGACTGGCCGGGCGAGGGGAGCGCGAAGTCGACCACCATTGTCGTGCCGCCGGCCAACGCTGCGCGCGTGCCGCTTTCGAAGTCGTCCGACGAGTACGTGCCCATGAACGGCATTTCGAGGTGGGTATGCGGATCGATGCCGCCCGGCATGATGTAACAGCCCGATGCATCCAGCGTCTCGTTTCCGGAAAGGTTCGGGCCGATTTCGACGATCTTGCCGCCGTCGATCTTCACGTCCGCCTTGTAGGTCAGGTCGGCGGTTACAACGGTTCCACCCTTTATGACTGTGCTCATGATCGTTCCCTCAGGTTTGATTTGCCGCGGCTCTGCGGTCGCCAGGAATAAAGAAGGCGGGAGTGATCCCGCCTTCCGTCATGCAACGATTTCCGCCGTCTCGACGACCGCATGGAAAAGGACATCGGCGCCGGCCGTGGCCCATTCCTTGGAGATCTCTTCCGCCTCGTTGTGCGAAAGGCCGCCGACGCAGGGGCACATGATCATCGTCGCAGGTGCGACCTTCGCAGCCCAGCAGGCGTCGTGGCCAGCGCCCGAGATAATGTTCATGTGGCTGTAACCAAGTCGCTCCGCAGCGTTGCGAACGGCGGTGACCAGCTTTGGGTCGAAGGTCACCGGCTCGAAGTGACCGATTGGTTCGATCGAACAGCCGACGCCGAGCGCGTCGGTAATCTTTGGCGCCTCGGCCTCGATCTTCGCGCGCATGCGGTCGAGCTTGGCCTTGTCGGGCGAGCGGATGTCGACGGTAAAGACGACCTTGCCCGGAAGCACGTTGCGGGAATTCGGGGAAAAGAACACCTGGCCAACACCGCCGACAGCGCCGGGCTGGTTTTCCATAGCGACGCCCTGAACCATTTCGATGATGCGCGACATTGCCAAGCCGGCATTGACGCGCAGGTTCATCGGCGTTGAACCGGTATGGGCTTCCCTGCCGGTCAGCGTGAATTCGAGCCACCAAAGACCCTGACAATGGGTGACGACGCCGATCTGCCTGTCCTCGGCCTCGAGGATCGGGCCCTGTTCGATATGATACTCGAAGTAGGCGTGCATCTTGCGCGCGCCGACCTCTTCGTCCCCGATCCATCCGATGCGTTTGAGCTCCTCGCCAAAGGTCTTGCCCTCTGGATCCTTTCGGTCATAGGCGTATTCCAGCGAGTGAACACCGGCGAACACGCCGGAAGCGAGCATTGCAGGCGCAAAGCGCGCACCTTCCTCGTTGGTCCAGTTGGTGACAACGATGGGATGCTTGGTCTTGATACCGAGGTCGTTCATCGTCCGCACGACTTCAAGCGCCCCGAGCACGCCAAGCACGCCGTCGTACTTGCCGCCGGTCGGCTGCGTGTCGAGATGTGAGCCGACGTAGACGGGCAGGGCGTCCGGATCGGTTCCGGGGCGGGTGGCAAACATCGTGCCGATCTTGTCGACGCCCATCGTCATGCCGGCGGCTTCGCACCATGTCCTGAAAAGGCTGCGCCCTTCGGCATCCGCATCCGTCAGGGTCTGGCGGTTGTTTCCGCCGGCAACGCCGGGGCCGATCTTTGCCATGGCCATGAGGCTGTCCCAGAGACGATCCCCGTTGACGCGCATGTTCTCGCCTGGTGCTGCCACCATATCCGTATTCCTCACCTGTTTTTTCGCAGTCATGCAAGGCGCATGCCCGCTTGTTCCCGCAGTCAATTTCTGGCGCGCTTGTTTGTTTTGTTTAGCGCCGGAAAATCGCCAGTTGCCTTTGTTTTGCATCTGGCAGATAATTTGACCGATTGGTAAACATTACAACTTCCATCGCCGGGCTCAAGACGAAAATCAGGAAAAATACAGACAAAATTGTGGGCAAATGATTATTTTTTGAGCAATCCGTCGAATTTGTTCGAAATCAAGCGAAGCAATTGAATTTTAAGGGAAAATAAGGGCGATATGGCAATTCCGAGAGCAGCGAGGACGCAGCGGCGTACGCGCATTCAGGAAGAGAAGGAGGAGCAGATCCTGGAAGCCGCGCTCGATGTGTTTTCGGTCAGCGGTTTTCGCGGTTCGACGATCGACCAGATCGCCGAAGTGGCGGGAATGTCGAAGCCCAATCTGCTCTATTATTTCCGAACCAAGGAGGCGATGCACCGGGCGTTGATCGACCGCGTGCTGTTCACCTGGCTCGAGCCGCTGCGCGCCTTCGATGCCGAGGGAAATCCGGAAAGCGAGATCCGCAGCTATATCAGGCGCAAGCTGGAGATGGCGCGCGACTTTCCGCGGGAGAGCCGGCTCTTCGCCAACGAAGTGCTGCAGGGCGCGCCGCATATCGAAGACGAACTCAAGGGGCCGCTCAAGGAGCTCGTCGATGAGAAGGCCGAGGTCATCCGCGCCTGGGCCAAGACCGGGAAGATCGCGACATGCGATCCCTATCATCTGATTTTCTCGATCTGGTCGACGACGCAGCATTATGCGGATTTCGATGTCCAGGTGCGCGCCGTCCTCGGTCAGGGACAGGCGGGCGATGGTCGGTTCGAGGATGCTGCCCGTTTTCTCGAGCAGCTGTTCATCGATGGGCTGACTATCCGGCCCGCTCAGCCGACCTCATGATTTGATGATCGGCGGCATTCGGCCAACAGCGCCCGCGACGCTTTCGATCGTGTAGGGCTTCTGCAGCACGGTGGCGGCGAAAGCGCCGTATGCTTGCGGGACACCTTCGCCGTAGCCGGTTGCGACAATCACGGGTGTCCCCTTTGCCGCCAGCCTTTCGGCCACTGAAACGCTTGTCTCCTCGCCGAGATGGACATCAAGCACAGCGAGATCGAAGTCATGACTGTCGATCGCCTCGAACGCCTGCGCAACGTTGGGGGACAGCGTGACGCGGTGCGCGCCCAACTGAAGGAAGATGTCTTCGCCATCCATCGCAACAATCAGATTATCTTCGAGCAAGAGGATGTCGAGGCCGTTCAGCGGTCTCACTTCGACAGGCTCAAGGGTGCCGTCATCCGATGGCCTTGATTGCTCGGAAACCAGGGCAACCTCGCCCTCGGCAAAGGTCGTAAATTTCGCGGGGATGCAGAAATGCGCTCGCAAGCCCTGTGGTTCGTATCGAACCTCCGCCTTGCCACCAAGCTCGTAGGGAATGGATCGGCGGATGATCGTTGTGCCAAAACCCTGCCGCGTCGGCTGCGCAACCGGAGGCCCGTCGCTTTCCTGCCAGTCGATGGCGAGATTACCGTCCTCATCCTTCCGCCAGGCGATCGTCACGGCGCCGTTATCGCCGAGGCTGCCGTACTTCGCGCTGTTGGTAACGAGCTCGTGAAATACCAACGCGGCGATCGAGAATGCCTGCGGCGCCAGCAGTACCTCCGGGCCGGAGATGGCAACGCGTGCCGCGTTCTTGCCGAAAAAGGCTGCGACTTCGGCCTGAAGCAGAACGCGGAGCGGCGCAGGTGCCCAGTGATCGCGCGTAATCTGGTCGTGGGCTCGCGCCAGCGCTTGGACGCGGCCCTCGAGATGGCCGATGAAATCGGACGCGCTGTCCGTCGTGCCGCGCGACTGGCGGATCAGCCCGCTGATCAGGCTCAAAATGTTGCGGACGCGGTGGTTTAGTTCCGCAATCAGGAGCTGCTGTCGCTCATTGGCCTGCTGGCGCACAGCATTCGCCTTGTCGGTCAAGCGCAAAACGACTTCGATCAGCGTCACGCGGATCGTCTCGGCGACACGCCGCTCGGCTAAAGAGAACGGATGCGAGCGATCCCGAACCAGCTCGGACCAGGTCTCGAAGCTCTTGCGCGGAGTGAGGCGCGGGCCGTTCGGGCCGTATTCCACCGGCTTGTGCGGATCACCCGCCCAACGGACGCGGCGGACGATCTCCTGCCGGAACAGGACCACGTAGTCTCGCGGCGATCGAGATATGGGAATTGCGATGAGGCCGGCCACGACCCCGCTCGGCATTACCCCGGGCGCGGATTGTGCGATGCTGTCGGTCGCAAAGACGCAGCCGGCCGCATTCCGGTTCAAAATCCGGACGAGTTCCGAAAACTGCTGCTGCGATGGCACCAGGCCGCTCAGTGCGGAGCGGCCGTCGATCCAGACACCGATTCCATCCGCGGGAATTGCGTCGGCAAGCGCCTCGATCAGCCAGGAGGGATCGTCCAGCAGGCTGGCATTGTCCGCGACCGATGTCAGAAGACGATCCGCGATCTGCCGGGCCTTCGTTTCGAATTCCAATGCCAGCCGTCGTTCGCGGCTTTCAAGACGGGAGGCGAACATCTGGCCGAACAGCTCCGAGACGGTGCGGCGTTCGAACGAGGGGAGACGCGCGGAATAATGATGGCAGGCCAACAGACCCCATAGCTTTCCGTCGACGACAATCGAGATGGAAAGCGATGCGCCGACCCCCATGTTCTTCAGGTACTCGATATGGATCGGCGATACCGACCGCAGGATAGACATCGACAGGTCGAGCGGGCGACCTTGCGCGTCGAGTGCGGGCAGCACCGGCACATTGACGGCATCGATGTCGGCAATGATCCTGAAGAGGTTGCGCGTATAGAGCGCGCGCGCCTGGACCGGGATATCGGAGGCAGGATAGTGAAGGCCGAGGAACGAACCGATACCCGCACGCGCTGCTTCCGCAACGACTTCGCCAGCGCCGTTTTCGTCAAACCGATAGACCATCACCCGGTCGAAGCCCGTCAGTGCGCGGGCTTGCCTTGCCCCTTCCCGGAAGAAGGTTTCCAGTGTCCCGGCCTGATCCAGCCTCGCCACCATGCTTCGGATCGACGCGGAAGAGCCCCCCTGGCTTGCCTCCTGCGAAGGTTCGGCCTCGAGGACGACCTGATCGTCGCTCATGTGAAGCGCAATGTCGAAAAGCGGGCCGCCTTCGGACAAGGCCACGCCGAACAGCCGCTCGACCATATCAGGCCCCCGCATGATGCTCAGACGATTGCGGAGCGCGTGCATGGTGCTCGAATGGATAATCTGCGAGACCGGCCTACCGGTGATCTCCTCATGGGACACGCCAACGAAATGTTCGAGGTTGGCGGAGGCGCGTGCCACCAGCCAGTCGGATGAAACGACCAGCAGGAACCCAAAGGGTTGAATGGCTCCCAGCCTATGGATCGGCTCGCGATCACAGTTGGTCAGATCGACCCTATCAATCTTGTCGGTCACGAGACGGCAAGCTCCAGCTGAAGCTCCGCTGCATTGCGGAAGAGAGCGAAAACAGTCCGGGCTGCTTCGACCGCCCGGGCCTCGTCTATGCCTGAACTATCCAGGGCATCCATGAAGCTCCGGGCGCCGCTCTTCGGGCCAAGCGGCGCCAGATAGCGCGACGGCAAAGATGCGGGCACCCTTTTGGCCAGCATGGCACCGCCCAATTTCGAGCCCTCGAGAACATAGGCCGCGCCCCATAGTGCCGCGTCACCTTCGAATGCCGGCACCGGTAACAGTGGGGCCGTGTGGGCACCAAGGTCTGCCAGATCGGCAACAAGCAAATGGCGGCGCCTGCGGGCCGGCCAGTCGGGCAATAGCGACTCGATACCGGCCCCTTCGAGGCGAACCTCCATGGCAGGGACGACCCTTGCGTGTGCTGAAAGAAAGGCGCAATACGCGATCGGATCTGCCAGATCGAACCGTCCAAAGATGGCGTCTACCGCGGCGTGGCAATCGCTTGTGTGGGCGCGAAGCGCGCTGCGAAGAGGCATACTGTTGATTTCCGATCCCGGCTATCGAGTTCCTGACAGGATTTCAGATATGAGGCAGAAGGTTCGCATTTCCACTGCAAACGTCAAGAAACTTGAACACTGCGGCCCGAGAATTCAATTAGGCGGGCGCTTTCACGCTCGCCCCGCGCCCCCATGAAAAGGCGGTGGAGGAGGCGGAGGCTGCCGACGCGAACGGTCCGCCGGCAATTGGTCAGGCAGCCGCTGTCACCTCGTCGCCTTCGAAGGCGAAACCTTCGTCGGCCCAGCCGGTCATTCCCCCGATCATCACCTTTACCAAGAGCCCGAGCCTGGCGAGGCGAAGGGCGGCCTTGTCGGTACCGTTGCAATGCGGGCCGGCGCAATAGACGACGAATAGCGTGTCAGCCGGCCATTGCGACATCCGGTGCGCGGTCATCTTGCCGTGCGGAAGGTTGATCGCGCCGGGGATATGGGACGCCGCAAAAAGCGTCGGCGAGCGTACGTCCAAGACGACGAAGTCTGTTGGGACGGCGCAAAGCGATGCGTGGACATCCCAGCAATCGGTTTCGAAGGCGAGCTTGCGGGCGTAGTAGGCGGTGGTGGCTTCAGGGGAGGCGGCGGGGATTTCGGTGACGGCGCTTGGCATGACATTTCCTTTCCCGGTTTGAATTGCCGTGGAGGATGCAAGATGATAGATCAGATGGAAATTGGCCATAATGACGATTGGCGTAAAGATCGTGCCAAATGCAGTTTCACTGTCCGGTCCTAGGGTTGTTGTGCTCGCCTATGACGGGCTCTGCACATTCGAATTCGGCATTGCCTACGAGGTTTTCGGACTTCCGCGTCCGGAGATGGGCGCCGGCTGGTATCGGTTTGCTGTGTGCGGCATAGAGCCCGGGCCGCTCGGGGCTGCCGGCGGATTGACGGTGACGGTCGATCGCGGCCTCGATATCCTCGACCAAGCCGACCTGATTGTCGTGCCCGGCTGGCGCGCCATCGATGCGCCGGTGCCGGATGCCCTGGCCGGTGCGCTCCGGGCCGCTCATGAACGCGGTGCGCGCATCATGTCGCTATGCTCCGGCGTTGCGGTCCTTGCGGCCTCCGGTCTGTTGAAGGGGCGCCGGGCCACGACACATTGGCGCTACGTTTCGTCGATTGCGCAGCGCTATCCCGATGTCAGTCTCGATGCGGGCGTGCTCTACATGGACGAGGGCAGCATCCTGACTGCGGCGGGCAGCGCGGCCGGGATCGATCTCTGTCTGCACGTGGTGCGCGGAGATTTCGGCACGGAGGCCGCCAACAGCGTTGCCCGCCGGCTGGTGGTCCCGCCGCATCGCGAGGGCGGGCAGGCGCAGTTCATCAGCGCGCCGGTGCCGCAGGAACGTGAGGGTGCGCGGCTCGGGCCGTTGTTCGAGTGGATGCGGTCACGCCTTGATGAAGATCAACCGATCAGCCTGCTTGCCCAGAGGGCGGGCATGAGCATGCGCACATTCCAGCGCCGGTTCGAGGCGACGACGGGCACAAGCGTTGGAGAATGGCTGCTGAAGGAGCGACTGCGCCACGCGCGCGAGCTTCTGGAAAAAGAGCTGGCGATATCGCTTGACGACATCGCCACCGCCAGCGGTTTCGGCACGTTGGCGACGATGCGACACCATTTCCGCAAGCGGCTGGGCACGAGCCCAAGCGCTTACAGGAAGGGGTTTGCTTGTGGCTGATTCTTGAGGCGCGAGAAGGAGGTCGCCTGTAGGTGCCTCCTTCCTGTGCTGGTCACAGGAATTCCGCCGACGGGGGTCTGCGCGATGGAAGACACGTCGCCATGTTTTCATCACGTCGATCACGTCGAGGTTCGGTAGCTCGGGCCATTTTCTTGATTGTGCTTTCGCGAGTGACGCTGAAAACAGTCATTCACGGCACAGCCGTGTCGTGGCTGGATTCCTGTGACATGCAAGGGAATGAGAAAGAGCGGAGGCGCCAAATCGCCCCCGCGGCACCTGTCGTGATCCTACTCCGCAGCCTGCTTGGCCATCGGATTGTTCGGATGGGTCGTCCAGTTGGCGTAGTTTGGATCGACAATCTTGCCGGTGCGCTTGTCAAGTTCGCCGGCGGGCAGCTGCTCCATGGTGATGCAGTTTTCGACCGGACAGACGTTGACGCAGAGATTGCAGCCGACGCATTCGTCTTCCATCACCTCGAAATGCCTGACGCCATTGACGAACTGGGTGATCGCCTGGTGCGAGGTATCCTCGCAGGCGATGTGACAGCGGCCGCATTTGATGCAGGCGTCCTGGTCGATCTTCGCCTTGGCGATGTAGTTGAGGTTCAGGTATTGCCAGTCGGAGACGTTGGGGACGGCGCGGCCGGTAATGTCGTCGAGGTTGCGATGACCCTTTGCATCCATCCAGCTGGAGAGGCCCGTGATCATCTCCTGAACGATCTTGAAGCCGTAGGTCATGGCTGCGGTGCAGACCTGCACATTCCCGGCGCCAAGCACCAGGAATTCTGCCGCGTCGCGCCACGTGGTGATGCCGCCGATGCCCGAGATCGGCAGTCCGTAGGTTTCGGGATCGCGGGCAATCTCGGCCACCATATTCAATGCGATCGGCTTGACCGCCGGGCCGCAATAGCCGCCATGGCTGCCGCGACCGTCGATCGACGGCTCGGGCGCGAACGTATCGAGGTTGACCGAGGTGATCGAGTTGATCGTGTTGATCAGTGAGACCGCGTCGGTGCCGCCGGATTTGGCGGCACGCGCCGGCTTGCGGACGTCGGTGATGTTGGGCGTCAGCTTGGTGATCACAGGCATCCGCGTGTACTGCTTGCACCAGCGCACGACCATTTCGATGTATTCGGGCACCTGTCCGACCGCAGCACCCATGCCGCGCTCGGACATGCCGTGAGGACAGCCGAAATTGAGCTCGATGCCGTCCGCACCGGTTTCCTCGACCAGCGGCAGGATCGCCTTCCAGGCATCTTCCTCGCATGGCACCATGATCGAGGCGATGAGCGCACGATCCGGCCAGTTCATCTTCACCTGCTTCATTTCGCGAAGGTTGGTGTAGAGATCGCGGTCAGTGATCAGCTCGATATTGTTCAAGCCGAGCAGGCGGCGGTCAGCGCCCCAGATCGCGCCGTAGCGCGGGCCGTTGACATTGACCACCGGTGGGCCCTCTTCGCCCAGCGTCTTCCAGACGACTCCGCCCCAGCCAGCCTTGAAGGCACGCTCGACGTTGTAGGCCTTGTCGGTCGGCGGCGCGGACGCCAGCCAGAACGGGTTCGGAGACTTTATGCCGACGAAGTTATTGCGGAGATCAGCCATTGTTCATTCTCCTCTTCACGCGACGGCTACGGCCTGCTGCACGCCGGCAGCAAGCACGCGGTTGATGGATTCTGCGGCATCGCGGCCTTGCGCTACTGCCGAGACGGTCAGGTCATCGCCGCCAAAGACGCAGTCTCCGCCGGCCCAGATCCCATGTAGAGACGTGCGCCCTTCGCCATCGATGGCAATGCGGCCGGATTCCATGCGCAACGCGCCGAGGCCGGACGCCTCGAACGTCTGGCCGATCGCCTTGAAGACCTGATCTGCCGCGATCACGCCGGTTTCACCGGTCGTCGTCAGGCGACCGTCGACCAGCTTGGTGTATTCGACCTCGATTGCGGCCACCTTGCCGTCCTTTGACAGGATCGATTTCGGCGCCAGCCAGTGGCGGATGATGACGCCCTTGGACGTCGCCAGGTCCTGCTCGAATTCGGAGGCGTTCATGTGCTCCTTGCCGCGGCGGTAGCAGATCGTCACCTCGTCGGCGCCGAGAAGCTTTGCCTGTACGGCGGCATCGATCGCTGTCATGCCGCCGCCGAGAACGATAACGCGGCGGCCGACCGGAATGCTCGCCTTGCTTCCTGCCTGGCGAAGGGCGGCAATGAATTCGACGGCGTCCTCCACGCCCGGCAGTCGTTCGCCTTCCACCCGAAGAGCGTTGACGCCGGCAAGGCCGATACCGAGGAAAACGGCGTCATATTCAGTCTGCAGGTCGGAGAGAGAGAAATCGCGGCCGAGCAGCTGCTCGTGCTTTACCTCGATGCCGCCGATCGAGAGGACATATTCGACTTCCTTCTGCGCGAAGTCATCGACGGATTTGTAGGTGGCAATGCCGTATTCGTTGAGGCCGCCCGATTTCGGCTTCGCGTCATAGATGACGACGTCGTGGCCGCTGACGGCAAGGCGATGTGCTGCGGCAAGGCCCGCCGGGCCGGCGCCTACGATTGCGATCCTTTTTGCCGTCGACGCAGCGCGGCTATAGAACTGCTTGCCTGCCTGCATCGCGGTATCGGTCGCATAGCGCTGCAGGCGGCCGATCTCGACGGGGCGCTCCTCGGCGGTGTTGCGCACGCATGCCTGTTCGCACAGATCTTCGGTGGGACAGACGCGGGCGCACATGCCGCCCAGAATGTTCTGGTCGAAAATGGTCTTGGCGGATCCGAGCGGGTTTCCGGTCGATATCTGCCTTATGAAGAGCGGGATATCGATCGAGGTGGGACAGGCCGTCATGCATGGCGCGTCATAACAGAAATAACAGCGGTCTGCAGCGACCAGCGCCTCATGTTTGTCGAGGCGCGGATGAAGATCGGAGAAATTGTCGTCGTACTCGGCGGACGAAAGCCGGCCAGCACGAATCCCAGTTTCCAGACGTTCCATTGAAGTTCCCTCATTATTGGTAAACGGCCAGTGGAAGGAAGCGTAACTCAGGTCAAAAAATTTATCAAACGGTAAAATTTTAGGCCTGGATTTCGGGGGGCGGCAGGCCTATCCACTTGTTATGAAAGCCTTTTTTGGATGCCGATCGGTCATCGACTGGGATATGCCGCAGCGATCGGTGGGCATCGCGGGCGCTGAGCGAAAAAAATTCAAAAAAAGCGCATCTTTTCGACGTGCGGTCGGAACCATTCGGGTGTCGGGCCGTTAACGCGATATCCGGACGGTGATCGCATCGACCCAAAATGCGCGCCCCCAAAACACCGTTCGGATCCGCACTCACGGTCCCCTCCCGGTGAGTGAAGACAGCCGGTGCGCCGCCCTCGCACTGGCTGTTTTCTTTCGTTGGATCTGGCTAGCGTACGCTGACCTGCTGAGGCGCGCGTTTGAGGATTTCGAACTCGGCGTCCGGGATCAGCAGATGGTATTCGATGCGCCCGGGCGACAGGCGAAGGTCGGCCTTGCCGTTGACCGAGGAGGGCACCACGCGCTCAAGCACGATCCTGCCGAAGCTGTTCTCGATGAATTCGTGTGTTGCGTTCCTGGCCGGCAGACTTTCGACCCACGAAACACGGATGGCCTTGCGGTCGGAAAGAACCGTCTCCTGGCAATCCAGCGTAATCGAAGGGGCACCGCCGGAAATGGCGCCGAAAGTGGCGGAGTTGACAATCAGCTCGTGCAGAGCCAGGCCAACGTGCACGGCGGCGTTCGGCGTCAGATGGACGTTCAAACCCGTGACGGGAAGCGGTCCAACAGTGTCGGGCCAGTAGGGGGCGAATTGCTTTTGCGTAAGCTCAAACAGGAAAGCACCGCGCCAACTTGAGTCCGTGATGAGATCTTGCGAGTTCGATAGTGATTGCAACCGTCCACGAAATTTTACGAGGAAGCTGTCGAGGGAAAGCGTGTTGCGGGCGGTCTGGGTCGCGATCCCCTGGATGATGGCGAGGAGGTTCTTGGAGCGGTGGGACAATTCCCGCAGCAAGGATTTCAGCACTTTCTCGCGGTGCCGTGCCTCCGTAATCTCGGTGATGACTGACAGCACGCCCTCTTCCTTGCCGAGGCCGACGCGCTGGACCTTGATCTCGTAGTGGCGCATCTCGCCGTCGATGGTGATATCGACCTCGGTGCTTGCCGGGCTACCGCTGTCGAGAACCGTCCGCTTCAGGGCTTCCAGGTTTCGTCCATGCGTTTCGCCGAACATATCGGCATCGCTGCCGCCTGGAACCGAGAAGGTCTGAAAGTGGGGGGGAAGGTTTTCCGTGTAGACGACGGCGAGATCGGGATCCTGGTAGACAACGGATATTCCGGCGCTGGCGAGCGCGCGTTCCATCAACAGCTCTTTGCCTTCCAAGGCGAAGGTCGTGCCGGCCAATGGTCCAGTCCTATTCACCCAGCCGCCTTCCTTCGATCCTTTTGACGCCGCAGGCGGATGAGTATATCCACCGGCGGCCAAGCCTGCTGATCGTTTCTATCTAGGCGCAAGCGCTGGATAAAATCTTAATATTTCGGGGAGCGCTCCAGATTGACTGGAACGCTCTCGATTTCGCTTTGTTCCGCAATGTGCGAAACATTGCGTCAAGCCGCTGCTTTGGTGGTTTCGTTGAAGAAAAGCGCCTGACTGATCAGTGCCTTTACCATGTCCGGGTTGAACGGCTTGGTCACGAGGAAGGTCGGTTCCGGGCGTTCGCCCGTCAACAGGCGCTCCGGGAAGGCCGTGATGAAAATCACCGGCACGCTCGACGTTTTCAGGATGTCATTGACAGCGTCAATGCCAGAGCTGCCGTCCGCGAGCTGAATGTCGGCCAGAACCATGCTGGGCTTCGTCTTGTTGTAGAGTGCAACTGCTTCCGCATGCGTGCGCGCGATGCCGGTAACGCGATGGCCGAGACTTTCCACCATCTGCTCGATATCCATGGCGATCAGCGGTTCGTCCTCGATGATCATGATATCCGTTGCCACCTGGCGGGAGATTTCGCGCGATGCGCTGTCGAGAAGCTTCGTGACTTCGTGTTCGTCCGCGGCCAGGATTTCGGCAATCTCTCCAACCCGGAAATTCTCGACGGATGCCAGGATGAAAGCCTGACGGGCGCGTGGAGAAACCTTGCCGAGATTGATCGTGGCCCGCTGCTCCCAGGCGTAGGGCGATGACGGCTCTGGAATTTGCACCGTCGCGGAACCAAACAATGCGGTGAAAAGTTTGTACAGTGCGACGCGGTCATCTGCCGTATCCGGGAAAATGGATATGTCCGCAATGATGGCTTCCAAAACTGCCGCGACATAAGCGTCGCCGGAGGTCTGTGTGCCGGTCAGGGCCCGGGAATAGCGGCGCAGATAAGGAAGGTGCGGCGCAATTCGAGTAGAAAGTGTCATTGATAGCTCCCGTATGCAGGGCCGGTAACGGCTCCAGTGGCATTTGAACGCAGCATGCGGCAAAAAAGTTCCTAGATATCAGGAACTTTTTTTTCTCAGGCGCATTCTGTTGGCGATAGTCGACGCAAATGAAGGGCGGGACCGTGGCGACCGGGATACGACAATGTGTATTCTATCTGTCCGGTGACGCACCCCAATGACAACAGGCAAGAAGTGAAAAGTTAATGACAACCCGCAAGAATGAAGAATTGGACGGCCATCGGGAGATGCGCGCGAGCGATGTCTTGGATCCCAACAGTCAGATCGGGGTGCGGTTGAGATCACTCTATGCAGCCGTTCAGGAAGAGGCGATCCCCGACCGCTTTCTCGATCTGCTGGAAAAACTTGACCAGGCCGAGCTGATGGCTTCGGCCAAAGCCGTCAAGTAGGGTGGACCGATGGAAAAGCAGCAACCAAGCTTCAAGCGCGAGCTTCTCGCCGCCCTGCCGAGTTTGCGAGCCTTCGCAATCTCGCTGATCGGCCGACATGACCGTGCTGACGATCTCGTGCAGGACACCATCATGAAGGCCTGGGCCAAGCAGGACCACTTCGAGATGGGCACCAACATGAAGGCATGGCTCTTCACGATCCTGCGCAACGAACTGTACAGCCAGATGCGCAAGGCCGGACGCGAAATACAGGACAGCGACGGCCTTTTCACGGAATCCATGGCGACGCACCCGTCCCAATACGGCGCGCTCGACCTTCAGGATTTCAAGAAGGCCCTCGAACAACTGCCGCCGGATCAACGCGAGGCGATCATTCTTGTCGGTGCATCGGGCTTTTCTTACGAAGAGGCCGCCGAGATCTGCGGCTGCGCCGTCGGAACGATCAAGAGCCGCGTCAATCGGGCTCGCCAGCGTCTGCAGGAATTGCTGCAGATTTCGGGTGAAGCCGATTTCGGACCGGACGCGACGTCATCACCCCTAACGTCGAAGGCGTTCGCCTTCTGATAAGCGCCCAGACGAACGGAAAGCCGGTACCTCGAGGGTGCCGGCTTTTTTGTGTTGGCGGGCCGTTTGGGTCAGTCGCTGCTCTTGGATCCCAACAAAGTGGACGCAACCAGTGCGGCGATTATCCCTGCGGTCAACAATGGCTGGGCACGGACAAGACCGATGCCGGCTGCAGCGAGAGATTCAACCGCCTGTCGCCGCTCCTTGGCGCGTCTCGCCTCCTGCGTATTGATGATGGTCATTGCGATTAGAACGACAATGGCGATCAGAAGGGCGCAGGCTGCCAGGAAAAGTGCTGCACCGATAGGACCATAGATGCCCGCGAGCCAGATGGTGCCCGCCACGACTGCCAAGGCATAGGCGGTCAGTACGAAGAGGACGGCTATGGCAATGAAAATACCGTTGCGCTTGGTTCGCGCAACGGTACGGTGAACGCTCGTGCCTACCAGGAGGCTGAGGATCGGGAACAGCATCTAGCCTCCTAACGGCGGGCAAGGAGAGCGAGGACAAGCCCGAAGGCTGCCACCGCGCCCACGGTCGCGATCGGATGTTTGCGCACGGTATCACGTACCTCGTTGGCGCCACGAAGATAGCCGTCTTGAAGCTCTCTTATCAAGTCCTCGCTTCGCCCCATCAGTTCATCATAGCCGGCGGACGCCTGATAGCGCACTTTGTCGCCTTGACGCCGTGAGCTCTTCCCGGCTGCTCGAGTGAGCGCCGCGATTTCGTCCCTCAGGGACGCAATCTGTTCTTCGATCGTCGATTCGATATCATGAAGCGTATCGCTGCCATTGCGACGGCTGCGAACGGAGTGAAGGAAGGAAGAAGCCACAGGTTTTCTCCATTGTTACGACGCCAATCCGCGTCGCCTGGTTCAACACTGGATCACCACCCAAGCTTGCATGAGGAATTTTGCCCGGCAATGACCCAAATCAAAGGCTTAACGCCCCCGACTTCCAAAAGTTCCGCGCTGGTCAGCCTTGCATGGCACTGTGGGCAAGGACGAAGGGGGTGTCATCGGCAGGCAACGCGTTGACACGCAGCGCGCAGCCGAACACGGATTGCATCGTATCGTCCGTCAGAACCTCGTGGACGCTGCCGCTGGCCGCCATCCGCCCCGACTGCATCAGCAGGATCCGGTCCGCAAAGAGGGCCGTCAGGTTCAGGTCATGCATTACTGCGATGACGCCGCCGCCGTCGTCGCAGAACTTGCGCGCCAGGCGCATGATGGTCAGCTGGTGGCTGATGTCGAGACTGGACACCGGCTCGTCGAGCAGGAGCCAGTTCGGTTCTCCCTCGGTGGCGGGCTCTGCAATCTGGCAGAGAACGCGGGCTAGCTGCACGCGCTGCTGTTCGCCACCGGAAAGCTGCTGGTAGAAACGCCCCTCGTACCCGCTGAGGTCTACGGATGCCAGCGCCGTTGCGGCAATCTGTTGGGCCTTTGCGGGATTGCGGTTGAGGCCGGACGTCAGACCCATGCGCACGACTTCCCGAACCGTAAAAGGGAAGGAGATGACGCTTGCCTGCGGCAGTACGCCCCTGATCGCCGCCAGTTGCCAGGGCTCAAGCGCGTTCACGTCATGCCCGTTGATGCGAATGCTGCCTTCGTAGGAAAGCTCGCCGGATACGGCTTTCATGATGGTGGTCTTGCCGGAGCCGTTCGGTCCCGCAATGGCGGTCATCCGCCCGGCTTCGGCGGTGAAGCCGACATCGTACACGATGGTCTTGCCCGACAGTCGGACGGAAACGCCGGATAGTTCGATCATTCTATGTCACTCAAAGGGCAAGGCGGGCGCGCTGGCGCAGCAGGATCCACAGGAAGAAGGGCCCACCGACCGCTGCGGTGATGATGCCGATCGGCAGTTCTGCGGGCGCCACGACCGTGCGCGCAATCACGTCGGCGAAGATCAGCAGCGAGCCGCCGAGAAGGGCCGACGCCGGCAGCAGAAAACGATGGTCCGGGCCGATTGCCATCCGCAGCACGTGGGGCACGACGATGCCGACAAAGCCGATGCCGCCACTGACGGCGACCGAGGCACCCGTGGCGGCCGCAACGCTGACGATCGCTATGTTCTTCAGCCGCTGCACCGGCACGCCCATGTGAAAGGCGGCAGCCTCGCCCAGCGTGAGCGCGTTGAGGCCGCGGGCTATGAACGGGATGACGGCGAACGAAAGCAGAATGATCGGCGCGGCGGCGGCAATCTTCGACCACGTGGCCCCGGCGAGCGAGCCCATGCCCCAGAATGTAAGGTCGCGAAGCTGCTGATCATTGGCCATGTAGATCAATAGGCCGGTCAATGCCCCGGCGAGAGAGCCCAGGGCGATACCGGCGAGCAGCATCGTTGCAACCGAGGTCTGTCCATTGCTGGTCGCGATACGATAGAGCAGAAGCGTGGTGAGCAGGCCGCCGGCAAACGCGGCGATCGGCAGTGCGTAGATGCCGAGCAGTGCATAGAGGGGCGCCGCGACCGTGCCGCCGAGCACGATCATGACGACCGCGCCAAAGCCTGCTCCGGAGGAAACGCCGACAAGGCCGGGATCGGCCAGCGGATTTCGGAACAGACCTTGCATGACCGCGCCCGACACTGCCAGGGAACCGCCGACAAGAAAGCCGAGAATGGCGCGGGGCATTCGGATATCGAAGATGATGATCCGGTCGCGGGCATTGAGCGCATCCGCAGATCCGGCTGCGTTGGCGATGACGTCGAGGAAGGATGCGTCGGACGCGCCCGTCGTGACCGAAAACAGCAACGACAGGACGGAACCGAGAAAAAGCAGGCCAATCGTCAGCAAAGCAACCGGTCCGCGGTCGCCGGCCCGATGCCGCTCGCGGAGCCTTGCCGGCGAAAACACTGCGCGTTCCCTTTCCATGGCGTCCTGCAGAGCCACGCTCAGCTCCCGTAGATCGCTGCGTTCAACTCACGAACGGCGCTTGCGGTACGAGGGCCGAAGCCGAGCAGATGGAGACCGTCCATGCGAACGATCGCCTTGTTCTGAATGGCGGGGGTCAATGCGAGTGCCGGCTGTTTCATCAGGTCGTCGTTCTTGGTCGATGCGCCGTCACCGCGGTTCATCATCAAGATCACGTCCGGCTTGGCCTCGATGATCGCCTCGTCCGTCAGCGGTTTGTAACCGGGGAAATCGCCGGCCGCATTGATGGAACCGGAGAGCTTGATCATGCCGTCGGCCGCAGTACCGGTTCCCGACGCCATCACCTTGCCGCCCTGCATGCTGAGGATGAACAGGATCCGCTTGCGCTCGCCCTCGGGGCGCCTTTGCGCATCGGCAATTGCGGCATCGAGATCGGATTGGACTTTCGCCTTGAGGGCCGCTGCCTTGTCCTCGACGCCGAGCAACGCTCCGACCTTCTCGATCTTCGCGAGAATACCCTCGTGGGTATAGGCATTGGGTACAGTCTCGAAGGGAACGCTTGCGCTCTTCAGGACCGTCAGGGCTTCGGGTGGTCCGGAGCCATCGACGGCAATGATCGCGGTCGGGTTCATTGCGAGAATTCCCTCGGGCGAAAGCGCGCGCATATAGCCGACGTCGGGCAGCTTCAGGGCCGCTTCCGGGAACATGCTCGTGGTATCGCGAGCGATCAGATGGTTTTCTTCGCCGAGTGCGTAGATGATCTCGGTGACGTCGCCGCCAACCGACACGACGCGGGCCGTGTCGACTTTCTCGGCAGCTTGCGCTGCGGGCGAGAAGGGGCCGCCGGCGAAGCCGACCAGGGATAAAGCGAGCGGCAGAGCCAGGAGGCCCCGCGCAACGGACGTCCGAAGCCTTGTGCGGCTTGCCTGCTTGCGCATCGTCATTTCCCCACCTCAGGCGGCAACGCTTGCTGCCGCGCGCGGCAGGTTTTCGATGATATTGCGCCAGTCGGTGCGCTCGTCGAAGCCTTCCTTTCGCTTGCCGAAGAACTGGATGATCATTTCGCCGTTGGCGTCATAGGCCTCGAGCGAGGTGACGTGACCGTCCTTGGTCGGCTTGCGCACTGCCCACGTCTCGGCGATGTGGTCCTGACGAAGGTGCAGGTGGAACGTCTCGTCGAGAACGTTGATCCAGGGACCCATCGGCTGCACGTTGAAGATCGGGCCGGAATGGATCTGCACGATGCCGTTGTTGGCGACGAAGCACATGATCGGCAGGCCGGCCTTGACGGACGCGTGCATCATCTCGGCTGTCGCGTCATTGTCCAGCTTCCAGGCATAGTCGTCGCCCACGGTGCGGACGGCCGCCTGGCGGCCGATCTTCAGCTTGCGCAGCATGCCGAAGAACTCGTGGGTATCCGTCAGTTTGCTCCAGTGATCGCGTAGCTCGTCGCGGCTGACGTCGCCGTTCTCGTCATTCGCCTTTGTCGCCTGTTCCGCGACGAATTCCTGCGACTGGTCGTCGAGCTTCAAGTCCTTGACGATGGCACGATAGGCCTCGACGTTGGAGGTCGGGCGCAGGTGGACCTTGTGGACGGCATTTCCGGCCTTGTCGAAATATTGCAGGCTGAGCCGCTCCTGCTCGCCGTCTTTCTTGGACACTGCAAAGCCGTGAGCCCAGCGGCCCGGGAAAATCCGCAGGTCGATGTTCTCGCCGAGCACGATTGCCGCGTGCGGGCCGGCATTGATGTTTTCGTAGACGCCGATCTTTTCATGGACGGCGCTCTCGTTGCGCGAAAGAGCCATGACTTCGCCGAGCTCGGCGACGCGCTCCAAAAGCTTCAGGGCGCTCCCGTCGATTCGGGTCGCGGTGATGCCGACTTCTGCCGCGACGAGCGCAGCCTCCGAGATTTTCAGCTGAGCGGCGATGTCGCGCTCGCGCATTTTCGGATTTTCGATGCGAAATGCGCGGATGTCGGCCGGAGCCGGTCTTGTGTCCTCAGTCATGTCCTAACCCCTTACTTATTCAGAATGAGCTTGCCCTGCCGGGTGATCTTCATGCGGTAGACGGCCCCATCGTGACGAATCATGATCTCGTTGGAGCCGCGGAAAATCTCGGCGCTCTCCAGAACCCGGATTCCGGCCGAGGCCTCCTGTTTCAAGGACGCACGCTCAAATGTTTCCGGCTTCTCGACCATCATTTCGGTTGGCTTGTTCCGCTCGTTCCATGGAGGGCAAATGCCCGCCTGGCTACAATTATCTTGACTTTCATAGTCATCATTTTTTAAACACGCAATAGCGGAGTTACATACTCAAGTTTCAAGAATTGTTGGAGAAGCGCGATGGCGGTCAAGAGGGTTGCAGCACTTTTGGCGGGTGGTTTTATAGCCGTCGCCGCTGTCGCTCAGGCCTTTGCCCAGGACGCGGCGGCAGTGTCGAGCCTCGACGTCGAGCTCAACGGTCTGGCGCCCTCGCAGAAGGGTTGCATGATGACATTCGTGGCGCTCAACAAGCTGGCCACGCCGATCAACAAGGTTTCCTTCGAACTGGCATTCTTCAACGACAAGAACGCCGTCGATCGTATCACGGTTCTCGATTTCCGGGATTTGCCGCAAGGCAAGAAGCGTGTGCGTCAATTCGACATGCCGAACGTCAAGTGCGAGAGCGTCACGCGCGTTCTGATCAACGACACGCCGGTATGCGACGGTCCTGCGACAGGCGAGTGCATGAAGGGTCTCGTGACCCGTTCCCAGGTTTCCGTACCCTTCGAGGGGTGAGCGATGCGCCGGGGATGATCTCCGGCTGGCTTCAGTTTCAACTGGCCGAGGCAAGTGCAGATGGTGGTTTCAGCAAGAGCCAAACCGAGACATGGTCTCATCGACGAGACGGTCTCTGATCTTGGCCTCAACGACAACAGCCCGGGCATGCATCCGGGCCACGAGTTGTCGGATCTTCGCAGTGCGCCGCGCCAGCCTGCCGCAGAAGCCGTGCTTCACTACACGCGCCTGTCGCTGATCGAACCGTTTCCGCAGGATCCTCGCAGCGCCAGCAGCGGCCAGGCGACTGTGCCGGCGATGGACGAAAACGTCGAGATGCAGGCGACGGGTTCTGTTATCGGCAAGCGTGGCGTCGCCATCGCGTGCGTCGGTTCGTTCATCTGTCACGTTGCCCTTGTCGTCGCCTTGCTGGTCGGCTTCGTCGTCACGCCGCAGGCGCCGGTGGAAGAAGCCGGCGAGGCCGTCAGCGTGATCATTCTCGGCGATTCCGAGGCGGATCAGGCCGCTGCCGGCGAGCAGGCCGAGGAGCCTCAGCCGGAAGAGATCGTAGCCGAGAGCGTGCAGCCGCAAACGATCCAGGCTGCCGAGGTTCCTCCCGTTGCGGAACCGGCCCAGGCCGAAGCCGTTACGCCGACACAAGAGGTGACGCGCGTTTCGCCCGAAAATGTCACGGCGGTGGAACCGGAAATTCTGACATCGCAGGCGCCGGCGCAATCCGCAGTGGTTCAGCCCATGGCGAGCGAAGTGCCCGCCGAGGTCCGCCCGGAAGTACTGCCGCTTGCGCCGACACCGCCTGCGGAAGTTGCACCGGTTCAGCCGACCGAGACAGCCGAAATCTCCCCTGAACCGGACAATACTTCGAAGCCGGATCCCAAGCCGGTGGCAGAGAAGCCCGTTCAAAAGCCGAAGCCGGTCGAGAAGAAGCAGCCGCCGAAGAAGGCCAAGGTCACCGCGGGGTCGCAGGGCGAAAACAATCAGGACAGCAAGCGGGGCTCGGCCGACGGCAATGAAGCCGCCGCTTCCGACCAGAACTCGCGCAGCGCCGGCAGCCGTGGAGGCGCAGGCAGCGCCGCCGTCGCCAACTACCCCGGCAAGGTGCAGTCACGCATCCGTCGCTCCGTGAAAGTGCCTACTGAATACAAGCGCATGAGCGCGTCGACGAGTGTCCGCATCCGCCTGTCGATCGGCTCCAGCGGCGGCATCAGCGGTTTGTCCGTTGCCCGAAGCTCGGGCATTCCCGAACTCGATCAGGCCGTTGTCGACGGCGTTCGCCGCGCCGCGCCGTTCCCGCCACTTCCTGCAGAATGGGGCAAGCCGGTCTGGACCTTCACGCAGGAGGTGCAGGTCACCGGCCGATGATAAAATATGATAAAAATAATCAACTTTATACTTTACTCTAAAAATCAGGTTTAATAAGGTCCGCTTGCACACGCAGGAATCGTGTGACGATCAACGAGCGAACGGGTGGTAAATGGCTCGCAAGGCGAAGAAGGGTTCGAACCGGGAGATCCGCGTCAGCGCGGATGCGCGGACGGCCCAGGAGGCTTCCGGGCGGTCCAAACTCGATGGACGCAGCTTTCTCTACGTAGGCGGCCGGGATTGCCAGGTGGCGCATCTTCGTCAGATCGCAAGCAGCTTCGGGGCAGAACTTATTCACCACGATGGCGGGCTGCGCGAGGCAGTGTCGCGCATCGATACCGTGCTTCCGTCGGTCGACTGCGTTTTCTGCCCCATCGACTGTATCAGCCATGATGCCTGCCTGCGCGTGAAGACCGGCTGCAAGAAGTTCGGCAAGACCTTCATTCCGCTCAGGAACGGCAGCAAGTCCAGCCTCGAGAGGGCGCTGAACACAATGAACGAACGAGACAACGCCCAATGAGTGAAAAGCGCCCTGACCGGTTCACGATGATCGGCCTGCACAAGCTGGCCGCCCAGAACGGTGACGGCCTTGTGCCGGAACTATACGATCTGCTGAAGAAGCATGCCGAGCAGCGCGAGCATTGCGCCAACGTTGCTGAATTTCCCGTGTGGGACGCCAGAATGCCGGGTGAGCAGCCTGAAAAGCCGCTTGGACTGGAGGCAGCGAACGGCGACAATGTCGTGGCTTTCG
The DNA here is from genome assembly GCF_056406295.1 of Rhizobium sp. P1_C7. Lineage (NCBI taxonomy): Bacteria > Pseudomonadati > Pseudomonadota > Alphaproteobacteria > Hyphomicrobiales > Rhizobiaceae > Rhizobium > Rhizobium sp. P1_C7. The sequence continues at coordinate 79,537 of NZ_JBFUAL010000005.1, forward strand.
CGCCGGTGCATGCAAGCCGCAAACGCAAAGCGTGAGGATCGTTCAATGTATATTGCGATGAACCGTTTCAAGGTCGCCGCCGGCTCCGAATCCGCTTTCGAAGCCGTTTGGCGCAATCGCGATTCCAGCCTGTCGGAGGTGCCAGGGTTTGCGGAGTTCCGGTTGTTGCGCGGCAAGGTCAATGCCGAAGAGGGCTATACCCTGTTTTCCTCGCATACCGTCTGGCGGAGCGAAGAGGACTTCCTGAACTGGACCAAGTCCGAGAGTTTCCGCACAGCACATCGCAATGCGGGCGATCGCAAAACCATGTATATGGGGCCGCCCGTCTTCGAGGGTTTCACCGTCGTGGACGGCATCTAGGGATGGCCGACAGCCATCCCGATCGCATCGAGGTCCTGCCGGTCCTGCCATCGCTCGATATTGACGAGACGCTGGCCTTCTACCGCGGCGAACTCGGCTTCAACGAGATCGTCCACCAGGCGCCGGACTATCTCATCTTGAGGCGCGAGGGGATGGAACTGCATTTCTGGCGGGCGGCAGACCGTTCGCTTTGCGAAAACACGTCCGTTTATCTGCGTGGGGGAGGCATCGGAGCACTTCACGCCGAATACACCGCAAGAGGCGTCAAGAGCCTGACTAGCCTTGAGCTGCGGCCCTGGAACATGGACGAGTTCCATATCCACGATCCGCACGGTAATCTGCTGCGCTTCGGGCGCGTGCCGATTGCCTGAGGTTCAGGCGCGGATGCGGAAGAACGCCCCGATCGCCACAGCCAGCCAGCCGAACATCATCGCAAAGCCGCCGGTCGGCGCGGCCATCGGAAACAATCCGAGGCCAGCGTAACGGACCATCAGCAGATCCCCCGAAAACAACAGCGTGCCAATCCCGATCAGCAGGCCGGCGATTCCGGCTGTCTTCAGCCTTTCGGCGCCGATTGCCAGTGCCAGCAGGGCAGGTGCGTGCGCCAGGCACATCGCCGAAGCAGAGGCGATGAGATGGGCGTCGCCGCCGCCATGCGCGGCAGCGGCGGCCAAAGCGACGCCGGAAAAGCCGAAAAGGCCGGAGAAGGTCAAAAACAGCGGCACGACGCGCTGGTTGAAGGTCATGGCCGGTCCTGCTCCTTGTTCTGCATGTGGTGGGCGAGCCGCTCGATCGGCTGCCAGACAATGTCCCGCAGCGTTGCATTGCCGACCGTTTCGTCCAGGGCCCGGCGGAAGCAAAGCAGCCACTCGTCGCGTTCGACGGGACCGATCTCGGCAACGAAATGGCGGCTCCTGAGGCGCGGATGGCCACGCTTGTCGGTGTAGAGCGGCGGACCGCCGAGATAGCCGGTCAGGTATTCGTAGAACTTCTCTTCGCTGCCCCCAAGCGTCGGTGGGTGCACCGCACGGACATGCGATGCCTCCGCAAGGGTGTCCATCAGCTCGTAGAAGCGGCGCGACAGCGCGCGAACGGTCTCGTCGCCGCCGATCGCCTGATAAAGCGTGATGACTTGTTCGCTCACAATCCAGTTCCTTGAAATCCGTCCTTTAATGCACTGCCGCCGCGCGGATCGCAACAGCAACCGTCAGGCGCCGGCGCGGCATTTTGCGCCGCCGGCTCTGTGTTGGCGTCGTCTATCTAATCTTGACAAGACCGGCTGGACGGTATCTTTTACAGTAATGTCCCTAGCGCATCACCGTCGTAAGCAGCCCGCTCTCGTACGCCAGCAATTGCTGGAGGTCGCCGCGCGCCTGACGATGGAGCAGGGCATGGCCGCGGTTACGCTCGATGCGGTCGCTGGCACATCGGGGGTGAGCAAGGGCGGATTGCTGCATCATTTTCCGACGAAGAACGCGCTGCTGGACGCGCTTTTCGAAAGCCTGCTTGAACGGTTCGATTCGGATCTTGACGCGCGGATGCGTGACGATCCGGTCCCGCATGGCCGCTTCACCCGTGCGTATTTGCGGGCCGTTGTGGATCTGAAGGACAGCCCAGGGGAGGCCGCCCACTGGGCACAGGTGACGATCGCCCTCCTTGTCGAGCCGCGCCTTCGCCAGCGCTGGCGCGAGTGGGTTCAAACGCGCGCCGAAGAGTATGTCGGAACCGATTCCTCCGTGGACGCACAGATCGTCCGCCTCGCAGCGGACGGGCTCTGGCTCGCCGACATGCTCGACAGCCACGATCTCGAGCCTTCGCAACGCCGCGATCTCGTCGCGCGACTCCTCGAGTTGGCAGACAGATAGTCCAAGATAAAGCAGAGGATAGCGGACATGGCTCCCATTACCGTCTACGCGTTGCTGTTCGTCGCGATCGTGCTCGAGGTTATCGGCACCACGGCGCTGCAGCTGTCGCAGCAGTTCACGCGCGTCGGGCCGACCATTCTACTCGTCGTCTGCTATGCAGCGGCCTTCTATTGCCTGTCGCTGACGCTGAAGGTCATTCCCGTCGGCATCGCCTACGCAATCTGGAGCGCGCTTGGGATCGTTCTCATATCGCTTGTGGGGCTGGTCTATTTCAAGCAGCGGCTCGACGTGCCTGCGATCGTTGGGCTAGGTCTGATCATTGCCGGCGTGCTCGTGGTTAATCTGTTCTCGAAATCTCTGTCCCATTGATTCCCCCTCCGGTCCTACGCCGCGCCGGTTCTGGAGGCATGCGGGGAGGATTGTCATTCTATCGCCACATTTGACCCGATCTCACGGATGCCTGACTTGCGAAACAGGTTGCCATGTCGATATCCTGGCTCGAATTCGACAGTTTGCATTGCGTATTGGAAGACCCATGACTGACGGTACTGCTGAGACCACTCTCCCCGATACCTCCAACTCCAAGTCCGACGGTCAGTCGTTCGGGACCAGCGGCATCGCGCCGATGGATCGCCCCAGCGCGGTCACGCGGTTCTTCATGGGCATCGTCGCCTGGGCCGAAAGGCTCAATTTCAAATATGCGATACTCGGAAATCCGCCGGTCTATGAGACTGCGACGTTTCCCTGGGCGGCAGAGGTCGAGAAGGCGTGGCCACAGATCCGCAAGGAGCTCGACCGCGTTCTGGTGCGCCAGAGCGAACTGCCGACCTTCCAGGACATTTCCACCGACGTAAAGACGATTTCGACCGACAGCGGCTGGAAGACTTTCTTCCTCGTCGGCTTCGGCGTGAAGTCGGAGCAGAACATTGCCGCGTGTCCCGAGACCTGGCAGGCGGTACAGACGATTCCGGGCCTGAAAACGGCAATGTTCTCGATCTTCGAGCCCGGCAAACACCTGCCGGCGCATCGTGGCCCCTATAATGGCGTTCTGCGCCTACATCTCGGCATGATCGTGCCGGAGCCGGCCGACAAGCTCGCCATTCGTATCAAGGATCAGATCTGCCACTGGCAGGAGGGAAAAGCGCTGATTTTCGACGATGCCTACGAGCATGAAGCCTGGAACCATACGGACAAGACGCGCGTCGTGCTCTTCGTCGACTTCGTCAAGCCGCTCAAATTTCCGGCCCGCTTCGTCAATTGGGCGCTGATGAATCTTGCGGTATTCACGCCGTTCATTCGCGAGGGACTCGATAACCACAAGGAGTGGGAAAAGAAGTTCTACGCGCAGGCCGAAGCCTTCAGAAACCGGCCGCAGTCGCAGAAGGACTAGTTGTTGTTGGCCGCCGTCAGCCGGGACTTCGGTTTTGTCGCCAGGTAGATCACATAGTTTTCAGCGGCATCTGCCAGGTGAAGAGCGATTTCCTCTTCACGCCATCCCGCCGCTACGGCGCGGCGGACAACATCGGTAATCGCACCTGCGCAGACGCTTTCGCATTCCCGCGACCGGGCCATTTCTTCGGCGTTAAATCTTGGAGAGCGGATGTTTGTCATGGCCAAAGCTTGCCATAACGATGGGCCTTTTCAAGGCGATGCTAATGTATTGGTTAGCCGGTAAGGTTAAGTACGCGGGCTGTGTTCAGATGCGACCGCCGCTGTTGCCTCGAAAAGAAACGGCGGTCGCATATGCACTATTTTAGTACTTCCATACTGTTCTAATATATGGCGGATTTATTAATAATTTCCAAATGGCGATGCACTGAGTATACGCGGGCATGTTTGCAAGCCCGTGCGAATTCCTTTGCTTGCCCGAGAGAGTTTTCACGATCTTGCGAGAGTGCAGCAATAGAGGGAGCACATGCTTCATCATATAACTTTTGGCGTCTCGAAGATCGAGCACTCGGCCGCATTTGACGCTGCTCTCGCTCCCTCGGATAGGTCCGTGTTTGGGAAATCAGGCAATCGGTTACGCAATCCCCAGAGGGGGCGACAAAATAGCAATCAAGTTCTGTCCAGACGGGCAGCGCCCCTCCCGGTCCGGGCTTTCATCTCGCCTTCGCCTCGGGAAGCAGGCGCGACATTAATGCTGCTGCCGTAGCTCACGGCCGAACAGACAGCGGGCGGCCGGGCTTTCGGCCTCACTGCGGAACGAATTATTTCGCTGTATTCGTCGCGGACCCCGATGGTCACGAGTAGTCGTAAACGACAGAGCTTCGCCGATTTGTGAAGTCGAGGCCTGACTTCAGCTAGCCTTTGGCGGGGCAACGGTTTGTCGACCGCCCGGATTGTATCCGCCGCCGATGGCGACGTTGAGGGAGACGTAGTCCTTGGCCATCTGCTGGACGGAGGCGGCCAGGCTTGCCTGGGCAAGCGAGACCTGACGCTGGGCGTCGAGCACGTCGAGCAGCGAGGAGGCGCCGTCCTTGTAGCTGGCGGTCGACAGTTCGAGGGTTTCCTGGGTGGTCTTGACCTGGGCGCGCAGCGCACTCACCGTCAATGCGTCGCGGCGGACCGCCGACAGCGCGTTCTCGACTTCTTCGAYGGCCTGCAGCACCGTCTGCTTCCAGGTCAGATACTGGCTCTTGGCGTCGGACTTGGAGATGTCGACATTGGCGCGCAGGCGGCCGCCGTCGAAGATCGGCAGCGTCAGCGTCGGACCGAACGACCAGCTGGTCAGGCCGCCGCCGCTGACGCCGGCCGCCTTGAYGTAGGAGGGCGAGATGGCGCCCGACAGGGTGATCGTCGGGTAGAGCTGCGAGATGGCGACGCCGATGTTGGCGGTGGCGGCGGCCAGATTGCGCTCGGCGACGCGGATGTCGGGACGGTTGCGGATCAGGTCGGCCGGAATGCCTGAGGTGATGCCACCGCGGAAGATCGGCTGGGTCGAGCCCTTCATCAGTTCGTTGAGCATCGAGCCGGCCGGCCGGCCGAGCAGGGTGGCGATGTGATGGGCCGAGACGAGCACGCTGATCTCGAGGTTCGGGATTTCGGCCTGGGTCGACTGCACCAGACCTTCGGCCTGAACGACGTCGAGGCGCGAGGCGGCGCCGGCSTCGAGCTGGAACTTGGTGAGMTSGTAGGTTTCCTGGCGCGACTTGAGGTTGGCCTTCGACAGCGCCACGCGCTCCTGGAAGTAGCGCAGGTCGACGTAGGAATTGGTCAGATCCTGAATGTAGGYCAGCTTGGCAACGTCGGAGGTGGCATAGGCCGCATCGAGCGAGGCCTGGGCGCTTTCCTTGGACCGGCGGTACTGGCCGAAGAGGTCGAGCAGCCAGGAGACRTTGGCATTGGAGCCGCTGGTGTTGGTGGCGCCGGCGGAGGTGCGAAGACCGCCCATGCTGCCGCTGACCGTCTGGTTGGCGCCGACCAACAGGCTCGGCAGCGCACCGGCACCGGCCACCGTGACGTTGGACGAGGCGGCGTTGATGCGTTCCAGCGCCTGCTGGATCGTCAGGTTCTCGCTCAGGCCTTCACCGACCAGCGAGTTCAGCCGCGGATCTCGATAGGCCGTCCACCAGGCAACCGTCGAAACGTCGCTGTCGACTTTCGCCCCGCCCTCGTTGAACTTGGCCGGAAGCGGCATCTCCGGAGGGACGTGATCCGGACCACTCACGCAGCCCGCGAGAACGGATAACGCGGCAAGGACTGGATGGCGGCGCATGGGGTCTCCATCAACAACGGGCATTAAACGATTCACTATTGCCGTTAGTCGTTAATTTTTCACCCCCAGTCCACGTGCCTGACGTAACGTTTCGGGGCGCGGGGAGGGTGGCTGCCGAAATCCGATAACCATCGCCACACCTCATGTGGAATACCATTGAATTCTAATCGATAGGATGTTATCTAATTTCATGACCAAAGGAATGAACAAGACTTGGGCAGAGTTCGCACCCTTGCTTATGATTTGCGGGCGTGGATGGCGCCGGGCGTTGAACGCCGTTTTGACAGAGCACAAGCTTTCCGATGCCAGCGCCGCGCCGTTGATCACCTTGCTGCGCCATGGTGACCGGATCCCGCAAAACGTGCTTGCCGAGCGGGTCGGCGTGGAAGGGCCGACACTCGTTCGCGTGCTCGACAGTCTGGAGAATGATGGCTTGATCTGCCGGGTACCCGATGAAGCCGACCGGCGCATCAAGCTGGTGCAACTCACCGAAGGGGGCATAGCTGTCGCAAAGCGCGCCGAAAGCTGTGCGGCAGAGCTGCGAGAACAGATCCTTGGCGATATCGAGCCGGAACAGGTCGAAGCAGCCTTGGCCGTTCTGCGCGCGATCGCGGAGAAGACCGCGGCCCTAACCGGAATTCAGGACAATGACGAGCAGCAGTAATGCGATGGGCCTGCGTGTCGCGGACGTCGTTTTTTCCATCAAGACCTTCGCCGCAGCGATGCTGGCGCTGCTGATTGCGCTGTGTTTCGACCTGACCAATCCCTATTGGGCAGTCGGCACCGTCTATATCGTCGCACACCCCCTGTCGGGCGCGAGCACGTCGAAGGCGATCTATCGCCTGGTCGGGACAGCGCTCGGCGGCACCGTCACGGTCATCCTCGTCCCCAACTTGGTCAATTCGCCGGAACTTCTGACACTGGCGATCGCGTTTTGGATGGCGTTCTGCCTCGGCGTCAGCCTGCTCGACCGTACTCCGCGCAGCTATTCGTTCATGCTTGCCGGCTATACGACGGCACTCACTGGATTTCCGATCGTTGCCAATCCGGACACGGCCTTTACCTATGCGACCGCCCGCGTGGAGGAGATTGCGCTCGGCATCATCTGTGCCGCAGTCGTCAATCGTGTCGTTTTTCCTCGCCATGCCGGACCCGTCCTCGCCGGCCGGATCGATGCCTGGCTGAAGGACGGGGCGGAACTCGCGATCGGCACGCTGAACAGCAGGGGACGCGATGCATCGTTCCAGTCGGCGGCAAGCAAGCTTGCTGCCGATGCCGTCGATCTGCACAGTTTCACCACCCACGTCGCTTACGACACGTCAGCCCTTCGCGATATGGTCGGCCGCACCAGGACCCTCCAGCAGAGGATGGTTGCGATGCTGCCTGTCGTCTCGGGTCTTGCCGACGTTCTGCAGGCATTTGGCAGGGCAACGGACGGAAAGTTCACGCCTGCGGCCAATGCGTTGATCGATAGAGTGACCGGGATGCTCGCAGCGAAGGCGTCGTACGGCGACGAAGAGCGGCTGGAGCTTCTCTCCCTTATGGAAAGGGCAGAAGAGGAGGGCCGCGAACAGGAAGAGTGGAACGGGCTTCTAGTCCATAACCTGACGGCCCGCCTGCGCGACCTCCTTCAGATCTGGGGCGACTGTCTGGTCCTGCGTCAGGATATCGAATCGGGCACTCGCCATGACCTGCGCTGGAAGCGTTTCGGCACGCTGTTCGACCGCGCGCCGATTCACAAGGACTACGGCATGGCCATTCACTCAGGGCTGTCCGTCATGCTCGCGACCTTCATCGCGACCGCGATCTGGATGTTCACCGGCTGGCCGCAGGGAAGTGCAGCCGCGATGATGGCCGGTGTTCTCTGCTGCATCTTCTCGACCATGGACGATCCTGCTCCGATGATGCTGAAATTCCTGAATGTTGCAATCGTCACGGTTCTGGCTGCCTTTGTCTTCGAGTTCGGCTTGATGCCGCTGATCCACGGCTATGTTCCGCTTGCGGCCGCGCTCGGTCTTGTGCTCGTTCCAGCCGGGCTCATGATGACCCGGCCGTCGCTCGCTCTCTACGGTCTCGGCTTCTGCGTGAACTTTCCGAACATGCTTGCGCTGCAAGATCGGCTGAACCTCGATCTGTCATCGTTCCTGAATTCCAACCTGGCGATGATCGTGGGGATGATCGTCGCCTGCGGCACGACGGCGCTAGTGCGCTCGGTCGGCGCCGAGTGGAGCGCCTATCGGGTTCTTCGGTCGGGCTGGGCCGATATCGTGGCAGTGGCGCGCAAACGGGACGGACCGGACTTTACGCGGCTACTCAACCGGATGGTCGATCGGTTCGGACTGGTTGCGCCCAGGCTTGCGGTGATCCCGCCAGAATCGGCCGTCGCCCAGACCGATATCCTGCGCGACCTGCGCAACGGGCTGAACACGATGGAGCTGCAGCGCCACAGGCAGCTGCTGGCCCGCGACAAGCGCGACGCGATCGATAACGTGCTTGCCGGCGTTGCCGATCACTATCAGGAAAAGCAGCGCAAGCGCGATGCGCGACCCAGCGAAGGCCTGCTCAAGGCGCTCGATCATGCCCTGCAGCAGCTGGTTGACCTTACCCGGTCGTCGGCGGTCGAGGGCGCATGCCGGGCGATCACCGGGCTCAGGTACAGTCTTTATCCAGATGCCGCCTCCGCGCTGCCGGCGCTGTCGGCGGTGGACGGCAAGGCCGGCCGCCAAACAGCAAAGGAGAACGCAGCATGAGACCCGAAATCGATCTCTACGGCGTCTTCGTACCGACGCTCGGCGCAATTGCCGTCGTCGCCTTCGTCCTCAACGCAATCCTGCGGCGCGTGCTGGCTTTTGCCGGCTTCTATCGCCTCGTCTGGCACAGGCCGCTCTTCGATGCGGCAATGTATTTCTGCTTGCTCGGCGCGCTCGCGCTGTCTGTTAACAAGGTGTCATTATGAAATCGCTTCTCGCTTACTCCGGCCGCTTCCTGCTGACCGGCGCCGTGGTGGCGCTGGCGGGCGTGCTCGGCTGGCATCTATGGGACTACTACATGGACGAACCCTGGACGCGCGACGGCAAGGTTCGCGCCGATGTGGTCCGCGTTGCGTCGGATGTGTCCGGCATCGTCAGCGAGGTCGACGCCAGGGACAACCAGACGGTTCACAAGGGCGATATCATCTTCCGCATCGATCAGGCGCGATTCACGCTGGCATTGCGCCAGGCCGAAACCCAGATGCAAAGCAGCAAGGCCGCGCTCGACATGGCCAAGAGCGACCTGGAGCTTTACCGCAAACTCGGAGAAAGCTCGGTTACCCGCCAGAAGATCCAGCAGGCCGAGACGACTGTGCAACAGGACGAAGCGACATACGATCTGGCCGTCATCAGCCGTGATACGGCGCAGCTCAATCTCGATCGCTCCGTCGTGCGCGCGCCCGTCAACGGCGTTCTGACGAACTTCTCGATGCGCCCCGGAAACTACGTCGCCGCCGGAAGCGCGGTTACCGCGCTGATAGACAGCGATTCCTACTACATCTCCGGGTACTTCGAGGAGAACAAGCTCGATCGCATCCAGGTCGGCGACGAAGCGCTCGTCTACCTCATGGGCAGCAAGACCCCGCTGAAGGGCCATGTCGACGGTGTCGCCGGGGGTGTCGAAGATCGCGAGCGCAGCGATACGAGCGCTCAACTTGCCAATGTCACGCCGACGTTCACCTGGGTGCGGCTTGCACAGCGCATACCTGTCCGGGTCGCGCTCGACGACCTGCCGGACGGAACGGCTCTGGTTGCCGGGCGGACAGCCAGCGTGACCATCATCAACTAACCACCAATTTACGTTGGGGGGCCCGGGCCCTGCCCGCATTCCTGAAATTCACTGGTCCAGAACCTCCCGCTTTACGGCTTCTGCAAGCGGTGTCGCTCCTAAGGGATGCCTGTCGAGCGGTCCGTCGCGGTGATGGACCCGGCAGTGAACGAGGTCAGCCGCATCATGTGGCTTTGTCGGTCGTTGCAGCGCAAGAAGCCGATGTCGGCAAGCTTCGCGGCAATCGCTCAGCAGGCGCAACTCGACAATCTGCTGTCGATCGGCGCGCACGCCCTTCCCGAGGTCAATCGCGCACAGGAACGCTTTGCGCTGATTCCGGGTCTGTAAGGACGACCGTTCTGGGGACTCTCACCGTTATAGTCATGACGGGGTGGCCGCAAAATGCTCTTCAAGCAGCCGGGAGAGTTTCGACGCGACAGCGTCAATATCACTGGGTGCAACGCGCGCGATCCCGAAGAGCAATCCGGGCCGCGGTGTACCGATGTGAAAGCGCGACATGGATTGCGGTGCCATTCCGTGCAAACGGAGAGCTGCGACAACGGTCTCGTCGTCAGCCGCGGGGTCTCGAAACCAGGTCGCAAGCTGCAAGCCCCCGGAACCACTGCCGATATCAAGAAGGTGGCCGCAGTGGCGTTGCAGCGCCCCGACTGTTGCCGTCATTCTTTCCGCATACTTCGCATTCATCTGCCTCAGATGCGTCCGCAGACGGCCATCGCGGATGAAATCGGCGAGTGCTGCCTGGATATGGATCGCGACGGCGGCGCCGCGCATCCGGAGCGCCGCCGATGCGTCCGCCACCAGCCAGGACGGGACGACGGCATAGGCGACGCGCAGGCCAGGCGCCAGGATCTTGGAGAAGGTGCCGAGATAGGCAACGACGTCATGGCGGTCTATGCCCTGCAGTGCTGCGATCGGACGCGAGCCATATTGAAAGTCGCTATCGTAATCGTCCTCGAGCACCAGTGCCCGGCTTGCCTGCGCCATCTCAAGCAAGGCAAGCCGACGCTGCAGGCTCATTGTCGCGCCTGTCGGGTATTGGTGGGACGGGGTCACATATATCAGCCGCGGCTGGGGGCCTTCGGCCCGGCTGACGTCGATGCCGCTTTCGTCGCAGCAAACCGGTATGACGCGCGCACCGGCGGCGCGCAGCAGGGACTTTGCGGAGGGATATCCAGGCTCTTCCACCCAGGCGATATCGTCGCCCTCGGCGCGCACTCGCAATGACGCGAGCAGATCTATCGCCACCCTCGTGGATGGCACGACCAGCACCTGCTCGGGCCGGGCTGCCACGCCGCGCGTGGCCGTGAGATGTTGGACGATGGCCTCCTGGAGATCGCGAATGCCAGAGGCATCGCTGTAACCGAGATCGTGGATGCGCAGAGCGCGGGCCCGCGAGGCCAGGCAGCGTGCCCAGACCGCGTGCGGAAAATCGGAAAGATCGGGCACTCCGGGTTCCAGCAGCATTTCATTGGCAGGCAGCGCCGCTGCCAACGGCGGAGGCAGTGGAGGCGCATAGTGTCCGCCGAAAGGCGACATGGAAAGCAAGGCGACACGGCTTGCCGACCCCGCGGACGCTTCGAGATAGCCTTCCGCCTTCAGACGTTCATAGGCGCTCACGATCGTCGAGCGCGCGAGGCCGAGCGATGCGGCGAGCGCCCGCGTTGACGGCAGCGGCCGACCGGCCGGGATATGGCCCGAAAGAATGCGGTCGCGCATTTCCCGATAGACCTGACCTTCGAGGTCGCCAGCAGCTCGCTCTATGGGAATCCATGCGGAGGAAGAGAGGGACATGTGGGTCTTCAAAAGTGGTCTGCCTGGAATGATCAAAGTGGAAGTTTACGCCAGACCTCTTTACGTGAACAACAGATGGGCTGCAAAACGGTTCAGGAGGAACTGTGTGCGGCAAATGATGTTCCTTAGTGCGATAACAGGGATTTTCGATGAACCTCTTAGATTGGAAGGGCGTAGCGCGCCCCGACCGCGTGTCGCTGGATGGCCGCTACGCACGTCTTGAACCGCTGGACCCCGAGCGGCACGGCAACGATCTGTTGGCCTCGGCTCGGCAACCCGGCGCGGATGATCGTTTCCGCTACCTCTTCGAGGAGGCGCCCGCCGATCTTTCCGCCTTTTCGCCGTGGCTCGACAAGGCTGCTGCATCGCAAGATCCGCTGTTCTTTGCGGTGATCGACAAGAAGACCGGGCGGGCCGAGGGACGCCAGGCCCTGATGCGCATCGATACGGCAAACGGCGTGATCGAAATCGGCAACATTCTGTGGGGGCCGGCCATCGCGCGTACGCGCATTGCGACCGAAGCGCTATTTCTGTTTGCCAGCCATGCCTTTGACACGCTGGGCTATCGGCGTTTTGAATGGAAGTGCAACAATCTCAACGAACCCTCCAAGAAGGCTGCCTTGCGTTTCGGCTTCACGTTCGAAGGAATCTTCCGGCAACACATGGTCGCCAAGGGGAAGAACCGCGACACGGCATGGTTTGCCATGATTGACGCCGATTGGCCGCGCCTGAAGGCGGGTTACGAAGCGTGGCTGCAACCTGTCAATTTCGACGAGGCCGGGCAGCAGAAGTCCAGGCTTGGCTTCGAGTCATAAGACGAGATCAGCCGTACACCAGCCGGGCACACGCCAGCAACATCTGGCTGTGCCCAAGCCTTCATCGAAGCAAGCGGAATTGTCAATCTCTGGCAACGGGACGCGCCCGGTTCTTGTTCCAGTCCAGCCAGGCGTCGGCATGGGGAGTGGCGGGCGCGGGAGCGCCTTTCTGTTGCCCGGAAGCGGCGTGCCCGCCGGAATGATACAATGCACTCAAGAATGTCCTAATATTAACTATTGCTTAATTAAAAGAGCGCATCTTCATGGAGCTGCAAGGGAATATGTGCAGCACGCATGTAAGACATGGCAGTGCATTGACTTTGCTTAAAAAAAAGGGGTTCGCTGTCACCTGCTGCGAGCCCCTTTTTCTGTTTGAGGTCTGGCGCTACTGTCCGCCTGGAAGGGCTGGGGACGGCACGCCGACACGGATCGCCTTTGAGAAGTTCGGCGACAGGCCATTGTCTCGAGCCCGCTGGTCGATATGGGAGATGGCCCTCAGTTCTGCCAACGGAACCGATGTATCCAGGGCACCGCGATCATAGGCGTAGTCCGGGAGGTAGCCGTTGACGATGAGCCGCCAGTCGAGCGGGACCGTGTCACCCACCAGGCGCATCATCTTTACCACAGTCGTCGTACAGTTGGTGGTGATCGAGTTGTAGAATGCCGGGGTCTTGGCAAGCGCATTGGCATCGGCGACATACTGGCGCAGCAGGAGCCGTACTGCTTCCGGGGACGCTTTGAGCCGATAGATTTGCACGTCTTCGTCCCGAAAGTTTGATCGAACGCCGACGACGTCGCGTTCATCCGCGGCGATGATCACCAGCGAATTGCTCTTGAACAGATCGGCGAGCGGCGAAAACTCTCCGCCGATCCGACGACGCACTTCAATCGACCAGGGGAGTTGATCGCCATCCTCGAAGCCGAAGCTCATGATGACATGTGCAATCTCCGGCCCCCCCCAATATGACATGAACATGTCGATTGTCCGCAGCTTGCCGAGGTCGTAGGTCCGGGTCGTCCATCGCTCCGTGAACTCATCTTTGCCATGCCATTCGAAGTCGCGGACGTTGGTCAAGGTCAGCATGTCACCTTTGATTTCGCCCGTGACCTGGCGGGCGACCTCCGGAGCCCAGTCGGCTTGTCCCAAGGGCTTGATCGTAGCCCAACAGGCCACGACCATAACCAACGCGATTGCAAATGCGAGAATTGCCCAGAGACGCCGACGACCGAAGAGCATGGTGATCACGCAAAGCCCGAAAAGGCCGAACAGACCCGCGGCAAACCCTCTTGCGAATTCGGGAACCGGCAATCGGTACCAAATTGCCAGCGAAGACCACGCCGCCGCAAAGGCGACGACGAGTGCCAACGCAGCGATCAGAACAAGCCTTATCAGTCGAGGCAATCTCGTCTCCGTCTTTCGGGTCAATCGCAGCGGGCAGCGTGGAAGATCATTCGAAGGTAGCTACTTGCATGAGGAGAGACCATAGAGGTTAAACGAATGAAATGTGAACACAAACAATAAAGAAGTGCTTGCCCATCCTGCTATCGGCAGGCAATGGCAAAGGGGAATGCGTACTCCAGATCACGAGGCATTCATGAGCGGCGAGGGCGGAGCGGTATCACCCCGACTGTCTGCAGGACCGTCTTGGTCTCCTTCCCTAGGCTATCGATGAGATCGACGCATTCCGCGAGCGTGGGCGCGCGGCTGCGCCTTCGCACCGTTTGTGAGACCTACTCCTCAACGCGATTCGTGGCGTCACGATCGCGGTCGTATCGTCTTGTGAGCGGAAACGGCGGTAACCAGGACTCGCGACGGATGATCCAACTTTCATAGGTTGGCATCAGCTGGTCAGGGGCATCCAGCGATCCAAGGTTCACTTCGATCTCGTCTGCGGTGCGTGCGAAAACCGACGAGCCGCAGCGGGGACAGAAAAACCGACCGGCGTAGTCGCGTGTTTCGCCATCAATCGTCACAGCATCTTGCGGGTACACCGCGGAAGCGTGAAAAAGGGCCCCATGATGCTTGCGGCAGTCGAGACAATGACAAAGGCCGACCCGGTATGGAAGTCCAGACGCCACTATTCGGACGTTGCCGCACAGGCAACCGCCCGTGAACCGGTCCATACTGCGCCTCCTCTCATGAAACGGTCGGAATCTTTACAACGAACAGTGCGGGCATTGCAATTGCCGCTCCGGCTGCGAAACGTGGCTGGTCTCTTGGTCGATGGACCTGACGAGGTTGTCGGACCATACTTTGTAGGGGTTTCCGATATCGTTGCGGACGCCATCTTGGGCTTTATGTCGTAACAACAGGAGGTCAGAACGATGAACAGGTTCACGGTCGCCATAAACCAGGAATTCGAGGCGGACACTGCGGAGGAAGCGGCGCTGCTGATGTATCAGGCGCTCGCCAAGAGGCCACCGCTTTCATACGCAGTCACCGACGAAACGGACGCTGTCTTCACCCTTACTCTCGATCCCTCGAAGGCGGACGAATTTGCCAAGACAGATCAAACGGCTGACCCTGGCAACTGGTAAAATCGCCTGAAAAAGTCTGATGCTGATCTTAGGTGTCGGCAATACCTATGTGTACTGTCCTTGCGGCGGCTCGACATGCTGGCCTCCTAGCCACGGCGTTGACCGTGTCGCATGAGGAGTACACGATGATCGCGACGTCTCGGCCGGCTCGACACCGGCTGATTTCGTTTCAGGATCTGACGAATAGCGCACAAATACACGGCCAATCGCGGAGTGACCGCGAATGGTGAAAAAATTCGTTGCCCGTCAGAAATGGCCGGTTCCAGATGAGCTGGGGAAACCGTCAAGCCACCTCTCTTTGGGAAGAGGGATCATGCAACCGCCCCGCGGTCGATCGCTCGGCTGTTTCTAGTTCAGGGTGAGAGGCGTTTAGGCGGCGGGCTACGATATCATGGTTGAGCCATTGAACCGGACCAGAAGGCGATGACGATTCGCCAAAAATCAACTGCCCCGTAGCCTCCACCACGAGAGCGCTCAGGTGGTCGCTGATAAGCGCCTTGCCATCCCGATGCATCTGTGTGATCTCGTGAGACGTGCCGATGGTCAGATCCGACTGGGCTTGGCTGTTTGGCATTGGCCATGCCAAAAAATCGTAGAACGGGATCATCACTTCGCTTGCCTGCAGGGCGGTAATCTTGCGGATGACATCTTCCAACGTAAATCCGTCAGCAAGGAGCTCCTCGCAAGCGCGCCGCTGTTCAGCTGCCCACTCACCTCCGCCCTCTTTTCTCAATGCAAGCAGGAGGGGGATCAGCGGCAACTCGATGCCCGTAAACACGTCGGAGGAATTAGTGCGGATTTCAGGGCAGTTGTAGACGGTCGCTCTGACACCTACTGCCCATGCCTCTTCAGCTATGCCCTCGAGCCGCATCTTTGCGTAGCCCTGGGTGTAATTGGTGTAGGTCTGCCAGCGATAGTCTCCGTCGATAAGGATTCCCGTTCCGTGGTAGCCGTAGGCCGTATACCGGACCTGGCCACCTGACGCCTCTATGCGCTCGCGGATAGCCGAGCTGAACTCGATAAGATGCCGGAAGGTGTTCGCTGAGACCTCGTCGAAATTCCGAAGGATCAGCTTACCCAAGTCGCTGTCGAGCAAGGCCTGCGACGACATATGGCGGGGCCCTGTTCCCTTGTAGATGCGGTTGGCCAGAACAAGGAACACCTTCGCCTTCGGGATGCCGCCGGCCATGGTGTGGGCGAAAAATACATTCCGACCAGACGGTACCATGCCGTCGAGAACTTCCATCACCTGCGACATGGCTTCCGTGAACCGTTTGGTCCCAACTTTCTGGCAATCCTCGATGTAGGACCAGTCCAGCTTCTCGGCTTCCCAGCTCTCGAGCGTCATTTTCGAGAGCAGATCGGACGGTGTCAGGCCTCCCACAGGCGCATCAAGATCGAAGCCGGCCATGAGCGGAACATTGATGATCCTGCCGCCCAGCCGTGCCTCGGCTGCCGAAAGCTCGTCGGCGTTCAGCGGTCGCAGTAGGTTGTTCTCGTCACGGCGCCCGACCGTTATCCCAACAATTTCCATGCCGGCCTTTCGGGCCTCTTCCACCAACCCGGTCGCGTAGCCGCGCCCGAACAGTTCGCCGAAGAGGACGAAGACGTCACCTTTCCGAAAAACGTTGTTCTCCGAGATTCGTTCTAAAGCGATTGGGTTCTTCATGTTGCATGTTCTTTTGGTCGCGCCGTCATTGGCTCAGGTAATCTCTGACACTTACTTGAACCAATCGGGTAGGAATAAGAAGTAATATTGAGTGACAGACCATTTCACAAAGTGAAGCGTTGCGAGAGTGTTAGCTTCCATCAAAGCATCTCTCGGCAGCACGGCGGTCTAACGGAGATTGCCGAACGATTCGAGCAGGGGATGGTCAAGCGCCTAGTCCTTTCTCCGCACGAACAATGGTGGAGCTGGACCACCAAGGCCGCGCGCCACGGCCGCATTCGCGAGGTTACCTCGTAGGTACAGTGACAGCGTCGCAGTTGGGCGTGAACAGGCGTCCGGCTCAGAAATCGTAGAACCCCCGACCGCAATGACGAGCTTTTTGTAAACACTGGATCGCAGGGGATTCACATGGGGGGAAACCGCGGCATTATGGTGCAGTTCCCCATGCCTTCACTGACGTTTGGTAAGCGCTTGCTCGCTAGGGCCGCAAAAGATTGCTCACAACGAGGAACGGCGGCGCTACCATTCGGCTATTTTCGTGTAAAATCCCGGTGACGAACGGTGAGGGCAACGGCGAACTCATCAGACGCTAGACGGAGAAAGTGTTGTGAGATTGCTGACGCGCCTTTTCCAGAGGTTTCTGGTTTTCTGTCTTGGGCTACTCAGCGTCTGGCTGATAGTGTACGTCGTTTTCGATACTGCGGACCACAGACTTCCATGGGTTCTTGCGGTGTGCCTTACATATGGCTTGGCTGCTTATGTCATTCTGCCGAATGTGGTCCGGTTGTGCCTGAAGGTTCTGCATCGGGGGCTTATCCCTAGATACACGATCGCGGCTGATGGTCTGCCTGGCGATCCTGTAAATATCGTCCTCATAGGAACTCTTCAACAGCTCCGCGAGACCTTTGCAACAGTAGGCTGGTCTACCGCCGACCGTTTGGGGATCGCAAGCTCGTTGCGAATGATAGGAGCGTTTCTGATGAGCTCTGCCTATCCCACCGCACCTTTCAGTACTTTCTATCTCTTTGGGCGACGGCAGGACATAGGATTCCAAGAGCCCATCGACGACAGCCCCCGAAAGCGCCATCACATCCGCTTCTGGGCCCTTGGTCTCGCCCATTCCGAGGACGACATGAGCAAAACGAGCTTTTGGTTGAATACGGAAAAGCCGTCGCCCGACGAGCGCGTACTATGGGTCGGGGCGGGCACTAGAGATACTGGGCTTTCGCTAACGTGGCTAACGTTCCAAGTTACACATGCTACCGATTCGGATACAAATGCCGAGCGCGACTACATAGTCAATGAGCTGAGAGCAAAGCGCGTAGTCTGGGATGTCGCGCGGCACGAGGCTGGTTCACGTTTGATGACCGGAAAGGTTAATCACTACATCACCGATGGTGAGATCGCGTTTGCCAGCTTGACTGTCGGTGCCACAGGTGACGATCAAGCCGGTGCAGTCGTCGGGCCGGGTAAATGTTGATTTGGCAAGCTAGCAAGAACGAGTTCAGACCTGTCGAACGGGTTGGATCTGCGGCAGCGACGTTTCCAAGACGAGCGGCCGCCGCAATGCTGTGAGCATGATTGCCGGCCTGACCATGCGATTACGCCGACCTCTCAGAGGCGCGCGCCCGAAGAGATGGAGCATTGCACCGCTATATTATTGAAATTTCTATGTAATTTTAGCTTTGCTCTGCAGTCATCTTCCACACCCGGCAGCTCTCGAAATCTAACTTTCGCGTATTTGAAACACGGGAAGGTTTTAATTTAGGTTGACTTTCCCAAGGTAGGTGCGCTAACTTTCCCGTATGTGATACACGCGAAAGTTAGAAAATGCCTCTCCGCCTCGTTGGCGAAAATATCGATAAAAGCCGCGCGCACTATCAGGCTGAGACGAACAAGCTCGTCCAACTAATGCGGGGCATATATGTGGATGCCGGTGATGACGTTGAAGCGACAATCGTCAAGCACGCTGTCCGCATTGCAAAATATCTATATCCCCGGGCCTATCTGTCCGCCGCCAGCGCCGTGCTCTTGGGGCCGACCCGTGACGGTCGCTTGTTCCTGAGCGGGCGGCGAATACAGCGCACACGCCTGCGGTCGCTGGAAATCATTCAGAACCAGGCACCAGATCACGCCTCCATCGCATCCGCGGTGATCGACGACGGCATGGGCGAATTTCACGTCGAAGTCTCCTCCGTGCGTCAACGCTTTCTCGAAGCTTTTCGGCTGCGCAGCGAGCATGCGGCCTCGATCGATGAGGCCACGCGCGAAGCGATCGCGGCCCGGCTGATGGAAGAGTATCGCGACGCAAAAGGCGCAGCTGACGCGGTATGGGCGCTTGCACGAGAGAACCAGTGGTACCGCGAAGGCGAACTTGCCGAACGCTATCTTTTGCACCGCCCCGCTGCCGTGCCTACTCGCAACGAGGCTGCACTCGATCTGATCGTGGCATGGCACGGCAAGCCGATCGGCAATCTGGCACATGACGGCTTTGAATGGCGCTGGCGGCAGACTGACGAGAACGGACCTCCCTTGATCCGCCAAACGACACCCGGCAAACTTCCTCCTTTTATCCTCTCCCTTCTGCCGGAGGGCTGGCTTGAATCCGTCCTCAAGGACCGTGACGAACGCGCGATGCTGCGCTCTGGCAAGCGCTACATGTCGAACATCACGATTGTCGAAAGGCAAAGCGAACTAGCTGACCTCCCTGCCGACATTCTGTTGACGCGTCTCGCTGCCTTTTCCGAAGGGGGTATCTTCACGGGACGATATGACGGCCCTGGCCGGGGCGACATCGAGCAAAACTTTGAGCGCAATCTCGCGCAGATATTCGCGAGCGCCGAAACCCCGCGCCTCTCCGGCGTTCAAATCAAGGCCCCTATGTTCCTTGGCAGCGACGGGAGGCTTTCCCCAAGCATCGCCACGCCCTTTACCCATATCCTCAAGCCCGCCGGAACGAGCGGCTTTGAAGCGTTACCGGCGATCGAATGGCAATCTCTCACATTGGGGGCTGCCGCAGGGTTTGCGACGCCTTCGATGGCACTCGTTCCCATGCCAGACGGGATGCCGCCCGCTCTGCTGGTCGAACGTTTTGATATCCGCACCGACAAGAGCGACCGGCGGCTCCTAGCTATGGAAGATTTTGCATCTGTCCTAGGAGTACCGACAGAGGCAAAATACGACGGCACAATAGAGCGCATAGCTCGCGCTGTGCGTTCCCTTTCGACCGCCCCGGATGAGGATGTGATGCTCATCTTCAAGCGCGCGCTGTTTGCATGGCTAATCGCCGATGGCGACATGCATCTGAAGAACCTGGCGCTTCTAAAGGTCGCCGAGCCGGATAGCCGCCAGTTCAATTCTGTTAGCATGGCCCCGCTCTATGATGCGGTCACCACGCGTGTCTTTCCGAGATTGGAACGTGATCGAATGGCCTTGAAGCTGAACGCGAAAGATGACCGGCTGCGCCGTGCGGACTTCCGCACCACCGCCGGCATAATCGGAATCAGGGCGGCGGATGCCGACGGCGCACTCGACGAACTTGTCTCGCTGCTGAGGCCCTGTCTTGACGAAATTACGCTTCCGCCGGTGGCGCCGGCTGGATCACCTGTCAATGAGGCGGCACAACGCATGCTCGTCCTCGTCAGGAAGCGGCTCGATGACTTTGTTTGATCGATCTCATTTTGCGTGCATTCGCCGGCTGCAACCATTCGGTGGTCGTGAATAAACGAGAATGACGTTTCCCGCGCCGCCCCTCGAAGGATTCATCGTCGTCGTCCAGCATCGCCCGGACGTCGCCCGCGCCTCGAAGGCGCGCTCGCGCAGTCGGCGTTTCGTCGCTTGGTACGCCGGAGGGGCTGGCTGAGCATATCGACAAGCAGATGTCGCACTGTATTCGGACAAGAACGCGTGGCGAAATCGAGTGAAGATTGCGGCAGGTGATCGCCTCCGGATCTGACCAATCGCACAAACGCCGGGTACCGCGCTATGATAGTCGCGACATTACGTTCGGTCCTCAAGGAACTGCTCTGCCCCTTCGACGGGTTGGAGCCAAGTCTCGCGGCGCTTGATCCAGAGTTCGCACGTGGGCGTCAGGGGAGTCGGAGTGTCGGTCAGAATGCCTGGCTTGATTTCGCCCTCATGGCCGTCGGCCGAAACAGCCTCGATCCGCAGCTGGGACAAAACTGGCGACCATCATATTCGCTCGTCTCACCTTTGGTTTCGAAGTTGGCCGCAGGCCAGACACCGAAGAAGGTGAACGCCGACCCGCTTTCTTGCCTGCAGTCCGTGCAGTGGCAGATGCCAATCCGGCTCGCCGAGCCTCGGACGGCAAGTCGAGCGTCCCCGCATTTGCAAGATCCGGTCAGCGGCGTCATCTCGTCGAACCCTTGGCGTCGTCCACGACCTCGGTATCCGGCCGGTCGCCGCCATCCACGTGTTCCGTCTGCCAGTGCCCGTCGGGGAGCTGGTAGGTTATCTCGGCATCGCGTCCTTCGAGGTGCTGCCGCTCCGCTGCAGACTTGGCGGCTCTGAGCGCCGTGTCATGATCAGGGAAGGTCTCGGACCACACGTCGCCGAGCCTGTAACCGTAACCGCCGACATGCTGGCCCACATGATACGTGAGTTTTGTCATTCAATTTCCTCCGTTGGAGGGAGGTATCTAGGGCGGCGGGTGTGACGGTCCAACCATCCTTCGTTGACGGATTGAAGCTCTTTTTCACAGTCCTACGTGTTGAAGGAGGGAAGGAGCAGCTGAATGAACACAGAGCTCCACAAGCCCGACTTTAAGACGATGTCCGAAGCCGTGCAGGCTTGGTACCGCTTCTACGAGGTGGATCCGAAAGACGGCCTTTCCGACGTACTTCGCCAGGCGGCGATCGACTTCTACCAGGAGGGGCATCGCAATTCCGACGATATCGCGACAGCGCTCATCGGCACCTATGTCGGCGTCCACGCCACTCGCGTGAACGCGCCGACGTCGGTCGCATTGCATTGACCCCCAACCCTTTCATGGAAAGACGGCCTTGCGGGGTCGTGAGGAGACAGTCGAGACGCTTTCATTGTTGGCGTCGGTGCGACCTTCTGCCTGGTTTTATTGGAACCGCTTTGGCCACCATGGGTTAGCTTAACGAGGGACAACCACGGAGAAGACAAATGTCATTCAACGTACTGATTGTCGAAGATCAGCCCCTGATCGCTTTGAACCTGCAGGATGCGGTCGAAGAACTTGGCCACAACGCTGTCGGCATTGCGAGCAACATGTATCAAGCCCTCTTGCTTTCCACCGGCGCGGACATCGCGTTCGTTGACGTCAATCTTGAAGATGGGCCAACCGGGCCGATCATTGGCCGCACTTTAGCGGACACGGACATTTCGGTCTTGTTCATGACCAGTGATCCCGGCGCAATACGCGGCGCTGTGCCTGGAGCGTTGGGCGTCATCCAGAAGCCGATCCTCGATCTCGAGCTTGTCGAAGCGATCCAGTATGTCGCCGATCGGCGGGCTGGGAATACGGACATACCGCCGCCGAAATGCTTTATCGAATTTTCAAACGTCGCCTGAGGCGCTACACTCAACACGCCCGTAGTTCACGCTACACGCATCGTTGCGGTCTCCCGCACGAGCCGCAGTCGCTCAAGCTCGAGGCGAGCATCGGGGAGAGCACGATGAGCGGTCTCTGCAGGCTGGGATCGGGCGATAACGTCGGCGACGAGACTTGGAACCTACATCGGCGATCCCGGCATCTTCGAACACGCGTGAGGCGACCTCTCCTTCCCCAGAACGCTCAGATCGCTTTTGACGAGGTCAAAGCGAGCCAGGCGCCTGCGCCTGCGTCCATTGGAAAGTGATCCTCGATAGTAGAGTCAGAATTGAGTGTCAGTCCAGTTCGACTGTCACGTCGAGGAATTGCGGAAGTGCCTTTGAGAATGGGCAGATCTGACGCGCTTCATCGACTAAACTGATCGCCGTGCTTCTTTCGATACCAGGCATGACAATGCGCATTCGCGCCGTCAGAGCGTAGCCGTCGGCGCGGTTTGTTATCCCTACTTCGGCGCGGACGTTCACGTCTGCCTGAAGTGCCGCTTTACTCTTCAAGGCGACAAGCGCGATCGCGCTTGCCAACGATGCCGACCAGCCCGCTGCAAGAAGCTGCTCCGGGTTCGTTCCGATGCCTGTCGAACCCGGAGCTGAAAACCGGATGTCGAGAACTCCATCCGAGCTGCGTGAAACTCCGCTTTCGCGGCCGCCGATCGTTTCCGTCCTCGCCGTGTAAATCTCCTTCGGAATATTGCTCACCTAGATTCCCGTGCGCCCTTGTCTAAAGCTGGCGTCTTGTTGAATGGTCGTGGTTCAAGACGGGAGGGTCCCCCCGGCCTGCTCCTGTACGATGTATTCGGCGTACCAGTCCGGCCAGTTGACGTCGTACTCTCCGCCGTTCAGTTTCTCGTGTACGCCGTGGGCTGCGCCTGCTCGACGTAGCGTCGCCGCGAGTTCTCCCGCCGAGTTGAAGGTCGTCGCCGCTTCTTCGATCCGTCCTGGCTGCCGGATCGTTATTTCCTGAAGGAGCCAGCCATTGCCATCGGGGTCGCGGAACGACGCAAACGAGCGATAGCTTCGACCGTCGGGATCTCGGCCGCTCGTCCGGCGGCTCCCGAAGAGGTAGGGTTCATCCTCTCCGACGTAGATGCCGGCCGCGTCGTGGAACACTTCGCTGATCTCGATTCCATCCGCACGCAGTTTCTGACGCGCCGCAACGACGTCGGAGACGATCAGATAAAGGCCTTGCGAGGAGCCGGGGACTGCCGAAGTCACGTTCTTTCCGAATATGACCGAGCAGTCGGAGCCTGGTGGGGTGAATTGAAGCACCCGGAACTCGCCATCATCCGAAGCGTAGTCGGCGTCGGACCGCCATCCAAGCTTCGCATAGAAGCTCTTGGCTCGATCCACGTCGGAAACCGGTAGGACGACGATCTCCAGTTTCATATCCATCCTCGAATTCCGACCTAATGGTTGGTTGTCGCTCATCGTCATCTCCTGATGCGGTTGCCTGAGAGCGACGACGGCACTGGCCGTCATCGCACGTAGGTGTTGGGAGGTTTGATTCAGTTCGTTCCAGCCGCCTAGCTTGTGCGAAGCGTCTTCAGGCCGGTGCGAAGTTCTTCGGTGAGAAGCTTCGGTTGCTCCCACGCGGCAAAGTGCCCGCCCTTGGCGACCTTGCTGTAGTGGATGAGATTGGGATAGGCCTTTTCCGCCCAGCTTCGCGGGGTCTGGTAGAGCTCGTCGGGGAAAACGCTGACAGCCACGGGAACCTTGACCCCCTTGGGGCTGAAAAAGGCCAGCTTGTTCTCCCAGTAGAGGCGCGCCGCCGAAACCCCCGTGTTGGTGAGCCAGAATAGCGTGACGTTGTCGAGGATATCATCGGGGGTCAGGCCTTCGGGCGTGCCATCGAACGACCTTGCGATCAGATCCAGGCTGCGGGCGTCGTGATCGATCATAAAAGTCGCAAGACCAATCGGGGAATCCGCAAAGGCTGCTGCCGTCTGCGGGCGCGTTCCCATCCAGAACGCATAGTAGACATTCTTGTAGAAAGAGACGAGCTGGTCGTACGTGCTTCTCTCTTCGTCGGACAGACCCGATGGGGCCGGAGCACCGGAAAAGGTAGCCTGATCGATTTCAGTGGGTATGGCTCCGGGCATGTTGACATGGATGCCGACCAACTCTTTCGGCGCCTGCACGCCAATCATTTCGGTGACGACTGCACCCCAGTCGCCGCCTTGAGCCGTAAATCGCTTGTAACCCAAGCGCTGCATCAGGACGATCCATGCGCTTGCGATCCGCTCGGGACCCCAACCCGTTTCTGTCGGCTTGCCGGAGAAGCCGTAGCCGGGCAGCGACGGTATCACCAGATGGAAAGCGTCCGCGGCAGTGCCACCATGCGCGGTCGGGTCCGTGAGGGGTCCGATAATCTTCATCTGTTCGACGATGGAACCTGGCCAGCCATGCGTCACGATCAGAGGTAGGGCGTCTTCATGCTTTGAGCGGATATGCATGAAGTGGATGTCGAGCCCGTCGATTTCGGTAATGTAGTTCGGCACCGAGTTCATGCGGGCCTCGACCTTGCGCCAGTCGTAGTCCTTTTCCCAGTAGCGAAGAAGTTGCTTGATCGTCTTGAGCTGGACGCCCTGCGACTTGTCGGAAACAGTTTCCTGCTCCGGAAGCCGCGCTTGGGCGAGCCGTCGACGAAGGTCGGCAATGTCGGCCTCTGGAATGTTCACCTTGAATGGACGGATGGTGTCGCCGCCGGAAGCCGCGGCGGGCTTCGGCAGTAAGCTTGCTGCGTTCATTGCAACAACGCCGGCTGCTGCCGCTCCCCGAAGGGTGTGCCGACTTTGGTGGATTGTTTCCGATGTCACCTTGGGCATGAATTTCTCCTCGGGATTAACGCTTGAGCGGCTGCACCTCCGTGCTGCCGAATACCTACTCCCGCACGGCGAAGATTGCCCGTTATGCATTGTTAGATTTTCATAGCGGACGACGCCCAAGTCCCGCACGCGCTGGTTCGTGGCGAGAAGTGATAGTCTGAGCTATAATGCCAGAGACCATGAGGGGTCAGCGCCATGACAGCAGGGGGCGGTCCGGCCAGCGACGAGATTTCGTTCGGTCCATTCCGGTTGCGAGCGAACGAACGGCTGCTGACCAAAGAGGGCGTCGTCGTCGAGCTGGGAGCGCGCGCCTATGATATATTGATCGCGCTCACTTCCGCTCCCAACGAGGTCATCAGCAAGCAAGATCTTATCGCCCGCGTCTGGCCCGACGTCGTTGTCGAAGAGGGCAGCCTCAGATTCCATGTGAACAGCCTCCGGAACGCTCTTGGCGACGGTAAGGAAGGCGGTCGCTTCATCAAAACGCTTTCCGGGCGCGGCTACTGCTTCGTGGCCGCTGTTTCGGGCGCTTTGACCACGAACGAGAAGACAACTGCTACGCCCTCATATTTCCCTCATGCAAACCTTCCAGGCCGCCTGAACCGCATTATCGGCAGGGACGAGGACGTGTTGCAAATTACGGGCCAGCTCAGATCATCCCGTCTCGTCACTGTCGTCGGTGCGGGTGGGATCGGCAAGACCACAGTCGCCGTCGCGGTGGCCCATGGCTTAAGCGACGGTTTCGACGGCGCCGTTCTCTTCGTCGACCTTGGAATGCTCAGCGACCCCCGTCTGGTGACGACGGCGCTCGCATCCATGCTCGGGATGCCTGTGGGCGCTGGCGATATGCAGGCCAGCCTGATCGCGTTCTTACGCGACAAACGCGCGCTTCTCGTCCTCGACACATGCGAGCACGTCGTGGAGGCGGTTGCACTGCTCGCTTCTCGTTTGCTGGAAGCGGCGTCGCAGGTCTACATCCTGGCGACCAGCCGCGAGGCTTTGCAGATCGAAGGGGAACGGGTCTATCGGCTCGATTCCCTCGCTTATCCGCCCGATGACCGGGTGGTGTCGGCAGACACGATCCGGCAGTTTCCGGCAACGCGGCTCTTCGTCGAGCGTGCGGTCGCGCACGACTCCCATCTTGATATCGACGAAGCGGAGGCTACGGTCGTCGCTGGCATCTGCCGGAAACTGGACGGCGTCGCATTGGCGATCGAACTGACAGCCAGGCGCGTTGAATCCTACGGTTTACGACAGACGGCTGAGTTGCTTGATCAGCATCTGACACTCTTGTGGACTGGTTCACGAACGGCGCAGCCTCGACACAGGACGCTGCAGGCGACCCTGGACTGGAGCTACGAACTCCTGTCTGTCCTGGAGCGCGTCGTGCTCCGCCGGCTTGCGGTGTTTGTCGGACACTTCACTCTCGACGCCGCCGTGGAGGTCGTATCGGGTTCCGATCTTGAACGTTCGAAGGTGTTCGGTGCAATGGACAGCCTCGTTGCCAAGTCGATGGTCGTCACCCGCCCGATCGGCGCGATGCTGCGCTACCGACTTCTTGACACGACGCGCGCATACGCGATGGCGATCCCGCTCGAAACGCAAGAGCGCGCCGATCTCGCCATCCGACACGCTGACTATTACGGCCGCTGGTTGGCGCAGAGCGCGGGCGACTGGGCAAGCCAAACGACAGGATCTGAACGCGCCTCGTACTTCGCTGCCCTGAACAACGTCCGTGCCGCTCTCGAATGGTGTTTTGGCGAGGATGGCGAGACCACGGTCGGGGTGAGACTTGCCGCTGCCGCCGGACCTGCGCTTCTTGCAATGTCGCTGATGCCGGAAGCGCTCAGATGGTCGCAACGCGCTATTCTGGCGCTTGACGACAGCACGCGGGGAGGCGTCGAGGAGATGCATCTTCAGGCCGTTTTTGGAATGGTGGCGACGCATCTCCATGGAAAAATCGACGCTGTGCTCGTGGCCTTGAACCGGGGTCTGGAAATTGCCGAAGCGCGGCGGGACGTCGTCAATCAGGTCGGGCTACTCAGCATGCTGCGGACGTTCTACTTCCGCAGCGGAGACTTCAACACCGCGCACGCATACGCTCGCCGCTGCAAGGCCGCTGCCGACACCATCCAGGATTTCGCCGCGTCGGCACAAGCTCGGTCCATTCTGGGGAGATCGCTCCATCTGGCGGGCGAGCTGGTGGATGCACATGCCGAACTTGACGCAAGCCTGGTCGACTGGGCGCGGGCAGGGAGAACGACGATCTATCTCTCGCATGAGCTTCATTTCCCAAGTGAAGTGACGATGGCCAGAAATCTCTGGCTGCAGGGATACCCAGATCAAGCGACGGAGCGCGCTCAAAGGGTCATCGAGAGCGCGGTGAGAACCGACCGGGCTGCCGCGTTGGTCGTCGCCTTGGGATGGGCGGTTTCGGTTTTCCTTTGGAACGGAGAGTGGGAGCAGGCGCAGGAACACGTCGATGCCTTGATCTATCAGGCCGAAACCAATTCCTTGGGCCCGTTCGTCGCTGCAGGGCAGGCCCGCCGGGGAGAGCTCTTGATCCTTCGGGGCTCAGCGGAGGAGGGCATCAAGGATCTGAGGGCGAGCCTGGCCACCATCCATTCGATCGGCTACGAGGTGCTGACGACGGAGTTCAATATCTCGCTCATCCGAGGATTGAAGGCCGTCGGCAAGGCGATCGAGGCGAGGGAACTGCTGGAGCGGACCATTCGGAATGTCGAGATCAACGGTGACAACCTCTACATGCCGGAGCTTCTGCGCGTGAAAGGGAACCTGCTCCTTGCCGCGCCGCAGATGCATGATGAAGCGCAGGCATGCCTCCGGCGATCAATCGAGGTCAGCCGTCTTCAAGGTGCCCGTGGCTGGGAACTTAGGACTGCCACCGATCTCGCCCGCGTCATGACCTCACGTGGACACTTCGATGATGCTCGCAAGCTCTTGCAGCCGGTCCTCGGGCGGTACGACGAGGGAGCGGGTTCCGTGGATATCCGAGTGGCGGAACGGCTTTTGGCCGAGATACCCATGTCTTCCGCGTCATAGATTTTTCCGGCATCGAGTAAAGCGCCCGGCTGGTTCGTGTACGCGGACGTCAGACTACGGGAATCTGCACCATCGTGCTCTTGGAGACGCCGAGCCGCCGAAGTAATGTCGGCATCAGTCTCGGCACGTGGAGGGAACATGGATTACGTGAACATTGCGGCGATCGTGTTTTTCATTGTCGTCTGGATAGCATTGGAGCCGCTGATGGCGGCAGGCTGGCCCAGAAAGAACGATAGCCTGTCGGGGGATATGGTCAGGGTCCGGACCGCGTGGATGAGGGAGGTGCTCACACGCGACAATAACTTCATCGGCGACGCCGCGATCCTGGGGCACACCATCAATTCGGCCTCGTTCTTCGGCTCGGCGAACTTGATTGTCATCGTGGGTCTGAGCGGCGCATTGTTCATGGAGCCCAACTACGGCAGCGGCCGCGGCCTTATCGCAATGTTCGCTGCGCAGGACCCCGCATGGTTCTTCCAATGCAAGGTGCTGCTGATCATAGCGACCCTCCTGCGAGGTTTGTCCGATTTCATTTGGGCAGTAAGGCAGATCAACTATTGTCTGGCTGCGATCGGGGCCAGTCCGTCTCGGGAGGAGGAACGGGACATCGTGGCGTGGACGAACGCGCTGACAATGGTGCTGAATCCTGCGCTCCGATCTTTCAGCGTGGGCGTTAGGTCGTACTATTTTACCGTGGCAGCCGCATTCTGGTTTTTCGGACCAGTACCCTTTTTCGTCGCTACGCTGCTCGGCATGGGCCTGCTTGTCTGGCGTCAATCATGGTCCGACACCGCACAGGGCATTATGGCTATACGAAAGCTCCTTGATTAGGGTCAGGACTCGTTAAATCACAGCCAGAAGATAACGGTTGCAGCGATGCATATGCTTGAGAAGAAAGTGTGGGCGCAGCGGTCGTATCTGGTGTGAATTCGTCGCCAGTCCTTGAGCCTGCCGAACATGTTTTCGATCTTGTGGCGCTTTTTATAGAGTACCGGATCATGGGCGATCGCTAACTTGCGGTTTGCCCTCGAAGGAATACAGGCGGTGATTTTGCGCTCCGCCAAGGCATCTCGGAACCAGTCGGCATCATAGCCCTTGTCGGCAAGCAACGTCTTGGCTTTAGGAAAGGCCTCAAGCATCCGAGCGGCACCTTTGTAATCGCTCATCTGGCCTTCGCTCAACAGCAGGATCAGTGGTCTGCCGTCACCATCGCAAACCGCGTGTAGTTTGGAGTTCAGGCCGCCTTTGGTGCGTCCGATACGTCTGGGAACATCCCCTTTTTTAGCAGGCTGGCTGCAGTGCGATGTGCTTTCAGATGGGTGGCGTCGATCATCAACTGCTCAGGCTTGCCGCGTTTAGCCGTCAGTTCGGCCAAAATCCGGTTGAACACGCGCCGAGCCTGAAGGGCGCGAAGCAGTCGGACGCTTATGACGCGATTGTCGAAGAGAAAACTTACGAAACGCCTACGATCGCGATCGCGACCCTGCCGAAGATCGTCCGGGCGCAAAGGCGGAGGAACCGTCGAACGAGTGGCCCGGCGCGGTGCCGTGAGGACAATAAAAAAGGCCGGGGCGAAATCGCACCGACCCTTCAAACATCGCTCTTCACACCAGTGCCAGTACATCCGTGGTCAAAAGTAAGATAAGCAACTCCGGCAGTCGCGAACGCTCGTCGAGCACTCACCAGCAACGCCGATGACGATTAGATAGACGAGCAATGTGTTCGTTTCAAGACGTGCATACCGACTGCCTTATAGATCGTTACGACATCCAGGACGAAGCCCTAGCGAAGAAGTCCATCGCTATCGAACTCATCCCAGCCGCGGAGCTGCGACGTTGGTTCGTCCGACGTAACACCACTGGCCTTCTTCGCCTTGTCGGCCTTCTTCAATGAACGCGTCAGCTTTGCCTTGTACGCCGCCTTCCGACGGTTCTCCGCCTTGGCTTCTGCATCTTCCTCCCGCCATTGGTCTACGGCCCCGCGGTCAAGCAGGTCCGCGACCAGCTTCGGATCGAAGACATGAAAAGTGATCCTCCAGGCGCGGCCGTTCAGCCTTACGGTCCGAGTTCCTGGACTCGGCAGGCGGCCGTCCGCTAGCCAGCGGTGCCTTTCGCCGACCTTGATCGTGAGGATGTCCTGAATCTCCCGCGGAATGACGGGAAGGGTTTCGACGTCCTCCATCGCCTTTGCGACGACAGTGGCCGCCGCGTTGAAAACGGCTTTCTCGCTGGCAGGCATGGCGAGGATGACGTCGCTGCCGTCGAGAGCGAGCGACTTGTTCGAGGCGGCAGGAACTCGCGATTGAAGTTCTTGGAGAATTCCTTTTGCCCGCACTGCCGATCCCATGGTTGCCGCCGGTGACAACGTCCATGTCCTGATGAGCTCTACGTCGTTCTTTTCGTGTTTCGGCATGACGCGTAGATGGGATGGGCGCCCTTCCACGTCAACGAGTTAATTCGACCTAGAGAAGCCACGAAACGAGGAATAGCCCTCGCGAACTACCCGAGTTCCTCGGCAAGGCCGATCAGAAGACCTTCGGGTCCACGGATGTAGCAAAGCTTGTAGGCATCCTTATATCTGACCACCTCGCCGACGAGCTTGGCACCATGCCCGCGCAGTCTCTCAACCGCTTCCTCGACGTCGTCCACCGTGAACATGGCCCGCAGATATCCAAGGGCGTTCACTGGTGCGTTCCGATGATCGGCGATGACTTCAGGTCTGAGGAAGCGCGAAAGCTCCAGTCGGCTGCGGCCGTCCGGGGTGCGCATCATGGCAATTTCGACGTGCTGATCGCCCAGGGCAGTGACGCGACCAGCCCATTCGCCGTCGATCGTCGCACGGCCCTCAAGTTCGAGGCCCAGTTCCTCAAAGAAGGCTATCGTCAGCCCGAGGTCTTCGACGACGATCCCGATGTTGTCCATCCGCTTGAGCGCCACTCTCCATCCTCCGGTCTTGGTTGCAACTTTATTCTAGGACGTGGATGAGCCATCGGTCCTTCGGCAAGCTGTTTGCGGCACGAGCGAACTCCGACACGAGACCCGTGGTCACCGTCTCGATGCGTGAGTTGAACATCGCCGCCTTGGGCAACTCCTTCGCCCAGAAGGGGACTAGCCACCATCTCGCGGTCTCGGCCACCTGTTTGCCTACGGCGTCGTTGTGCACCATCAGGTCGTCCTGCGTCGGCGAGATGTTGAACCGTGCCGACGTGTTGCGGCCGCGTTCCTCGTGCCAGCGGAGATCGTAAAGATCGATGAAAGCTGGCCATTCATGCTCGAACGTGCACCTAGCGTACATCAGCGATCTCCTACTTCCTGAGGACCCGCAAGATCGCGCGCGAGATCTCGGTTGGCAAGCACGGAAGCATGTGGTTGTCGGCAAGCTCGACGAGAGCGGCCGCCACTTCAATTCAACACTTGCTCCATAATGCCGCAAACATACGCTCTCCGGTAGCAATTGCCACCAGCATAGGGGAGAGCGACGGCAGCTTTGCGGCTCAAAGTTGCCGTTCTCTGCCGTTCTGGGACATCACCAAAGCCACGAAGATAAGACCTCCCCTGTGTCTGTCCACGAAGTGGGCCTCGCAGGATCAAGCCGTACTCGCTGGTCCGTGTTGATCCGTTCTAGGCCGAAATCGATCACGGTCGAATTTCGGTCGAGTCAGACTTTTAGACGCTGGCCCCCACAAATCGCAGATGGCGATGACTCTTTTCACCTCGTTGGAACGTCGCGTTGTTGCGACCGTCGTCGAGCGGTCGGACTCCACCCAAATGAGGACTGAGAGATGGATCTGGAAGGAAAGCGAATCGTGGTTGTCGGCGGCAGCCGCGGCTTGGGGAGGGGGCTCGCCGAGGCATTTGTGGTTCGCGCGGCCGACGTCACCGTGGTAGCCCGAAACGCGGTTGCCGTGCAGGGGCCAGGCGAGCAACCGGCCGTCACCGCCATATCGGCTGATGCAACCGATGTCGACGCGGCATGGCGGATCATGGAGCAGACGCGACCCGATCTCGTCATCATGAATGCCGGTGCGGAACCGCCCATGGAACGGATCGACCGGATTGGCTGGGAGGCATTCACGACCAATTGGAATGTGGACGTCAAGGCCGCGCTGCACTGGGTACAGGCTGCTCTGACGTTGCCGATGACGCCAGGCGGGCTTGTCGTCCTGGTCTCCAGCGGGGCCGCCGTGCAGGGGTCGCCGCTATCGGGCGGTTATGCGGGAGCCAAGCGCGCGCAGTGGTTCATTGCAAAATATGCCGAGAGCCTGTCGGCGGAACTTGGCCTGGGTCTGCGCTTCCGGGTCATCGTTCCCCGGCAGATCTTCGCCGGAACCGGGGTGGGCGATACCGGCATCGCGGCCTATGCCGCGGCGGCGGGTCGGACATTTGCCGAACAGGCTGCCACCTGGCCGGACATGACGCCGCGGGCTTTTGGCGATATGGTCGCCGACCTGATCGGCAGGACAGGCCTCGCCGACGCCATGGTCTACGCGGTGCGTGGGGATACGGGTGTGACGGTCATCGAATGACAGAAGACGCTGCTCTCGAAGACGAAGAGAGGAAAACTCTGCTCGCAGCCCTGGCCAGGGAAGCGGACGCGCTTCGCCCCGAACTGCACCGCTATGCTGCTCGTCTGGTGGGTTCGGTGATCGACGGCGAGGATGTGATTCAGGACGCGTTTGCCAGGGTATTTGCGACGGCTGGCTCGATCCCGCCGGGTACGCCGCTGCGACCCTGGCTATTTCGCATTGTCCACAATCGAGCCATAGATGCCCTGCGCCAGCGCAGTACGCGCCGATCGGAGCCTCTTGAGATGGCTTTCGATCTGGCCGATATCAGCGCCGTCGGCCCGGAGGACGCGCTGATCCAGCAGGACGCGGTGCGGGTCGCCCTGGGCCACTTTGCAGAATTGCCGGTGCCGCAACGCAGCGCGGTGATCCTCAAGGATGTGTTGGGAGAGTCACTTGCGGACATCGCAGCGCTGCTGGAACTGAGTGTCGATGCCGTCAAGGCCCATCTGTCGCGCGGTCGGGCGAGATTGCGCGCCATGTCCGACGTGCGGTCCGAGGTTCCGCCACCGCCGAGTCCCGAGGTCCTGAACTTTGCAGCGCTCTTCAACGCCCGAGACTGGGACGCTTTGCGTCGCACGCTGGCGCAGGATGTTCGGCTTCGTCAAGCGCGCCGGCCGGAAATCTCTGACGCCGCCAATGTCGGTCGATTTTTCACCTTTTATGCCGAGTATCCCCCGGTCAGGATCGAACCGGCTTGGCTGGAAGGCCGGGAAATATTGCTGGTATCAGCCGAACCGTCGGGCGGTCCTTCATATTTCATGCTGCTCGAATGGCTGGGGCAAAAGATAACGCTGATCCGCGACCATCGCTATGCGACATATGTCATGGACGGTGCGGACGTAATGCTGGCCGCATCACGGTGACCTACATTGATTAAGACGCGCTTTCTCGAAGTCCAATTGCGGTCATTGGCTGTCTGCGCTTTCCAGGGGTCCGGCCCCACCCTTCGATATGATTGCCTCGGTCGACGCTAACAGTCCCAAAGGTGCCGCTTCCCGCCAAGGAGTGGTCGGTCGGCTCAGACCGATCACTCCTTGGCGGGAACGCGGAACAGTGGCGGGTCCTTCTGGACTGCCTTATACCGCACTTTTCTCGGGTTTTTGAAGTGGCAGTGCAGGCTCTCCAGCGCCGCCGCTGCAACGATGGCGTCCTGCCGGCCTGATCCGCGCGGCGCCTGCCAGGGAAGAACCATTCGAAATACAGACAGATAAGAAAGAGCACAAAGTGGACCGTGCCACGCACGGCGTTGAGCTCAGGCGACTGGACCGCGCTGGTCCACATCAGCGGGATCGGGATCTTCGCCGACTAAAAGTAGAATTGCATCCCGCTGCTGACTAAGAACGCGCCGGCAAGGAATTTGCGGCACTCGCGGCGCATCGCGACGTAGAGTGTAGGCAGCCCAATAACGATGATCGCGGCAACAAGATATGGAAGCATGGGCCTCATCCTGGGCTCGCGCTTGCCGCCGGCCCGTTATATGCCCAATATATAAAACAAGGTGGGCGAGGACGAGCGGCGCCTCGTGGAGGACGTGGCTCGGCTGCTCGTGCTATGAGGCGTACCACCCGTCGCCGCCCGGCTCTATGGGCGTCTGCTTCTCTGTCCTAATTCCGTCGGCCTCGACCAGATCACCGAGGATCTTGGGATCGGCAAGGGCAGCGCACCCATGGTCGGTTGCTGGAGAGCTCCACGCTGTCGCGCCGCCATCATGCGCCAGGTACGAAGCGCGCGCTTTTGCTTCAATCGGGAGAAGCATGAAATGGGCCTCGTTCTTAATCTTCTTGCCCAGACAATCGTCTGGTTCGGGCTCATGGGCGCGATCATCTTCGGTGTTGCAGGAACGATAGACTACACCGGCGGGTGGCTCTATCTGGGCGTGATGATCGCCATCTCAGTTGTATTTGGGTTGCACATGGCGCGCGTCGATCCCGGCTTGCTTCAAGAGCGCCTGAAGCCGCCCGTGCAAAGGGACCAACCGCTCGCGGACAAGCTGGCCCTGGTCGATAATGCCACCTTCCGTGCAGTGGGCAGGATGT
The DNA here is from genome assembly GCF_056406295.1 of Rhizobium sp. P1_C7. Classification (NCBI taxonomy): domain Bacteria; kingdom Pseudomonadati; phylum Pseudomonadota; class Alphaproteobacteria; order Hyphomicrobiales; family Rhizobiaceae; genus Rhizobium; species Rhizobium sp. P1_C7. The sequence continues at coordinate 114,198 of NZ_JBFUAL010000005.1, forward strand.
GGCTTACTCCTGGCGGCGATTTTGCTCATATACTGGACCATGCGCACGAACAGCTTCGCGGCGCCGGTCGTGAAAATACAAAGGGACCGCGGGCAGGCGGTCATCACGACAGGCCTTATGCCATCGTCCGCCACCCGATGTATTTCGGCGCGCTTTTCTACATCGCTGGGACGTCGCTCGTGCTCGGCTCGTGGTGGGGCCGCCGCGTGCGCTGGCGCCTGATTCCGCTCGTCTGGTGAGACTGCCACCGCCCACATTCCGGCAAGACTGGCAACCGTCGCCAAGCAGCACTACTCTTGCGTGCGGGCAACCGCGCGAAGGAAGCTCTGTGGCCATCGATCCGTTCAAGCGCAAGACAATGCCGACAGCCGGACAAGCGGTGGATCTGTCCGGATGCGGACAGAACTTTGGCGGCGGCGGGGCGGCACCTGCAATGGTACGGGCAAGACACCAAACAAACCTCCCGAAGGATATGCCGTGACGCTGAAGCCGGGGACCTACGACGGTCTCGAAATCAAGGGCAATGTGAAAATGGTGGCGTCGTCAGAGACATCTGGTCAGTCGGGGGATGCTCAGCGGAAGTAAACGCTGACATGCCTTCCGATCAGGACAAGCCTGTCGAAGACCTGGCTGGGCTCAGGGTGCGATGGAGGAAGGTTCATGGTCCAGAAGCCCGTGCCAAGGGGATTCTGTTATATATTAGTTTCCTGAATCCACGCTTATGGGTTCACAGTCCACGCTTAGTGGTATCCAGTCCACGCTTTTGTGGCGATCCGGATGAAGATTGTGGCGCACCCGACAGGATTCGAACCTGTGACCTTTGGAATCGGAATCCAACACTCTATCCAGCTGAGCTACGGGTGCATGCCTGAAGCGATTTGAATCGCCTGTCCGATGCGTGGTTCTTAGCCTAGCTTTCTCTCAGCATCAATGTCCAAAATCGAAAAGTCCGCCGTTCTTGCAAACGGCGGACTTATTGTTCTCGTTCTGCGCGTTCAAACCTGCATGGCGCCGGGGCCGGGGATGGCTTTGGGCGGTACCTTTCCGAGGATGATCATGCCCAGGACCTCGTCCTTGGTGACGTCTTCGGTGCGAGCGTGGCCGACGACCTGGCCGTTCTTCATGACGGAGACTCGGTCGGCGAGGTCGAAGACGTCGTGGATATCGTGGCTGATGAGGAAGATGCCGATGCCTTCCTTCTTCAGCTGCTTGATGAGCTCGCCAACCTGGGCCGTTTCCTGCGGACCAAGGGCGGCCGTCGGCTCGTCCATGATCAGGATGCGGGCGTTGAAGAGGATCGCGCGGGCGATCGCCACCGATTGGCGCTGGCCGCCGGAAAGCGCCTTCACCGGCTCCTTGAAGCGGCGGAAGTTCGGGTTCAGGCGTCCCATCACCTCGCGGGCGGAAGCCTCCATGGCGACGTCGTCGAGCGTGCCCCACTTCGTTTTCAGCTCGCGGCCGAGGTAAAGGTTGGCCGCGGCGTCGACATTGTCGGCGACGGCGAGCGTCTGGTAGATCGTCTCGATGCCGTATTTCTTGGCATCACGCGGATTGCGGATGTCGGCCGGTTCGCCTTCGATCAGGATCTCGCCGCTGTCGCGCTTGTAGGCGCCGGAGAGGATCTTGATCAGCGTCGACTTGCCGGCGCCGTTATGGCCGAGAAGGGCGACGACTTCGCCGGGGTAGAGGTCGACGGAGGCGTTGTCGACGGCATGTATGCCACCGAAGGAGATCGAGATATTCTTCAGCTCGACAAGAGGCGTGTTCTTGCTTTGGGGAGTGCGTTGATCAGTCATGTTTCGGACTCCTCTTACTTGGCACGCGAGCGATAGACGGTGTCGAGCCAGACGGCAACGACGAGGACCGCGCCGACAACGACGCTTTGCAGCGGCGTGTCGACGTGGGCCAGCACCATGCCCGACTGGAGTGACTGCATCACGAGCGCGCCGAGCATGGCGCCGGCAATCGTGCCGGTGCCGCCCGCAAGCGACGTGCCGCCGATAACGGCTGCAGCGATCGTATAAAGTTCGTCAAGTGTGCCCTGGGAATTGGTGGCGGCGTTGAGACGTGCCGTCGAGATGGCCGCGGCAATCGCCGCCAGGATGCCCATCAGGGCGAAGATGCGGACGGTCACCCAGCGGGTCTTGATGCCGGCGAGCTCAGCTGCTTCCGGATTGCCGCCGATGGCGAAGACGTAGCGGCCGAAGCGCAGGCGGGTGGCGATGAACGTCATGATGATGCCGGTGATGATCGCGATCAGAACCGGAACAGCAATGCCGTATGGGATCTCAAGGCCGGCTTCAGGCCAGGGGATGTTGTTCGTTTCGGCGTATTTCTTGGCGATGTTGATCGGCCAGTAGTAGCTGTTGGCGATCCAGACCGCTCCGAGGATGAGCACGCAGGACAGGGCGGAGAGGAAATACTCCGCCCAGAGCGGACGGCGCGGGAAGCCGAAGCGCTTGCGCTGGCGGCGGGAGTTGATGATGCTGCCGATGACGAACAGGCAGGCGATGATGCCGACGATCCAGCTCCAGGTCGCACCGATTGAGCCTTCGGCGCCGCCGCCCATGATTCGGAAGGTCTGATCCATCGGAGCGACCGTCTGGCCGCTGGTGACCAGCCAGGTGGCGCCACGCCAGACGAGCAGGCCGCCGAGCGTCACGATGAACGAGGGAACGTTGAGGAAGGCGATGATGAGGCCCTGAAAGCCGCCGATCAGCGCGCCGGCCAGGATGCCGACCAAGAGGGTGATGATCCAGGTGAACTGGCTGTCAAAACCGACTATCCCCGGCAGGATCTTGGCCTGCGTCACGCCCATGATCATGCCGCAGAGGCCAAGCACGGAGCCGACCGACAGGTCAATGTTGCGGGTCACGATGATGAGCACCATGCCGGTTGTCATGATCGCGATATCGGTCGTCTGGACCGACAGGTTCCAGAGGTTGCGCGGCGTGAGAAACAGACCGCCGGTGATGAAGTGAAAACCGATCCAGATCAGGACGAGCGCGCCAATCATGCCAAGAAGGCGCGTATCGATTTCGGTGGCGCGGAAGAAGCGGCTGATAGCACTGCCCTCGGCCACGCTCGGTCCGCTTGAAGTTGTGGATTTTACCATTTCGGCCATGGGTTTGCCGTTCCCCCACTGTTTGGACTTGCTGCCGGACACCGTCAAACCGTTGCCCGCTTAGCGTCCTGTTCTTGTACTGACCATCGCCGTGCTTCCGGAATTTCGGTCGCTCGGGTCCCGCGACACGATACCGGCAGGGAATCAAAGTACGCGATGGTGCGATGAGGCGGAGAAACCATCGGTTGATAGTTCAAATCCGCGTCCGGCGCCGCAACGGTGCTGACCGCTGCGGCGCCGGTGATTTTTGCCTTGCGGCTTGCTGTTAGTCGCAAGCCTTGGTGCTGCCGGCCTTGACGCCCTGGCAGGCTTCAGCCTTGGAGATCCAGCCCGCGTCGATGACGACGTTCAGGTTGTCCTTGGTGATCGGAAGCGGCTTGAGGAAGACCGATTCCATGGCTACGCCCTTGGCGCCGCCCTTAAAGGTCTGAACGCCTTCGACTTCGCTCATTTTCTTGCCACCCGCCAGATCGAGAGCGATTTCGGCAGCGCGCTTGCCGAGCTCACGCGAGTCTTTCCAGACGGAAACCGTCTGCGTGCCGAGCGCGACGCGGTTCAGAGCTGCCTTGTCGGCGTCCTGACCGGAAACAGGCACGGAGCCGGCGAGGCCCTGTGCGTCGAGAGCGGCGATCGCGCCACCGGCAGTGCCGTCGTTGGCGGCAACAACGGCGTCAACCTTGTTGTTGTTCGCGGTCAGGAACTGTTCCATGTTGCGCTGCGCGTTTTCAGGCAGCCAGCCGTCGGTGTAGGCTTCGCCGACGTTCTTGATCTTGCCGGCGTCGATGGCGGGCTTCAGGACTTCCATCGCACCTGCGAAGAGGAAGTCAGCATTCGGGTCGGACGACGAACCCTTGATGAAGACGTAGTTGCCTTCCGGCTTGACGTTGAAAACGCCCTGTGCCTGCATGCGGCCGACTTCCTTGTTGTCGAAGGTCAGGTAGAACGCAGCCGGGTTTTCGATCAGGCGGTCGTAGCCGACAACCGGGATGCCTTCAGCAGCAGCCTTTTCAATCGCCGGGCCGATTGCGTCCGAGTCCTGAGCGAGGATGATGAGAGCGTTCGCGCCCTGAGAAATCAGGGATTCAACGTCCGTCAGCTGCTTTGCGGCAGACGATTGTGCGTCGGCGGAGATGTATTTTGCGCCCTTGGCTTCCAGTGCCTTCTTGATGGCAGCTTCGTCGGTCTTCCAGCGTTCTTCCTGGAAGTTGGACCAGGAAACGCCGACGACGAGGTCAGCAGCCATGGCAGCGGTGTGTACCGTCACAAGGATGGCAGCACCGGCCATCAGCTTCAAAATTGACTTCATATTATCCTCCCGAATGGATTGCGGCCAGCCCCAGCCAGTGGTTCCTCCGACCGCCGCGGTTTGCTGTCGAGAAGGTTTGAATTATTTTCTCGACAGTCGAGAAATTAAGTGTCAGAGATTTTTTCAACTGTCAACACTGCACTACCGGCTTAATTTCCATCGTGGAAAGGTTGTTGGAGATGGAGTGTGAAGGAGGGCGGAATGCGAGGGGGAGAGGCGGGCATACATGCTGACCAAGTCGAGCACGGAGTTGGTCCGGCAGCGTAACAGTGTGCTGGTGCTCGCCTCGCTTCGACGGCACGGCGCGCTTGCGCATACGGAGATTTCGGATTTCACAAAGCTTTCGTCTGCTACCATTTCGGCCATCACCGCCGATCTGGAGAAGGCGCAGATCATCGAGAAATCCGAGCATCAGGCGGCAGGCGGTCGGGGGCGGCCGCGGGTGCTGTTTCGGCAGCGGCGCGATTGCGGCTACCTGATCGTGGTGATCATTTCCTCGAACGGTGTCCAGTACTCGCTCGTCGATTATGCGGGGAAACTGATCGACCGGTTCAGCGAGGATCGATCGCACGATCCGGCCGGTGCGGAGCGCTTCGTGGCTTCGGTCCGAGCGGGCCTGGTGCGGCTGCTTGCCCGTTCACGGATAGTGCAGCAAAAGGTCCTGCTCATATCGATCAGCAGCAAGGGGCTGGTGAATTCGACCGAACCCGTGCTCCTCTGGTCGCCGATCTTCGGCAACGACCAGATCGACTTCGGTTCGGCGTTGCGACCAGATTGGCAGGCAAAGATCGTCCTGGATAACGAGACCCTGCTCGTTGCTGCTGCACTAGGTGCCCATGAAGAGAATCGGAAAGGCGCGGACTTTCGCTCGCTCGCTGCCTTGTCTCTCGGCCACAGCATCGGACTTGGCATCGTCAAGCGGACGGCGCCGGGAGAGCGCGAAATCTCGGCGCCCAATTTCGGGCACATGCTGCATATGGCGAACGGCGGCCTGTGTCGCTGCGGCAGCAAGGGGTGCATCGAGGCCTATGCGGGTTTCTATGCCATTCTCCGAATGGCCTTCGAGGTCCCACTCGATACGATCCCGGCCACGTTCGTGCCGATCGCCGAACTCGACAAGATTGCCGTCAAGGCGCGTCAGGGGCATCGCATGCCGACGTTCGCCTTCCGGCAGGCGGGTGTGGCGCTCGGCAATGGGCTTTCGCGCTTGCTGAGCCTGACGGAGCGCATGCCGATCGCAATCACCGGTCCCGGAACGCGCTACTACGATCTCCTGCGCCAGGGGATCGAGGAAGGCCTCGGCCAGTCGCATGCCGTGCGGATGGAAGGAATGCCGGAAATCCGGGTCGTCGCGGACGAGGAGATGCTCGTCTTCGAAGGGCATCTGAACAGAGCGTTGTCAGTAATCGACCAGGATATAGTATTGTCGGGCATACAGGGGACGATTTGAGCACCCGGACATTGGGCAGAGCAAGAAAGTCTCCGATCAACCGCGTGCAATGGAGTTGGTCAACGAGAAATGGCCGGGCAGATGCCCGGCCATCTCATGTGCGGCTTTCGGTCGGGAGAGGGGCCGTCAGCCGATCTTGATGAGCTTGCCTTCCTTGACGGATTGGAGGGCGGCGTCCGCCAGCACCAGCGCCGCAAGGCCGTCGGCACCCGAAGGCGAGATTGCAGTGCCCTTCTCGATCGACGCGATGAAACTCGCGATCTCGTTGGCGTAGGCCTGCGTGTAGCGGGTCATGAAAAAGTCATGCAGAGGCGGCCTGGTGTAGCCTTCGCCGTTGGCGACCTCGATGGAGACCGGGCGCTGGTTCTCGGCGGCGACCATGCCCTTGGAACCGTGCACTTCTATTCGCTGGTCGTAGCCGTAGGTCGCGCGGCGCGAGTTGGAGATGATCGCCTGCTTTCCCGACTTGGTCTGCAGGATCACCGAGACGCTGTCGTAGTCGCCGGCTTCGCCGATGGCCTTGTCGACGAGGACTGCTGCCGTGGCCGTCACAGAGACGGGCTCTTCACCGAGCAGGAAGCGGGCCATATCGAAATCATGGATCGTCATGTCGCGGAAGATGCCGCCGGAACGCTTGATGTAGTCGACGGGTGGGGCGCCCGGATCGCGCGACGTGATCGTTACCATTTCGACGTCACCGATGCGGCCGTCGTCGATGGCCTTGCGCACCGCCATGAAGTGCGGGTCGAAGCGGCGGTTGAAGCCGACCATCAGCTTGCCCTTGGCTTCGGCGACCACCTTGATGCAGGCGTTGACGCGGGCAACGTCGAGATCAACGGGCTTTTCGCAGAAGATCGCCTTGCCGGCGCGAGCGAAGCGCTCGATCAGGTCGGCATGGGTATCAGTCGGAGTGCAGATGACGACGGCGTCGATGTCCTTGGCGGCCTCGATCGCCTCGATGGTGCGGACCTCGCAACCGTATGCCGATGCGATCGCATCGGCAGCCTGCGGGAAGGCGTCGGCGACGGCCACCAGCTTGGCGTTGGCGTCGGCGCTGACCGCCTTGGCGTGGACCTTGCCGATGCGGCCGGCGCCAAGAAGACCAAATCTGACTGTCATGAGAACCTCCCTTGAATTCGGAATGAATTAACCGAACTGCTATAATTGTGGAATTTTCATTCCATTTTCTGTGCTCGACGTCAAGCCCGCCGCCCTTTCACATTTATGAAAACCATCCTAAAGACATGCGACAGGTTTACACGCGGGAACGACATGCAGTTGATTGATCCAAACCATCCGGTCTACCGCCCGATTTGGGTGCGCATTCTGATCGTCGCCGTCTGCTTCGGCTGGGCATTGATGGAAGCCACCAGGGGGGATCCATTCTGGGCGGTGCTGGCGGCCGGCGCGGGTGCCTATTCCATCTATATGCTGTTCTGGAGCTACAAGCCTCAGGCGCCGCTGCAGGCAGAGCCTGAGGCCACGAGCGAGCCGGGAGAGCAGGATGTCAGAAAAGAAGCGGAATGATCATCGACCGAACCGCTTGATCGCCTCATCGATCAGCAGGTTCGCGATCGTCATGCGCTTTGCGGCATTCTGGCGGAACAGCATGTCCACGCCGTCCGGATGATTCTTTTTTGCAAAGGCGCGGCGTTTCTCGCCAAGGCTTTGAACCGTATCGCGCGCCGAGATGGAGAGTTCGGCGGCAACGTCCTGTGGGGCAATGCGGGAGAGATGCTCGGGCATGACCGGCTCGGCCTCGGCCTGAGCCTGGGGGATCTCTTCCCCAGCCGGCACATTGAATTCCAGGATGTCGAGATAGGCCTGGCCGGGCTGCGCCGACGCGACCGACACTCCTTCCATCACGTTAAAGGCAAGTCCGGTCGTGAAGCCGTGAATGCGGCTGGAAGCCGGGACGTCATGCTCATTCCGATCGTCGTCGTCCGCCTTCAAGCGGTCGAGCACGGACTGGAATACCGATTGGCCAAACAGCATGGGCGCTTCCTTTCAACTGCGTGCATTAGATGCGCGCAACATGGCGCCGAGCTTGTCAGGCTGGGCGGCCCCTCTTGCTTTCGGCCAGGACCAGATCGTAGAGCAGCCGGGCGCTTGGAGGCAAAGCGCGTTCCCTTGCCGTAATCAGGCTGTAGGGCCTGACGTTGATCTCGAAATCAATCGGCAGCACCCGCACGTCTGCCGCCTTCGATTGCTGCGTGGCCAGAAACTGGGCGACATCGATGGCGATCGGCGCAATGGCGTCCGTTTGACAGATGATTGCACAGGTCAGCAGCAGCGACGAGGTATTGACGATGTTCTCAGGCAGCGGAACACTGTGAGTGAGGAAGAGATCCTCGATCGTCCGCCGCAGGAGCGTCCCGGGCGGCTGGAACACCCAATCATAAAGCGGTAGGTCGGCGAGGCTTGCGGACGCCTTATTCAGAAGCGGGTGACCGCTGCGAACGATCAGGCAGGCCCTCTCGACGCCGATTTCCTGAACCTCGAACAACCGCGGGTTCAGGTCGTCGGGAATACGGCTGATGATGAAGTCGTGCCGCGCGGCGAGCAGTTCGCGCGCCAGCACGTTGCTCGTCTCGACCTGGATATTCACCTCAATGCCGGGAAAGGCCGTCCGCACTTCCTTGATGGCCGGGACGACGAGGCTCATGGCCGGCGCGGTCACCGCGCCGATGAACACGGAGCCGCCCTTTCCGGACTTCAGTTCACCGATTTCGCGGCTAACCTCCCGCAGTTCCAACATGATCTTGCGCGCTCGTCTTGCGAGAGCCGCGCCGAAGGTCGTCAGCACGACGCCCCGCGCGACGCGCTCGTAAAGCGGGGTCTTCAGAATCGATTCCATTTCCGCCAGCATCCGCGACGCAGCCGGCTGTGAAATGTTCAGCGCTTCCGCTGCGGCTGAAATCTGCCCGCTATCTTCGATTGCGACAATCATGCGCAGGTGATTCAGCTTAAGCCCCGCCCTTAGAAGGCCGTCGTCCCCCAGGGTATCGGTTCGTATGTCGACGGTTTCGAGCGCCGGAGGTTCCAAAATAAACGCCATGGTTGCAGCCTCCCAACTGCGTTCCATCAAAAGTAATACTTTTTAACGATATACCAAAATTGTTATGCACTTTACCAGTTATTCTATTTGACAGTTATAGGAATCCATACCAGTTTGCCGCCGTGTGCTGGTTGGCACTCAACACGTGTGAGAGCGTGGAGGAGACCTACTTCGTTTCTCACAATCTGAAGTAATTATCCAAGACGGAACCTGCCACAGTTTCGGGGCGGGCGATTTTTCGTCCCGCCGATTTATTAACAAGGGAGAGAGAGATGAAATCCATTATCTCATTGATGGCTGCGGCTGCTTTCGGCGTCGCGTCGTTCGTAATGCCAGCGGTTGCCGCCGACAAGGGGACTGTCGGTATTGCAATGCCTACGAAGTCGTCCGCACGCTGGATCGACGACGGCAACAACATCGTCAAGCAGCTCCAGGAAGCTGGTTACAGCACAGACCTGCAGTATGCTGACGACGATATTCCGAACCAGCTGTCTCAGATTGAGAACATGGTCACGAAGGGCGCGAAGGTTCTCGTTATTGCTGCTATCGACGGCACGACGCTTTCCGACGTTCTCCAGAAGGCCCACGACGCAGGTATCAAGGTCATCGCGTATGACCGTCTGATCCGCGATTCGGGCAACGTCGACTATTACGCGACGTTCGACAACTTCAAGGTTGGTGTTCTGCAGGCTGGTTCCATCGTTGACGCCCTCGGCCTCAAGGATGGCAAGGGCCCGTTCAACATCGAGCTCTTCGGCGGTTCGCCTGACGACAACAACGCCTTCTTCTTCTACGACGGCGCTATGTCTGTTCTGCAGCCTTACATCGACAGCGGCAAGCTCGTCGTGAAGTCGGGCCAGTCCGGCATGGACAAGGTCGGTACGCTGCGTTGGGACCCGGCAACGGCCCAGGCTCGTATGGACAACCTGCTCTCGGCTAACTACACCGACGCGAAGGTCAATGCAGTTCTGTCGCCTTACGACGGTCTGTCCATCGGCATCATCTCGTCGCTGAAGGGCGTCGGCTACGGCACCCCGGACCAGCCGCTCCCGGTCGTTTCCGGTCAGGACGCTGAAGTTCCGTCGGTCAAGTCGATCATCGCTGGCGAGCAGCACTCCACGATCTTCAAGGATACCCGTGACCTCGCAAAGGTTACTGTCGGCATGGTCAACGCGCTGATGGAAGGCAAAGAGCCTGAAGTCAACGACACCAAGACCTACGACAACGGTGTAAAGGTCATCCCGTCCTACCTGCTGACGCCGGTAGCGGTCGACAAGACCAACTACGAGAAGATCCTCGTCGAAGGCGGTTACTACAAGGCTGACCAGCTGAAGTAATTGTTCCAAGTTGGCCGGAACCCGCTGCTTGCGGGTTCCGGTCTTCACTTTTATGATCGTCGCGCCGAGTTTCCGGCTGCTGGCGTTGGATATTGACTATGGACAATACAATCCTCGAAATGCGGAACATCACCAAGACGTTCCCGGGCGTAAAAGCGCTTGAGAATGTGAACCTCAAGGTTCGGCAGGGTGAAATCCACGCATTGGTGGGCGAAAACGGGGCCGGCAAATCGACCCTCATGAAAGTTCTCTCCGGCGTCTACCCCGCCGGCACCTATGACGGCGATATCGTCTATGAAGGTGACGTCCGCAACTTCAAGGTCCTCAAGGACTCTGAAGAGATCGGCATCGTCATCATCCATCAGGAGCTGGCGCTCGTGCCGCTTCTGTCGATCGCCGAAAATATCTTCCTCGGCAACGAAGTCGCGCAGAACGGCATCATCAAGTGGCAGGAAGCCTTCAACCGCACCAAGCAGCTGCTTGGCAAGGTCGGACTGAAAGAGTCTCCCGAGACGCTCGTGACAGACATCGGCGTCGGCAAGCAGCAGCTGGTCGAGATCGCCAAGGCGCTGTCGAAGAGCGTCAAGCTCTTGATCCTCGACGAGCCGACGGCTTCGCTCAACGAAAAAGATTCCGACGCGCTGCTCGATCTTCTGATCGAGTTCCGCAACCAGGGTCTGACGTCGATCATCATCACGCACAAGCTCAACGAAGTGCGCAAGGTCGCCGACCAGATCACGGTTCTGCGCGATGGCATGACGGTCAAGACGCTCGACTGTCATACCGAAGAGATCAGCGAAGACATCATCATCAAGAACATGGTGGGTCGCGAACTCGCCGATCGTTATCCGCCGCGCTCCGTGCCGATCGGCGAGACGATCCTTGAGGTGAAGAACTGGAACGCCTTCCACCAGCATCATCGCGATCGCCAGGTTCTGCACGACATCAACATCAATGTCCGCAAGGGCGAGGTGGTCGGCATCGCCGGCCTGATGGGTGCCGGCCGCACCGAATTCGCCATGAGCGTGTTCGGTAAATCCTACGGCCACAAGATCACCGGCGACGTGTTCATGGACGGCAAGAAGGTCGATGTGGCTACCGTCCGCAAGGCCATCGACGCCGGCCTGGCCTATGTCACCGAAGACCGCAAGCATCTTGGCCTCGTGCTTGGCGAGAACATCGTCCACAATACGACGCTCGCCAATCTTGCCGGTGTTTCGAGCGGAACGGTGATCGACAGTATCAAGGAATCCAAAATCGCATCGGATTATCGCACGAAACTGCGTATCCGCAGCTCCAGCATCTTCCAGGAGACCGTCAATCTTTCGGGCGGAAACCAGCAAAAAGTGGTGTTGTCCAAGTGGCTGTTCTCCGATCCGGAGATTTTGATCCTCGACGAACCCACGCGCGGTATTGATGTCGGTGCAAAATACGAAATCTATACTATCATCAACCAGCTCGCCGCCGATGGTAAGGGCGTTCTGATGATCTCATCGGAAATGCCGGAACTGCTTGGTACGTGCGACCGCATCTACGTCATGAATGAAGGACGTATCGTTGCGGAACTGCCAAAGGGAGAGGCGAGCCAAGAAACCATCATGCGCGCTATCATGCGCTCAGGGGAGAAGAAACAATGACTCCGGTCAACCCTTCAGCTGCCACCGAGGAAAGCAACGTCGTTTCCGTTACGGACTACATCCGCAGCAACATCCGTGAATACGGCATGCTTATCGCGCTGGTCGCGATCATGGTGTTCTTCCAGTTTTATACGGGCGGCATCCTGTTCAAGCCTGTCAACCTGACGAACCTCGTTCTGCAGAACTCGTTCATCGTCATCATGGCGCTCGGCATGCTGCTGGTCATCGTGGCCGGCCATATCGACCTTTCGGTCGGTTCGATCGTCGCCTTCGTCGGCGCGGTCGCGGCCATCCTGACCGTCAACTGGCAGATGAACTTCGTACTTGCGGGCATTCTCTGCCTGATCATCGGTGGTGCCATCGGCGCTGCACAGGGATACTGGATCGCGTATCACCGCATTCCGGCCTTCATCGTGACGCTCGCCGGCATGCTTGTCTTCCGCGGTCTGACGCTGTTCGTGCTCGGCGGCAAGAACATCGGCCCGTTTCCGAAGGACTTTCAGGTCATCAGCACGGGTTTCCTGCCCGGAGACATGATCGATTTCGGCGGCATTCCGCTACATTCCACTTCGCTGATCCTGACCCTGATCATCCCCGCCGTGCTGTTCTATCTCGCCTGGCGTCGTCGCAAGGTGAACGAAAGCCACGGCATCGACGTCGAGCCCACGAGCTTTTTCATTGCGCAGAACGTCATTCTCTCGCTGGCGATCCTGTTCCTCGGCTATCAGCTGTCGAGCTACAAGGGCCTGCCGAACGTTCTCGTCGTCATGCTTGTGCTGATCGCGGCCTACGCGTTCGTCACGCGTCGCACCACGATCGGACGCCGCATCTACGCGATGGGCGGCAACGAAAAGGCCACCAAGCTCTCCGGTATCAATACCGAGCGCCTCAGCTTCTTCACTTTCGTCAACATGGGCGTTCTTGCCGGTCTCGCCGGCATGATCATCGCGGCCCGCCTGAATTCGGCAACGCCGAAAGCCGGCGTCGGTTTCGAGCTCGACGTTATCGCAGCATGCTTCATCGGCGGTGCTTCGGCATCCGGCGGCGTTGGCAAAATCACTGGTGCGGTCATCGGCGCGTTCATCATGGGCGTCATGAACAATGGCATGTCGATTGTCGGCCTCGGCATCGATTTCCAGCAGATGGTCAAGGGACTGGTGCTTCTCGCCGCGGTCTTCTTCGACGTTTACAACAAGAACAAGGGCTAGGCGCCAAGCGCCAGCCACGCATTCGCCGTCGTATGAACTTACCGATCCGGCTCCTTCGGGAGCCGGAAAGGCGGAGCATTTTCCGCGCTATCTAAAAAAGGATGAAGACCGTGCTTATTTCGCAGATCAAGGGTTCCAACGGAGAGATCATCGTCGCCGTGCGCGAGCCGGGCGGTATCGCGAAAGCCGTCAAGGGTGCGGACAGCGTCTATGCGCTGGCCATGGAAGCGGCAAACAGCGGCAAGTCGCTGTTGCAGGTGATCGATTCGCACGGCCTCGGCGATGCCGTCGAACTCGAAAAGGCCTATGCCGAGGGCCGCTTGCTGCCGCCGATGACGCATCCTGATGCAGCGCACTTGCATCTGACGGGCACCGGTCTGACGCATCTTGGCTCCGCCGCAACGCGCGATTCCATGCACAAGAAGTCCTCCGAGGCGGCCGAGGAAACCCTCACCGACTCGATGAAGATGTTCAAGATGGGCCTTGAGAACGGCAAGCCGAAGGCCGGCGAGAAGGGCGTGCAGCCCGAGTGGTTCTACAAGGGCAACGGCTACGGCTCGGCTGCTCCCGGCGCGCCGCTTGTCTCTCCCTCCTTCGCGCTCGATGGCGGCGAGGAGCCCGAGATGGCCGGTATCTACGTGATATCAGAAGACGGCACGCCGTTCCGCGTCGGATTTGCGCTGTCGAACGAGTTTTCCGACCACGTCACCGAGCGGATCAACTACCTCTACCTCGCCCATTCCAAGCTGCGTCCCGCAAGCTTCGGCCCGGAAATCCGCATCGGCGCCGCGCCGGAGGATATCCGAGGTACCTCGCGCATCAAGCGCGGCGACACGGTGATCTTCGAAAAGCCCTTCCTTTCGGGCGAAGCGAACATGTCGCATACTTTCGCGAACCTCGAATACCACCACTTCAAGTACGGCCTGTTTCGTGTGCCGGGCGACGTCCACGTGCACATGTTCGGCACGGCGACGCTGTCTTTCGCGGAAGGCATCAAGGCTGAAGAGGGCGACGTCTTCGAAATCGAAGTCGCCGAATTCGGCTTGCCGCTGCGCAATCCGCTGCAGATCGAAGCTGAAGAAGAGATCGTCGTCAAGCAGCTCTAGTTTCACATGGCCCGGGCGCCTGCGCGACCGGGCCATTCTTTCGTAAACGGTAAAGGAGGCTTGTTTAGCCCATGACCATTTATCAGAACCTGATCGCCGGCGAATGGATCGGCACCGACGCGACGAAGAACATCAATCCGTCCGACACCAACGAAGTCGTCGGCCTGTACGCCGAAGGTTCGGCCGAAGACACGAGGAACGCCATTTCGGCCGCCAAGGCTGCTTTCCCGGCGTGGTCGCGCTCCGGCATCTGGGAACGCCACGTCATCCTGAAGAAGGCCGGCGACGAGATCATGGCCCGCAAGGACGAGCTCGGCGCGCTCTTGGCGCGCGAAGAGGGCAAGACCTTGCCGGAAGCGATCGGTGAAACCATCCGCGCGTCGCAGATCTTCGAATTCTTCGCGGGCGAAGCGCTGCGCCTTGCCGGCGAAGTCATCCCGTCGGTGCGTCCCAACATCGGCGTCGAGATCACGCGCGACCCGCTCGGCGTCATCGGCATCATCACGCCGTGGAATTTCCCGATCGCCATTCCTGCCTGGAAGATCGCGCCGGCTCTCTGCTATGGCAACACCATCGTCTTCAAGCCTGCCGACCTCGTTCCAGCCTGTTCCTGGGCGATCGTCGACATCCTGCATCGCGCCGGTCTGCCGAAGGGTGTGTTGAACCTGGTGATGGGCAAGGGCTCAGTCGTCGGCCAGGCCATGCTCGACAGTCCTGACATCGCCGGCATCACTTTCACCGGTTCGACCGGCACCGGCAAGCGTGTCGCCGTTTCCTCGCTCGAGCATAATCGCAAGTTCCAGCTCGAAATGGGCGGCAAGAACCCGATGGTGGTTCTCGACGACGCCGATCTCAGCGTTGCCGTCGAGGCGGCCGCCAATTCCGGCTTCTTCTCGACCGGCCAGCGCTGCACGGCATCATCGCGCCTGATCGTCACCGAAGGCATCCACGACAAGTTCGTCGCGGCGCTGACGGAGAAGCTCAAGACGATCGTCGTCGATCACGCCATGAAGCCCGGCACGCATGTCGGCCCGGTTGTCGACGCGCGCCAGCTGAAGACCGATACAGACTACATCGAGATCGGCAAAAACGAGGGCGCCAAGCTCGCCTTCGGGGGCGAGCTGATAACCCGTGACACGCCTGGCTTCTATCTGCAGCCGACGTTGTTTACGGAGGCGACCAACCAGATGCGCATTTCGCGCGAAGAGATCTTCGGACCTGTCGTGTCCCTCATCCGTGTCAAGGACTACGAAGAGGCGCTTGCGACTGCCAACGACACGCCGTTCGGCCTCTCCTCCGGCATCGCGACGACGAGTCTCAAGCACGCCACGCACTTCAAGCGCAATGCCGAAGCCGGCATGGTCATGGTCAACCTGCCGACGGCAGGGGTCGACTTCCACGTTCCGTTCGGCGGCCGCAAGGGCTCGTCCTACGGTCCGCGCGAACAGGGCAAATACGCTGCCGAGTTCTACACGACCGTCAAGACCGCATACACGCTGGCGTAATGACCGTTTGACGATCCGAGCCGTCACGAGGGCGGCTCGGGGTCACCCACAAGGCAAAGATAAATGAAAAAGAAAGCTGAATGGCCGCGCAGGCTGCGTTCGTACGACTGGTTCGGCGGCACCGGCAAGAATGCGATCATGCATCGCTCCTGGATGAAGAACCAGGGCCTTCCGGCCGATACGTTCGACGGTCGTCCGATCATCGGCATCTGCAATACCTGGTCGGAGCTGACGCCATGCAACGCGCATCTCCGAGACCTCGCCGAGCGCGTCAAGCGCGGCGTCTATGAGGCCGGCGGCTTCCCGGTCGAGTTTCCCGTTTTCTCCGTCGGTGAGAGCACGCTTCGCCCGACGGCGATGATGTTCCGCAACCTGGCGGCCATGGACGTCGAGGAAGCGATCCGCGGCAATCCGGTCGATGGCGTCGTGCTGCTTGGCGGCTGCGACAAGACCACGCCAAGCCTTTTGATGGGCGCGGCGTCCGTCGATATCCCCGTCATCCTCGTTTCCGGTGGCCCCATGCTGAACGGCAAGTGGCGCGGCAAGGACGTCGGTTCGGGAACGGCCATCTGGCAGTTCTCGGAAATGGTCAAGTCAGGCGAGATGTCGCTCGACGAGTTCATGGACGCGGAGCAGGGCATGGCTCGCTCGGCCGGCAGCTGTATGACCATGGGCACGGCCTCGACCATGGCGTCGATGGCCGAAGCCCTTGGCATGACGCTGCCCGGCAACGCTGCCATTCCTGCTGTCGACGCGCGCCGTCGCGTGATTTCGCAGCTTTCCGGCCGCCGTATCGTCGATATGGTCAAGGAAGATCTGAAGCCTTCCGATATCCTGACAAAGGAAGCCTTCGAGAACGCCATCCGTGTCAACGGCGCGGTCGGCGGCTCGACGAATGCCGTCCTCCATCTTCTGGCGCTGGCCGGCCGCATCGGCGTCGACCTGTCGCTCGACGACTGGGACCGCCTCGGCCGCGACGTGCCGACGATCGTCAACCTGCAGCCGTCGGGCAAACACCTGATGGAGGAGTTCTACTATGCGGGCGGTCTTCCGGTCGTCATCAAGGCGGTCGGCGAGATGGGCCTGCTGCACAAGGATGCGATCACCGTCACCGGCGACAGCATCTGGAACGGCGTCAAGGATGTCGTGAACTACAATGACGACGTCATCGTTCCGCGCGAAAAGGCGCTGACGCAGTCGGGCGGGATTGCCGTTCTGCGCGGCAACCTCGCTCCGAAGGGTGCTGTACTGAAGCCTTCTGCAGCCTCTCCGCACCTGATGCAGCATACCGGCCGCGCCGTCGTCTTCGAAAGCATCGAGGACTACCATGCGCGCATCAACAAGGACGATCTCGACATCGACGAGACGTGCATCATGGTGCTGAAGTATTGCGGCCCGAAGGGGTACCCCGGCATGGCCGAGGTCGGCAACATGGGCCTTCCGCCGAAGGTGCTGAAAAAGGGCGTCAAGGACATGATCCGCATTTCGGATGCGCGTATGTCCGGCACCGCCTACGGCACCGTCATCCTGCACACCGCACCGGAAGCCGCCGAAGGCGGACCGCTGGCGCTGGTGCAGAACGGCGACATGATCTCGGTCGATGTTCCCGCGCGTACGATCCAGCTACAGGTCTCAGACGATGAACTGGCCAAGCGCCGTGCGGCATGGGTCAAGCCCCACATGCCGATTTCGGGCGGCTACGGCAAGCTCTACATCAATACGGTCATGCAGGCCGATGCCGGCGCCGATCTCGACTTCCTGGTCGGCCCGCGGGGCTCGGACATTCCGTTGAACCGCGACAGCCACTGAGGCGTCACACAACCGACTTTGGACGGCGGGCGCTCATGAAAGGCGGGACGAGAGTTCCGCCTTCTTAAGCGGGTAGAGGCCGCTTTCGGTTTTTGGCGGACATCTCCGATATCAGACGGCAAATGGCCGGAGGGTTGGTCCTTGCCCCATGGCGGTCATTGACCACTTATTTCGCTTTTCCGAAGCCAGCGCTCCTTGGTACTGACATAAATTAGGGTTTTTGCGGCACCTCCGGATGACTGAAGGTCTGCGCCAATTCTTTTGGCAACCGCGACGGAGGCCTCATTTTCAGGGTGAATGAGGTGGATTGCCTCCAACCAGCCAAGCTCCTCGAACGCCCAAGTCAGGCAGCGATTTGCCGCTTCAGTTGCGTATCCCTTGCCCCAAGCATCGCGACTGAACGCCCAACCGATCTCGGGGCCGGGCCATGCGGGGGGGAACCAAGGCCCGGCGCGGCCTATCCAGCGACCGGTTGCCTTCTCAAACACCGAAAAATTGCTGAATCCTTGAATGCTCCACGCCCCCGCGAACAGGCAGAGATTGCGCCACGCACCGGTGGCATCTTGCTCACCACCGATGAACCGTGTGCCCTCGGAGTCAGCGAGGAAGGCAGTCCACGCTGGAAGATCAACGGCGCTGGGGGGACGCAAAAGAAGACGTTCCGTTTCTATCATTTCATGGCCTTTCAAGGAATGCCATCACCGGCCACAGCGCGTGCTCGCGTCGTCGCGCCATCGGCCCAGCCAACGCCGAGACGTCAGGCTGAGCGCCGGTCGCAAAGCGATCGGTGTCAAACTTGCGAGTCGATCGGCAGGAGTTTCACGAGGTCGGCGACGAGCCGCCGCCGGAATCCCGTTTCGGGCTCGTCCCCGTAGCTGACGATCTCGCCGTCCCGCACCGTCTTCCAGACGATCCCGCCATTCGGATCAAGGAAGACGCGGTAGCTGTTGGCAGGCGCGACGCCGGTCGCCATATAGGCAGTCAGCCTCGCGGCAAGCTCCGGACTCTCGATATACAGGCCCGCTTCCGTGTTGATCACGGCAGATCGCGGGTCGAGGTTGAAGCTGCCGATGAACACGGCCTTGCTGTCGAAGACCATGGCCTTGGTGTGCAAGGCCGCCCGCGACCGCCCGGAACGGAGCGACCAGCCCGGCCGGAAGGCGTCGGTGTCCGCGCGCAGCTCGTAGAGCTCCAGGCCGTACTCGAGTAGGCGCCTGCGGGTCTTGGCATAGACCGAATGCGCGGCGAGCTGGTTGTTCGAAGCGAGCGAGTTGGTCAGCACGCGCACCCGAACATTGCGCTCGTGCAGCGCCTTGACGATTGCCTGCGCCCCGGCGGGCAAGACGAAATAGGGCGCCTCGGCGAGCAGCTCCTCCTTCAATTCGGTGACCCGTCCGCGAATGAAGGCGACCACGTCGTCGGCCGCCTTGCCGCGGGCGATCGCTTCCGGGTCGTCGGCTATGATCCGGCCTGGCGCCCACACGAGACTGTCGCGCAGCTCCGCGCTCTGGGTCGCCAGCTCGCCGAGATCCTGATCGATCGGATAGGGGTAGTCAGCAGTAGCAATCTCCTGGCGCAAGCGGGTCAGGATGGCATCGAGATCGGCGGCTCCATAGGTGCGCTCGACGATGGTTGCGATCGGCACCGTCGAGGCGCTGTTCCAGTATCGGTCGAACACCTCCGACAGATCGCCCACAACAGGTCCGACCGCCAGCACATCCAGATCGCGAAAATTGGCGACGGTATTCACGCCATAGTAGTCGTCGCCGATATTGCGACCGCCAACGATCGCCGCCGAATTGTCGGCCACCACCAGCTTGTTGTGCATGCGGCGGTTGACCCGGCGGAAGTCGACAAGGAAGTCTAGTCTGGACCACCTCCGGTTTTTGGTCGGGTTGAATAGACGGATTTCGATGTTGGGGTGGGCGTCGAGGGCAGCTTTGACCTGATCGCTGGCTTTGTAGTAGGGATCGTCGACGAGGAGCCGCACCCTGACCCCGCGATCGGCCGCCCTCACCACCCGGTCGACGATGATCCGGCCGGTCGTGTCGCCGTCCCACACATAGTACTGCATGTCGAGAGTTCGCTCGGCCAGGTCGGCCAGCGCCAAGCGCGTGATGAACGCCTCTCGCGCCTCGCTCAAGAGGCTAAAGCCGGAGAGGCCCGGATGCGCAGCGGCGGCCGGGCCGAAGAACTGGCCCAACCGGGTTAACGCGGTATGCTCGAACCCCGTCATGGCCTTCGTCTCTGGTTAGCGGCGGCGGCGCCTAGTCCTCTTCGAGAAGCTTCATGAACCCCGCCTTCATCGTCGCGTCGTCTTGGGAGGCGAGAATCTGGTTGATGCAGCTGGTTTTTGTGCAGATCCAATTCGACCACTCCACGGCGCCAAAGTTGACCGATCTCGGGATCGACGCGTCGGCGGTCGGCCCAGTCATCGTCCTGGACGCACCCAATCCGGGCGCCAGGGAAAAGGCGCCAATGGACAGTGAGCGCCGCTGTTATCCCCGTCTGTATTGGGATGAAACGATAACACGGTTCACATGCAATGTCGTCACCGTTCAATGTGAGCGGTGCGAGCGAGGGTGCTGACTGGGGGATGATGGCGAATCGCCGCTGGCGATCTCCTGTGCAGCGCAGGTGACGGGATCATGCGGCGAGATCAATGGGGCTGGCTGAGAGAGGCCTCGGCGGGCATCTCTCAGGCCGTCGACCTTACGCATGACGATCGGAAGGCATTGACCTGACCGTTCTCGATCCCCCGCCAAAAGGGCGAGAATGAGGGAGGGAAAGGTGCCTGCAAGAGGTACTCTGCCGCAGCCCAACGACTTTGCAAATGTCACATCAACGTCGTCAGTGAAACGGGCGCACCTCGACCGGCGCGCGGCAGGCGACGGCGGCCTTGCGCCCCCATGCCAGCGCCTCGTCCGGGTCAGCTGCCTCCAGCACCCAAAAACCACCCACGTGCTCCTTGGTCTCCAGGTACGGCCCGTCGGTGACGAACACCTCACCATTGGCCTGCGCCCGCAGTGACCTCGCGCTGCTCGCCGGGCGCAGGCCGCCGACGAAAATCCTGACGCCAGCGGCCTTCATCTCGTCGTTGAGCGCGTCGATATCGCGCGACATCGCTTCGTCCTCCGCGACGGAGGGGTCGTAGCCATCGGGATGGTGAATAGCAACCAGGTACTGCGTCATGGCTCCTCCTGTAACAGCGTTTGCCGCAACGGGCGTTCGGGTAGGCCTGTTGCCCTGCCTTCAATATGAAGACGAACGGCCGAACCGCAATTCGACAAACAGTCCAAGAAATTCTCCCAACGCCGGCCTTCACATTGCTGTCGACTTCGATCCTGCCCTCATTGAGGAACCGGGACAGAAGGCTGAGCCTTCTGCATCATTCCGCAAAGCGTCTGCCCCTCATTCCCTGCTTGATACTGGCGTCCAGCACCGCGCGTCTGCGCGTTATGAAGAGAACCCCTGCGTTCAAGGACTGGAACGTGCCGGGTTCCCGCCACGAGGTCGAGAATGAGGAGCCACCGGCCTTGCAAAGCGCCACTATCAACATCGTCGGCGATCCAGAGAGGCGGGGCGAGATCTCCGCCTTTTCTTAGCCCGCCGGCAGTTCTACCGGAACGAATCCGGGCGCACTTCCGTTATCGCGGCAGGAGGGTGCGTGCCATGCCTGGAATTAGAAAACTGATTGTCCTCAGCGCCTTCAATCGCGACGACTACGGAAAGCTGGTACCAGCATTCGAGCCGCGGCAGATGAAGGGGGAGGACACGGCCGTCTATGTCGCTCAGACGCTGGTCAACGATTACGCGGGCGTGGTCGTCTGGTGCCGCGAGGGAAATGTCGCGATCGGCGAGCAGGGACCGTCGGTCATCCTGTTTCAGTCTGGACAAGTGCCCGAATTCAATTAGAGCATTCCGCTTTTGTTCGATTAGCGAAAACGCTCCATCTTTTTGTTTTTACGCAGTTCCGGAGGCAAACCGCTGCGCACTCTTGTGGAATTGCTCTAGACTGGCGGTGACGGCTATTATCAGACCGTGACGGACGAGGGTACAATGACCGTTTTTTCCGTCAGGCATATTACACACTATTCGTACAAACGACCGGTGGCATTCGGCCAGCATCGCGTGCTGTTTCGGCCGCGTGACAGTTTCGATCAGCGCCTTCTCGATGCAACGATGACGATCGAGCCGGAACCTGCTCAAATTCGTTGGATCCACGACGTCTTCGGCAATTGCATTGCCCTGGTGGATATGGATGGGCCTTCGGATCAATTGCGGTTCGAAACCAATATCCGTCTCGACCACACGCCGCAGGTTCCGATCGATTTCGAGATGGACAGCGAGGCGCTGACCTATCCCTTTTCCTACGACGATGAGGAGAAGCCCGACCTGTCCTGCACCATCGCCCGCTACTATGACGATCCCAATGGCGAGGTTGACCAATGGGCGCAGCAATTCGTCGGCGCCGGCGCTTCCGGGTGGACGGGTCACGTGCTGATGACGCTGTGCTTCGCGATCCGCCAGAGCTTCGTCTATGCCCGCCGGGTCGAGCGGGGGACGCAGACGCCGATCCAGACGTTGCAGCGGCGGCAGGGCACGTGTCGCGACTTCGCTCTGCTGATGATGGAGGCGGCCCGTTCGCTCGGCTTCGCCGCCCGTTTTGTCACCGGCTACATCTACGTGCCGGATCGCGATGGATCAAGGACGCTTGGCGGCGGTTCCACGCATGCGTGGTGCCAGGTCTATCTTCCCGGCGCCGGCTGGGTCGAATTCGATCCGACCAACGGGATTGTCGGCAATCACGATCTGATCCGCGTTGGTGTCGCGCGCGACCCGCGCCAGGCAATTCCGCTCTGGGGCAGTTATGACGGGAATGCAGACGACTTCGACGATATGGTCGTTCAGGTCAACGTGACCACCGAGCCATGATGTGCTGCGAGCGCTCACGGGTATGGAACTCATCGGCTCCCCTGACGTTCCCTGATAGCCTGCCGATCGACCGGCGTAGCTTTGCAAAGGAAACACCATGAAGATTCACGCTGGTTTCACGATAGGCTATCAATGTGTGCAGCCAACGCCGATGCTTCTGGTCCTGAACATTCATCCTTCGCGGCGGGGCGATCTGCTGACCGACCAGATGATCTCCTTCAATCAGCCGATCGATGCATGGGGCTACACCGACAATTTCGGCAATTCCTGCGCGCGGATCGTGGCGCCGGCGGGATTGACGACGATTTCGACGGAATTCGATATCTACGATACCGGCTTGCCGGACGTGGTGCCGGTGAACGCTGCGCAGCACGAGATCAAGGATTTGCCCGACGATGTGTTGGTGTTCCTTCTTGGCAGTCGCTATTGTGACACCGACCGGTTGGCTGACTTCGCTTGGGCAAATTTCTCGAATACGCAACAGGGATGGGCTCGTGTTCAGGCAATAGCCGACTTTGTCCACGGCCATATCAGGTTCGATTACATGAACGCCGATCTCCTGCGAACCGCCTATGGCGGCTATACTGACAGGACCGGCGTCTGCCGCGACTTCGCGCATTTGGCGATTACGCTTTGCCGATGCATGAACATCCCGGCGCGCTATTGCACCGGCTACCTCGGCGATATCGGTGTGCCCAAGGATCCGGCGCCGATGGATTTCAGCGCCTGGTTCGAGGTCTATCTCGGCGGGCATTGGCATACGGTGGATGCGCGACACAACACACCTCGCATCGGGCGTATCCTGATGGCGACGGGCCGCGATGCAACCGATGTTGCGCTTTCAACGGCTTTTGGCCCGGCAACGCTGGCACAGTTCGACGTCGTCACCGACGAGATTCCCGTCAACGACGCCGTGCCCATGCAGGCGCAGTTCAGCTCTGAGTCTGGCTCTGCATTTGCCCCTGGTCTTCGACCTTGACGATCACTGCGAGCTTTTCGCCCGGCGTGCCGATGCGCATGCCGGAAACAGGGGCGGCGTCCTTGTAGCAGAGCCCCGTGGCGACGCGCACGTAGCGCTCATCCGGGCAGATCTTGTTGGCAGGATCGAAGCCGACCCAGCCGAGGCCGGGGATATGGGCCTCACCCCATGCATGGGTGGCTGCCTGCTCGATCTTTTCTTCCATCATAAGGTAGCCGGAGATGTAACGGGCCGGTATCTGCAAGGTTCTCGCTGCCGCCACGAAGATATGGGCATGGTCCTGGCAGACGCCGCTCTTCTTCTCCAGCGCCTGCTCTGCCGTCGTGTCGGTGTCGCTGGTGCCGGGCCGATAGTCCACCGTTTCGTGGATGGCAGCCATCAGCGAGTGCATCCTCGCAAGGTCGTTGTCGCCGTTGACGCCCGTGATCAATTCCCTGATCAGCTTGCCCGGCTTCGTTCGCGGCGTGTCCCGCAGGAAAAGCCACAAGGGACAAAAGCCGGTATGCGGGCCAATGACGCCATTGCGGTCTTCCGTCTCGACTTCACCCTCCGCGACGATGCGCGTCACCTGCTGTTCGCCCTGCAGCGAAACAAGGTTGACGTGGTTTCCGAACTGATCGTCGTACTCGACCTCGGGTTTGGCGCCCTCGACATGCAGCGACCAGTTGAGGGTCGACTGGCCGGGGACCGCCGGTGGCGTCAGCCGCAGCCGCTGCAGCGAGAATGCAGCCGGCTCGTCGTAGCGGTATTCTGTGACGTGGCTAATCTTCAGTCTCATCTCGTGACCCGCCTATACGTAGAATCGGTACCCGTCGGAAATTTCCATGCCGAGCTGGTTGTTGCGTGTGACGAAATCCTCGAGGAATTCGTGCAGGCCCTGATCCATGATATCCTTGATGGCGCTGGTCTGCAGCGTCTTGCGGATGGAATCGGCCGTGTCGTGGGCGGGCAGCCGCTCGCCGTAATCCTTTGCAAGGTATCCGAGTTCGCTGACAATCTTCTCGTAGCAGTAGGCGAGCGAACGCGGCATCTGGCCATTGAGGATCAGGAAGTGGGCGATGTTCATGGCGCGGTATTCGCCGTCGTAGGCCCAGCTGTACGAGCGGTGGGCGGAAACCGAGCGCAGGATCGACTCCCACTGGACATTGTCGATCGACGTTCCGACGGCGGAGACGGCCGGCAGCAGGACATAGTACTTCACGTCGAGAATGCGGCTGGTGTTGTCGGCCCGCTCGATGAACGTGCCCATGCGAGCGAAATTGTACAGCTCGTTGCGCAGCATGGAGCCGTGCAGCGCACCGCGGATCAATCCCGCGCGGTGCTTGATGGCGTCGATGGCTTCTGGCATCTCGGCAGGCTTAAGCCGCCTGGACAGCAGAGCCTTGAGTTCGATCCAGAACTCGTTGGTCGCTTCCCAGGTTTCGCGGGTCAGCGCCGTGCGTACCATGCGGGCATTGTTGCGCCCGTAGTCGACGCAGGACATGACGCTCGAAGGGTTCGAGCGATCGCGCAGCAGATAATCGATCGCGTCGGCGCTGGTCAGTTTGGTGTGACCTTCGTCATAGGCTTCGCGAACACCCGCACTTTGCAACACGCCGTCCCAGTTGTCGTCGCCTGATCCGCTTCTGGTCAGCGACATGCGCAGACCGGCGTCGATGAGGCGCGCGATGTTTTCGGCGCGCTCGATGTAACGGAACATCCAATAGAGCCCGTTTGCAGTTCTTCCGAGCATCAGTCCTCCAATACCCAGGTATCTTTTGTGCCGCCGCCCTGGCTGGAATTAACCACGAGCGAGCCTTGTTTGAGTGCCACACGCGTCAGTCCGCCCGGAATGATCTGGACCTTGTCGGAAACCAGAACGTAGGGGCGAAGATCCACGTGGCGTGGAGCGATGCCCTTGTTGACAAGGATCGGAACGGTGGAGAGGGAGAGGGTCGGCTGGGCGATATAGTTGTTGGGTCGCGCCTTGAGCTTTTCAGCGAATTCGGCACGTTCCCTCTTGGAGGCCGTCGGTCCGACCAGCATGCCGTAGCCTCCCGAGCCGTGGACTTCCTTGACGACCAGCTCGTCGAGATGTTCCAGCACGTATTTCAGGCTGGAATCCTCCGAACAGCGCCAGGTCGGCACGTTTTCCAAAATCGCCTTGCGCCCCGTGTAGAACTCGACGATCTCGGGCATGTAGGAATAGATCGCCTTGTCGTCGCAGATACCGGTGCCCGGCGCGTTGGCGATGGTGATGTTGCCCGAGCGGTAGACGTCCATGATGCCGGGGATGCCGAGGGCCGAATCCGGACGGAATGTCAAAGGGTCGAGGAAATCGTCGTCGACACGGCGGTACAGGACGTCGATTGCCTCGTAGCCGCGTGTCGTGCGCATCTTCACCTTGCCGTCGATCACGCGCAGATCCGAGCCTTCGACGAGCTCGACGCCCATCGTATCGGCCAGGAACGAATGCTCGTAGTAGGCCGAGTTGTAGATGCCTGGCGTCAGCACTGCCACGCGCGGCTTGCCCTTGCAGCCCGGAGGTGCCAGCGATGCCAGGCTCTGGCGAAGCAGGTAGGGGTAGTTCTCGACCGGCCGAACCTTGTTTTCGTGGAACAGTTCGGGGAACATGTGCATCATCGTTTCCCGGTTTTCCAGCATGTAGCTGACGCCGGATGGCGTACGGGCATTGTCTTCGAGCACATAGAACTCATCTTCGCCGGTGCGCACGATGTCGGTGCCGACGATATGCGTGTAGACGCCGCCCGGCGGGCGGAAGCCGATCATTTCAGGCAGGAATGTGTCATTGCGCTCTATCAGTTCGCGCGGAATGCGGCCGGCGCGGATGATTTCCTGCTTGTGGTAGATATCGTCGAGGAAGGCGTTGAGGGCGATGACCCGCTGTTCGATGCCCTGTGCGAGCTTGCGCCATTCGCGGCCTGAGATGATGCGGGGGATGATGTCGAAGGGGATGAGCTTTTCGGAGGAATCGGCGTGCCCGTATACCGCAAAGGTAATCCCGGTTTTCCGGAATATGTTTTCCGCGTCGCGGGACTTGGCAATCAGATGCGCTCGATCTTGGTTGTTGTACCACTCAAAGTATTTCTCATATGGCTCTCGCGGACTTTCGTCCCCGGTGATCATTTCATCAAATGCCAAAGGTGTGGCTCCCCTTTTTTCTTCATTTGAATACAACGCAAATTGCAATGCAAGAACCATGCTCAGTTGGAGGAGAATATTCGCAAAATCGCCTTGGTCCATCAAAACAGCCGAAAAACTGGGCAATTACCGACATCTGGCGTATCGGTCTCCGCCGTCAATTGTTTTTGCCAGCTCAAAACATAAGCAACTGATCATTTTCCGCCCTCGGTGCGATTCAATTTCAGGCGATGGGCCTTTCGTCGATGCCCTGGGGTATCAATGAAACTTGACATAAGCATCAACCGTTCGCCTTTGACGGGAAGGGGCTAGCTCGGCTATCTGCCCCGCAGAGTACGTCTGAAGAGTCGCCCTATTTCCAAGAGTTGCCAATGTCGCTCGATCGTCTTGCCCCGGCCATCTTCGTTCTGCTGTGGTCCACGGGCTGGGTGGTCGCCAAATATGCGGCCATGCATTCCGAGCCTTTTACATTCCTTGCCATCCGCTATGGTCTTTCCGCGCTGGCGTTCCTTGCGCTGTGCATCGCCATGCGGGTCAACTGGCCGGAGAAGGCGGTTGTTCTCAGGGCGATCTATTCCGGGTGCTTTCTCCACGGATTCTATCTTGCCGGGCTGTGGTGGGCGATCGCCAACGGCGTGCCGGCCGGCATATCCGGCATCATCGCGGCGCTTCAGCCATTGCTGACCGCAATGGCCGCGCCGCTGCTTGTTGGAGAGCGGCTGGAAGGCGCGCAGAAGCTGGGTCTCGCGCTCGGCTTCTTCGGAATCGCGATCGCGATATCGCCGAAGCTCGTTGATCCAGCCAATGCAAATCTGGTCCATTCCCTGGTGCCGCTCGCGGTCAATCTGCTGGCAATGGGCTCCGTGACCTATGGAACGCTCTATCAGAAGAAGCGTCTGCAGAGCGGAAATCTTCCGGCGATCGCAACATTGCAGTATGTCGGAGCGTTGATCGTGACGGTGCCCCTGATGCTGGCCTTCGAAAGGATGCATTTCGACGGATCGGTACCGGCGATCGCCGCACTCGTCTGGTCTGTCCTGGGGCTCTCGATGGGCGGCGTCGGGCTGCTGCTTTACCTGATCCGTCGCGGCCAGGTGTCGCGCGCCGCGTCGCTGATCTATCTGATGCCGCCGGCCGTGGCGATCGAATCGTTCATCGCTTTCGGAGAGCCGCTAACGATGCCTTTGGTGATCGGAACCATCGTCGTGGTCACGGGCGTCTACCTGACCAACCGCAAGACGGTTGCCCCCCTGCAGGAGCAGCCGCAATAAAAAACGGCGAGATCTCTCCCGCCGTCCGTTTTCCTTCAATTTCCAAGGACTAGGCGCGTTCGCGGCGCTGGCCGCCGTTGCCGCCGCGCGATGGGCCGCCGCGGCGGTTGCCGCCGTTGCCTTCGCGACGTTCGCCGCGCTCGCCGCCGGTATTGGCCTGCACGCCGCGGTCCTCACCTGGCTTGCGGGCCGGGCGACCATGCGCGTTGCGTGCGCCGGCGCCGGGGTGATGACGGTTTGCGTCGCCGGAATTGGCGTTGCTGCCATGCGGCTGCGGGCGCTGCGGCTTGCGGGCCGGGCGGAAATCCGACGTCGCGGCCAGATCGTTGTCCGGACCGGCAGGTGCAGCCTCGCCACGGCGCTGGCCGCGGAAGTCCTCGTTGCGCGCGGACTGGCGCTCGGGACGCGGACGACGCTCGCGACGTTCCTCGTTGCCGGCACGGTGTTCGCCACCTTCGCCTTCGCGACGCGGGCGACGTTCCTGGCGGTTGCCGGTGCGGTTCTGTTCGCCGCGGCCTTCGCCGCCACGACCCTGGCCACCGCCGTTGCGGTTGCCGTTGGCGCGACGCGGAGAGGCGTTCATGCTGGTCGGCGCTTCGCCGCTTGCCACGGTGATATCGATGTTCATCAGACGCTCGATATCGCGCAACAGGCGGGCTTCGTCGGGTGCGCAGAAAGCGATCGCGATGCCATCGCGGCCAGCGCGGGCCGTACGGCCAATGCGGTGAACGTAGGCGTCGGGAACTTCCGGCAGGTCGTAGTTGTAGACGTGGCTGACGGCCGGGATGTCGATGCCGCGGGCGGCCACGTCAGTGGCAATCAGCGTCTTGATGTCGCCGTCACGGAACGCCTTGAGAGCACGTTCGCGCTGTCCCTGGCTCTTGTTGCCGTGGATCGACGCAACCGAGTAACCGATATGCTCGAGGTGCTTCATCAGCTTCTCGGCGCCGTGCTTGGTGCGCAGGAAGACCATGGCGCGGCCATCCGGGTTTTCGCTGAGCGATTTCTTCAGGAGGTCCGTCTTGTCGTTCTTGCCGTTGACGAAGTGTACGTACTGCTCGACCTTGTCGGCAGCCTTGCCCGGAGGCGTCACTTCGACCTTGATCGGGTCGACGAGGTATTCGCCGGCGAGATCGGCGATCGACTTCGGCATGGTTGCGGAGAAAAGCATCGTCTGACGCTTCTTCGGAACCATCTTGGCGATCTTGCGCAGGTCGTGCACGAAGCCGAGGTCGAGCATCTGGTCGGCTTCGTCGAGAACGAGGTAGCGCACTGCCGTCAGGCCGATGGCGCGGCGGTTGACGAGGTCAAGCAGGCGGCCAGGGGTTGCGACGAGGATGTCGGTGCCCTTTTCGAGCTGCAGCTGCTGCTTGTTGATCGACACGCCGCCGACAACGACGTTGATACGAAGATGCGACTTGCGGAGAAAGTTCTTCAGGCTGACGGCGATCTGGTTCACCAGTTCGCGGGTAGGGGCGAGGATAAGCGTCCGGGTGGTGCGGTTGTCAGGACGCTTTTCGTCCTTCAGGAGCTTTTCGATGATCGGCAGGCCGAAGGCGGCGGTCTTGCCGGTGCCGGTCTGGGCGAGGCCGATGAGATCGCGGCCTTCGAGAAGAAGCGGGATCGCCTTTTCCTGGATGGGGGTCGGCGTTTCGATGCCGAGCTGGAAAAGTGTGGCGACGATCGGCTTGGAAACACCAAGCGATTCAAAATTGGTCAAGTCATAACCTTTTTAGGGCGCGCCAAAACAAAATCGCCGGAACGCGGAGTGCGGCCCGGTGTTATTCTGGCGTCAAGCACCCCGCGTGAAGTGGGAACTTGTCTTGTTGGAAAAAGCTTTCCAGCGCTTCTGCCGCGTCTTGGGATGCGGCCTGTACGAAATGCGCTTTTGTCCTTCTTCCTGCATCCTATTTGCTGGCAGGGGCACGCTCACGCGGCGGCCGGAAGGTGAAAGCTGGCCTGCATTTGGTCTAGTTCGCTTGGAAAGTCAAGGGCACCGGCCAGAGAAAGGCTTCCCTAGCGCCGCTCTTTCGGCGGCGCCCGGCTGCCGGGCTGGTCCCTCAGTAGGGGCAGACACTCACCCTGTAGGCCGTTCCCCAGCCGTTGCGACGCCATTCGATATGGCAGCGACGGTAGGGCTGGTAGAAATGGGGGCGGTACTGGGATCTGTAGACCGAATAGGGTCGATAGGCCGGATAGTAGGATCGGTAGGGATAGCGGTAATAGGGGGCGCCGTACCGATACCCGTAAGCGTAGGGATAGCCATATCCGTCCGGGTAGCCATAGGTGTATGGATAGGGCCGCAGGCCCTGCGACAGCACGATGCCGCCGACGGCGCCGGCTGCGACGCCGCCCCAGAAGTAGTCGTTCGAGTGAGCCTCTGCCGGGGCTGCAGCGATGCTCGAAGCCATTGTGATCAGGCCCGCCGCCACGCATTTATGAAGTGCGGACATGTTCGTCTCCTTTCGTGGACGAGTCTCGGTCCTCGGGTCTTCCGAAGACCAAATGAACAACTAGCTCAACTCTATCATATTTCTCCTGGCGTTGCTTGCCGGGATACGACCGGCAGTATCCACGAATGGCACACGTCCTCCGGCCGACCCGGGCGTTGCGGCACATAATTTTCCGCCGTGGAATCGTCATGGTTAATGCATTGTTAAAGGCCTCGCGTCTAAGGTTCGAAGCGAACGGCAATTTCCTCAAGACCTTTGTGGCGGAGCAGCTTTTTGAGATCACGCGGGGACCTTCTCGAACTGGCATGCCGCCGGATCGCGGATCTGGAATACCCGGCCTATGTCAAGAACAGCGAGCTTCGATACGTCGCCGTCAACCAAGCCTATGCCGATTTCTTCGCGAAGGAAGTCTCCGACTTCATCGGCCGGCGCAGTCGCGAGCTGTTCGACAGGCCGGAAGAGCAAGACCGTGAGGACAAGGAGCGCCGGGCGCTCGTCTTTGCGAGCGAGGAAAGCGCCATTTGCTTCGACACGACAGGTCTCGGTTACGACAGGGTGCGGATCGAGAGCTTCATGCTGTCGCCGGAGCGCGTCTACGTCCTCGGCCTCTTCGAAACGGAGCACAAGGCGATGCGTGCGCGGGGCCGGCAGAAGGGTCCGTCCATCGACGGCTCAGCGGAACTCGATCTGCTGCGGGCGATCATGGAAGCCCTCCCGGTTGCTGCCTTCGCGCGCGACGAACACCATCGTCTGATCTATGCCAACGAACGTTTTGAAGTCTTTACGGGTCAATCGCGCGCGCAAGCTCTCGGAAAGACCGAGCAGGAGATGTTCGGCGAAGCCGCCGGAGACGTCGTTCACCGGGGCAACGCCGAGGTGCTGGAGACAGGGAAGGCGACCGAGGTCGAGAGCCTGCTGCCCGGAGCCGGCGACACGCGCTATCCGGTGCTTGCCCGCATCAACCGTTTCGAGGCATCGGGCGGCGAGCGCTATATCGTCGGTTCCTTTTCGGACGTCTCGTTGCTCAAGGAGCGCGAGAAGGAACTGATCGCCGCGCACGCCCACACCGAAGTACTGCATAGCGACATCGCAAGTATCCTGAACTCGCTGCCTGTCGGCGTTCTCATTCTTGAGAGCGATCTGACCATCCTTTATGGCAACGAGGCGTTCTACCAGATCTCAGATCTGCCGGGCCGTCGCTTCGAGGGGCGCTCCTACCGGGAGCTCGTCGAGCACAATCACGCGCTCGGCCGCTATGGCCCGGGGGAGACGTCCGAAGAGATCTACGCGCGGCGCGTCTGTCAGTTCCGCTCCGGCGAGCAGGCGCCGTCAGCCGAGATAAACTGGGGCACCACGTCCCTTGTTGTCGACAGTCGCCGGATAGCGAACGAGCGCGTGCTTCTAACCTATGCCGATATCACCACGATCCGCTTGCATGAGAAGGAGATCCATGCAGCGCGCGAGGCACTTGAAATCCTCGGCGAGCTGATGAGCGATGCGACGCAGGCCATGTCGCAGGGGTTGCTCATCGTCCAGGATGACGAAATCCTGCTCGGCAACGACGCGCTGGCCGGCATGCTTGATATTCCTGGCCGCTATCTCGAGGTCGGTCGGAAGTGGGCCGAATTCTTCACATTCTGTGCCGCCCGCGGCGATTTCCCGGACGATCCGGGTATTGTGCTCGGCGATCTCAGGCAGGCGCTTGGCGCGGGACAGGCCGTGTCGCGCGTCTTTCGTGTTCCCGAATGCCGCTGGGTGCAGATGGACATCACCGTCAGCGAGCGCCGGCACTGGGTGGCACTGTTCACGGACATCACAGCCATGAAGAGCCGCGAGGAGGAGTTGACGCTCCTGCTTGCGCGAGCCGAGGCGGCCGACAGGGTCAAGTCGGAGTTTCTGGCCAACATGAGCCATGAAATTCGAACGCCGATGAACGGCGTGCTCGGTATGGCCGAGTTGCTGGCCAATACCAACCTCGATACCCGCCAGAAGACCTTCGTCGACATCATCGAGAAGTCAGGCCACGCGCTGATGACCATCATCAACGATATCCTCGATTTTTCGAAGATCGACTCCGGTCAGATGACCCTGCGTCGGGTGACCTTCGATCCGGTCGAGGCCGTCGAGGATGTGGTCACGCTGCTATCGTCGCTGGCAGCGGAACGGGGCGTCGAACTGCTCGTTCGCACCGCTTCCGGCTTGCCGTCGGCCATTATCGGCGACGCGGGCCGGTTTCGACAGATCGTCACGAACCTTGTCGGCAATGCCATCAAGTTCACGGAGCGCGGTCACGTCCTTGTCGATATGGACTACACGGCAGGTGCTGCCGACGAAATCATGGCGACGATCCGCATAGAAGACACCGGCATCGGCATGCCGCGGGACCGGATCGATTCCATCTTCGGAAAATTCTCGCAGATTGACGGATCCTCGACGCGACGTCACGAAGGGACCGGCCTTGGACTTGCCATCACCGCCGGTCTGGTCGATCTCTTCGGCGGTTACATCGAGGTCGACAGCGAAGTCGGCAGGGGATCCGTCTTCACCATCAACCTGCCTTTCTTCGTTGCTGCGGCGCGGCCCGAGCCGAAGCCCTTGCCGATCAATGTCCGCGGCGCGCGCATTCTGGTTGTCGACGACAATGCTGTGAACCGCCAGATCCTGACGGAGCAACTGGCGCTGTGGGGTTTCGATGGGGCCGCTGCCGAAGATGGATTTGAGGGACTTGCGATCCTCGAGGCTGCGCGCGAGCTGGGTGTCGCGATCGACGCGATTGTGCTCGACTATCAGATACCCGGAATGAACGGCGGCGATGTCGCGCGAAAGCTGCGCGCCGACGCCCGCTTCGGCGACCTGCCGATCATCTTCATGACGTCGATGGACATTTCGGGCACTGAAAAAGAGTTTGCCGCTCTCAACGGTCAGGCGCATCTGATGAAACCGGCGCGGGCCAACGTCCTGCGCAATACCATTGTCGACGTCGTGCGGACTCACCGGATACGGATGGCAGCGGACGGCGGTGCCTGTTCGATCGTCGAAGCCGAGGCGAAACCGTCTGCCACGCTGCCGGTCGAACGGCAGGCGCCAGCGTTCATCGACGTGCTCGTTGCCGAGGACAACGACGTGAACCAGATCGTGTTCACGCAGATCCTGCAAGCCACCAACCTCACCTTTCTCGTCGTCGGCAACGGGCAGGAAGCCATCGAGGCCTTTGAAAAGCACTCGCCGCGGATCATCATGATGGATGTCTCCATGCCTGTCATGAACGGGCACGAGGCAACGCGCCGGATACGTGACACCGAGCGCGGGCAAGGCCATCGCGTGCCGATCGTCGGGGTTACCGCGCACGTACTGGAAGGCGACCGCGAACTCTGCCTGGACGCTGGCATGGACGACTACATGTCGAAACCGATCAGCCCCGAGCTTCTCGAAGAGAAAATCGGCTTGTGGCTCGGTCAGAGCGAACGGCGTTCGGCGAGCTAGGGCTTGACGCCGCAGAGCATCTCGCGCTTGCCGGCAAAGCCGCCACGCCGTTCTACTGCAAAGCCCGCGGCGATCAGGTTGCGTCGGACGAAGCCGGCGGCGGCGTAGGTCGCGAAGGTGCCTGCGGGCGCCGTCTTCGCGCAGACGAGGCGCATCAGTTCTTCCGACCACATGTCCGCGTTGCGCGATGGCGCAAAGCCATCCAGATACCACGCGTCGAAGACCTCCGGCGCTGCAGTAACCCCGTCGATCGCGCGGCCGCAGACCACACTGAGCCTGGTCTGATCGTCCAGCGCAAGCGACACGACCCCCTCCGGTGCGCCGGGCCACCGGGCTGCGAGAGCCTGACGCTCTGCATCGATTTCCGGCCAGTGCGACAGTGCGCGGTCGATCTCCTCGCGGCGCATGGGGTAGAGCTCGAACGACATGAAGTGCAGCTGCTGGCCACCCGACCGGAAGAGCTGCCACTGCCGCCATGTCTCTGCGAAGTTGAGGCCTGTGCCGAAACCGAGTTCGCCAATCAGGAAGGTGGCTCGATTCTGCCAGCGCTGTGGCAGGCCGTTGCCAGAAAGGAACACGTGACCGCATTCCAGACGACCATCCGTCTGGCAATAAAAGTGGTCGCCAAAGGCCGGTGAATAGGGCATATCGCCGTCGCGCCATTCAAGCGGCTGGTTTGCTCTGTCAATCTGATCGGGATCCGTATCTGTCATGCCAACAGCCGATAGTCCGGCCTTGCCTTCGGGTCAATCGTCCGCCGCGCTGCTGATCGTCGGCGGCGGCATCATGGGTCTGTGGGCGGCGGTTCATGCGGAGCGCATGGGGATCGATACGCTGCTGATCGACGAAGGCTCACTCGGGCAGGGCGCGAGCGGCGGGCTGCTCGGAGCCCTGATGCCGCACATGCCGGACAGATGGAACGCCAAGAAGCAGTTCCAGTTCGATGCGCTGGTGTCGCTGGAAGCCGAAATCGCAGCGCTTGAGAGCGAGACCGGTCTGTCGGCGGGCTATCGCCGCTCGGGGCGTCTCATTCCCTTGCCGAAACCGCATCTGGGCAAAATCGCGCTCGGACATTCCGCCGACGCCGAGCTCCATTGGGATGCTGGCGTCCGTCAATTTCACTGGCACGTTCTCGATGCGCCTCCCGTTGCCGGCTGGCTGGACGCCGCTGGAAACGAGGGAGGCTTCGTGCATGACACGCTTGCCGCCAGGGTTGCACCGCGATCCCTTGTCGCCGCCCTCGCCGCATTCCTGCGGGGCGCAAGGCATGTGCGGATCATCGAGAATGTCGCGCTTACCGGCATCGATCTCGCCTGCAATGTCGCAGCAACGGATGCGGGCGCCGTCGCGTTCGGCCACTGCATCGTCGCTGCCGGGTACCGTTCCTTCCCCTTACTCTCGCGTTACAGCCATGGCCTGACGCAGCCGCTCGGTCAGCCCGTCAAGGGGCAGGCAGCTCTGCTCAAAGCCGATGTCGATCCCTCGTTGCCGACAATCTTCCGCGACGGGCTCTATATCGTGGCGCACGAGGGTGGTCATGTCGCCATCGGCAGCACCAGTGAGAACCGCTTCGACGATCCCTATTCTACCGACGGACAGCTCGATGCGCTTCTGGCTGATGCAAGGGGTCTTGTGCCTGCGCTTCGCGATGCGCCGGTCGTCGAACGCTGGGCCGGCTTGCGGCCCAAGGCGATCGACCGTGACCCCATGGTTGGCGCGCACCCGTCCCACGAAAGCCTCATGGCTCTCACCGGCGGCTTCAAGGTAAGCTTCGGGCTCGCGCACCGTCTGGCCGAGTGGGTCGTCGTGAGCGCTGCCGGCCGCCAGCCGCCCTTCGAGCTTCCCGAGAGCTTTCAGTTCTCCAGTCACATCCGTGCCGCTTCCCGCTTAGCGTGAATTAGCAATCGCTGCCCTTCGTTATTCTGTCATGCAAATCACCTATCAGCTTGCGCAACAGCGAGGCGTTCCGAGCCATCGCCATAGGCCTACGGAGGGAATTGCATGCGCTACGCGATTTGTTTTACGCCCGCAGCCAGCGATCCGCTGTCCTATGCGGCTGCAAATTGGCTGGGCCGAAATGTGTTTTCAGGCGAGATGGTCGAGCCGACGGCGATCAGGGGATTGAGCATTCACGAGGTCGCGTTTCTGACCGCAGTGCCCCGTCGCTATGGCTTTCACGGTGTACTGAAAGCACCCTTCCGTCTTGCGCCCGGTGTCTCCGAGGAAGAGCTCCTGCGCGATATGATGCGCTTCTGCGGGACGCTGACGCCGTTTCAGATCCAGCAACTCGAGGTCGCCCGCACGGGCGGATTCTACAGCCTGGTTCCGTCTCTGCCCTGCGAGCACGTACACTATCTCGCTTCGGCGATCGTCCAGCAGTTCGACCGTTTCCGCGCGCCGCTCAGCGATGCGGATATCGAGCGCAGCGATCCCGACGGTCTTTCGGCTGCACAGTTTGCCAACCTGCACCGCTGGGGTTGCGCGCATGTGATGGATGAGTTCCGGTTCCACATGCCGGTCACGGGGGCCGTCAGGCATCATGACATGCCGCGGATCGAGCTGGCGCTCCGCAGCGTTTTCGGCCCCGTGCTTGCCGAACCGGTGAAGATTTCGAACGTCGCCTTGATGTTCGAGGAGGGTAGTGGCGGACCGTTTCGCGTGCATTCTCTGCATCCGATGGGGAAGGTTACCGCCCGCAGGGAGCGGATGGCGGTGCCTGCCTAAGAGATTGTGCCGTAAAGGCAAAACTCTGTTGCATACTTTCCGTCTCGACATTCCGTGTCCGGATGCTACCGTTCACCCGACGTTTCAGAAGGTGATTTCATGGTATCGGAGACTTATCCGCGCAATCTCGTCGGTTACGGCCGCAACACGCCCGATCCGAAGTGGCCGGGCGATGCGCGCGTGGCCGTCCAGTTCGTGATCAACTACGAGGAGGGCGGCGAAAGCTCGATCCTCGACGGCGATCCGGCCTCGGAAAACCTGCTGTCGGAGATCGTCGGGGCGGCGGCCTGGCCGAACCAGCGCAACCTCAACATGGAATCGATCTATGAATACGGGTCGCGCGCCGGCTTCTGGCGGCTGTGGCGCATGTTCACTGAACTCAAGGTCCCGGCGACTGTTTATGGCGTGACGCTGGCCATGGCACGCAACCCTGAAGCAGTCGCCGCCATGAAGGAAGCGGGTTGGGAGATCGCCAGCCACGGCTACCGTTGGCTGGAATACAAGGATTTTCCGGAGGACCTGGAGCGCAAGCATATTCTGGAGGCGGTGCGCCTGCATACCGAACTGACTGGAGAGCGGCCCTATGGCATGTACCAGGGCAAGCCTTCGGACAATACGTTGCGGCTGGTGCAGGAGGAGGGCGGTTTCCTCTATTCCTCGGATTCGTACGCCGACGATCTGCCTTACTGGGTGAAGGGCGCGGACGACAAACCGTTCCTGATCATTCCCTACACGCTCGAAACCAACGACATGCGCTTTGCGACGCCACAAGGCTTCAATTCCGGCGACCAGTTCTTCGCCTATCTGAAGGATGCTTTCGATACGCTCTATGCAGAAGGCAAGGAGGGCAGCCCGAAGATGATGTCGATCGGTCTGCATTGCCGCCTGGTCGGTCGTCCAGGACGCGCTGCCGCGCTTAAGCGGTTCATGGAATATGTGCTGAAGCACGACAAGGTCTGGATCCCGCGCCGGATCGAGATCGCCGAGCACTGGCACGCGCACCACAAGCCGGAAGCGTTCTGATGATCTCGCGCGACGATTTCGTATCCCGCTTTGGTGGCGTGTTCGAGCATTCGCCGTTCATTGCCGAGCGAGCCTATGACGACGGGTTTTGGGGCGGGGACCTGACCGTGGACCGCGTGCACACGGCGCTCTTGGCGATCTTCCGTGCGGCAAGCACTGAGGAGCGGCTCTGCGTTCTCAGTGCCCACCCCGACCTCGCCGGGCGGCTGGCGATTGCCGGCGAACTGACAGAGGACAGCCGCAAGGAGCAGGCCGGAGCCGGTCTTGACCGGCTGAGCGGCGAAGAGCATGCCCGGTTTACCGAACTCAACACTGCCTATGTCAAAAAATTCGGGTTCCCCTTCATCATCGCGGTAAAGGGGTTGAACAAGGACGATATTCTGGCCGCCTTCGAACAGCGGATCGCAAACAGCCGCGACGCGGAATTCGCGACGGCGACGGCGCAAGTCGAGCGGATTGCGTTGTTGCGACTGACGGCGATGCTGCCGGCCTGACGCGGCTCGATGTGCGGAGCGCTTTTCTCTTGTGTGTCCGTGGCTTATAGTTGTGGAACAGGAGCGACCACGATGAAACCATCTGAGATTTGGGAGAAGAACAGGCAGGCGATCCGCGAGGCGACGAAGCGCTTCAATACGGCGAACCCGCGTGTCTTCGGGTCGGGGGCGCGGGGCAAGGACAGGGCGGATAGCGATCTGGACATTCTGGTCGATACGTTGCCGGGCACGACGCTGTTTGATCTCTGCGGGTTGCTGGAAGAGTTGAAGGACATTCTGGGGGTGAAGGTGGATCTTGTGACGCCGGGCGGCTTGCCCCCGAAAATTCGGGATCGGGTTCTTGCCGAAGCTGCAAGCATATGAACGCAGACAGATTGGTTGACTACATCGATCGGATGCAGGCTGCCGCCGAGCAGGCACGCGCATTGACGGACGGCATGAGCGAAAAGGATTTCCTGGCCGATGTCCGAACACAGCTGGCGGTCACCATGTCGCTGGTGCTTCTTGGCGAAGCTGCCGCGCGGATCGGTGCCGATGATCCCGACTTTCTGAGCGATCATGCCGAAATCCCATGGAGCAAGATAAGGGGAATGCGAAATCTGATTGTGCATGACGACTATCGCGCCGATTTGACTGCCATCTGGAACACCGTCCGCGGCGAATTGGCGACAGTTCTCTCGCAGCTCGGTTCCATACGTCATTGGCGTATAGAGGGCGAATAATCGTGACACAATTGCTCGACATCCTTCCCCTCACCAAGTCCGCCTTCGCGCCCTTTGGCGATGTCATCGAAGCCGATCCGGAGACGATGCGGTTCATCAACAACGGCACGACAGAGCGGTTCCATGCGCTGGCCGCCGCTGAAGCGG
This sequence comes from Rhizobium sp. P1_C7, assembly GCF_056406295.1. Taxonomy (NCBI): domain Bacteria; kingdom Pseudomonadati; phylum Pseudomonadota; class Alphaproteobacteria; order Hyphomicrobiales; family Rhizobiaceae; genus Rhizobium; species Rhizobium sp. P1_C7. The sequence continues at coordinate 153,110 of NZ_JBFUAL010000005.1, forward strand.
CGGGCGAAGGCGCGCGCGTCATCATCAACCTCTTCCGCGGCCAGCCGCGCACTTTTCCATATGACGTCGGCATGATGGAGCGCCATCCGCTCGGCAGCCAGAGCTTCTCGCCGATTTCGGGCCGTCCGTTTCTCGTCGTCGTTTCGCAGGACACAGGCGGACAGCCGGGCAGGCCACAGGTCTTCCTGGCGCGCGGTGATCAGGGCGTGAATTATCGTCGCAACGTGTGGCACCATCCGTTGATAGCGCTCGGCGCAGTCAGCGATTTTCTTGTCGTCGACCGCGACGGTGCCGGCAACAATCTCGAAGAATACGTCTTCGAAACGCCCTTTCTCATCAGTGAGCCAGCCTTATGACCGGATTGACCACCCATGTTCTCGACACCGCTTCCGGCAAGCCGGCCGAAGGGCTGAAGATCGATCTCTTTCGTCTCGACGGGGAGGTCCGCCATCACCTCAGGACGGTCACGACCAATGCCGACGGGCGTGTGGACGGCGGACCGATCCTGGTCGGCGAAACCTTCAAGGCGGGAACCTACGAGTTGCTGTTTCATGCCGGCGACTATCTGCGCACGACGGGTGTCGCCCTGCCGCACCCGGCGTTCCTGGACATCGTGCCGATCCGTTTCGGGATCGCTGACGAGAACGGGCACTATCATGTGCCGCTGCTGATCTCGCCCTACGGCTATTCGACCTATCGGGGGAGCTAGACTGTGCGTTTTGCCGCCATCGCGGACGTTCACGGTAACCATCTGGCGCTCGAAGCAGTGCTTGGCGATATCGCCTCGCTGGGTATCCGCGACGTGGTCAACCTCGGCGACGCCTTGAGTGGGCCGCTCGACGCGGCGCGGACGGCCGATCTTCTGCTGCTCCTCGATGCCGACGCGGTGCATAGCGTGCGCGGTAATCACGATCGCTATCTCATCGAGACGCCGGCGGACCGGCTTCAGCCATCCGATGCGCATGCGCATGGACAGCTTGCCGAGCGGCACTTCGCCTGGCTGCGCAAACTGCCGTTCGACAGCGTCTTTCGCAACGAGGTCTATCTGTGCCACGCCACGCCGAAGGACGACAATCTCTACTGGCTGGAGAAGGTCACGGCCGAGGGCTGCGTGACTCTGCGGCCGCAGGCCGAAATAGAGGCGATGGCCGAGGGCATCGAGCAATCGCTCCTGCTTTGCGCCCACAGCCATGTCGCGCGCATGGTGCAGTTGTCGGACGGGCGGCTGATCGTCAATCCAGGCAGCGTCGGCTGCCCGGCCTATGACGACGATGCGCCATATCCTCACAAGGTCGAGGTCGGACATCCGCGAGCCTGCTATGCCATCCTCGACAAGACCGAGGCAGGCTGGGCGCCGACCTTCCGGACCGTGGCTTACGATCACATGGCGATGGCGAGGCTCGGGGCGAAGAACGGCCGGCCCGACTGGGCTTCGGCGCTGGCAACAGGTTGGGCGGGGTAGGGTCAGGGCGCCGCGTTATGCTCGATTTCGTGTTTGGCAGCGCTGCCAAAAGGCCGGAGAGCGATCGGCCGGCTGCTACGAAGCATCCCAAGCGGAATGTCCCGCTTGGGATGGGGAACCGTCACTCGACCAGCTACGCTCGTCGTGCTTGAATTGGACATGACCGCCCTTGCGGCCGACCTCAAACCAGCCGTCCTTTGCAGCACGCGGTAACGTCGGCGTTCTTCATCTCGTCAAATTATACACAACAGTGTGCATAATTTCACCTGGATCACTGCCGTCCGGCGATGATCGAGGAGTTGACGTCGTTGATGTCGCGCTTGCCGCAGAGGGCCATCGTAACGTCCAGCTCCTTGCGAAGGATGTTGAGCGCGAGGGTTACCCCGTCCTTGCCCATGGCACCGAGGCCGTAGAGGAAGGGGCGGCCGATATAGGTTCCCTTGGCGCCGAGCGCCACGGCCTTCAGCACGTCCTGGCCGGAGCGGATGCCGCCATCGAGATGGATCTCGATCTTGTGGCCGACGGCGTCGACGATCGACGGCAGGATGCTGATCGAGGAGGGGGCGCCGTCGAGCTGGCGGCCGCCGTGGTTGGAGACGATGATCGCGTCAGCACCGGTTTCGGCCGCCGATTTCGCATCCTCGACGTCGCAGATGCCCTTGATGATCAACGGGCCGCCCCATTTTTCCTTGATCCAGGCAACGTCAGCCCAGGAGAGCTGCGGGTCGAACTGCTCGGCTGTCCAGGAGGCGAGCGAGGAGAGGTCCGAAACGTTCCTGGCGTGGCCGACGATGTTGCCAAAAGTACGGCGCTTGGTCTGCAGCATGTCCAGGCACCAGAACGGGCGCGTCGCCATCTGCCAGATATGCTTCGGTGTAAACTTCGGCGGTGCGGAGAGGCCGTTGCGCAGGTCCTTGTGGCGCTGGCCTAGGATCTGCAGGTCGGCCGTCAGCACCAGCGCCGAGCACTTGGCTGCCTTGGCGCGGTTGATCAGGTTCATGACGAAGTCCTTGTCCTTCATCACGTAAAGCTGGAACCAGAAGGGCCTGGTCGTGACCGACGCGACGTCCTCGATCGAGCAAATGCTCATGGTCGACAGCGTGAAGGGAACGCCGGCTTCTTCCGCTGCGCGCGCCGCCAGCATCTCGCCGTCTGCGTGCTGCATGCCGGTCATGCCGGTCGGCGCAAGGGCCACCGGCATCGAGACCTTCTGGCCGATCATCTTCGTTTCCAGCGTGCGGTTCGTCATGTCGACAAGCACGCGCTGACGAAGCTTGATCTTGGCAAAATCGCTCTCGTTCGCCTGATACGTCGACTCCGTCCAGGCGCCGGAATCCGCATAGTCGAAAAACATCTTCGGGACGCGGCGCTGAGCGAGGTTCTTGAGGTCGGCGATGGTGAGAGGAGGGGTCATGGATAAGACTTTCACATCTGAATAATGCCATGGCCCTTAACATGAATTTCAGGCAGTTGTGTACCTCTTTCGTCGTTCAGGGGACAAGAATCAGGCTGCCTGCGGCACGCCCCTCCTCGAGGCGCTCCTGGGCTTTCGCCGCGTCCTCCAGGGCATAATCTGCGGCGATCGTGGCGGCGATGCCGGAGCCCAGCATTTCGACAACGGATTTGGCAGCAACCGCATAGTTGGCGGCATCGACGATATAGGCCATGACGCTCGGATGAGTAAGAGACCGGCCCGGTCGAAGTTCATCCACGGAGACCGGCGGAATGGGCCCGCCGGCCTGGCCGATGGTCGCCGCGACACCGAACGGACGAATGCACTGGATGGTTTTTGCCAGCATGGTGGCGCCGATCCCGTCATAGGCGACATCGACGCCGCGGCCGGATGTGAGGCGCTTCACCTCGCCGACGACATCGCCGTCACGCCCGACGATGAGGTGGTCGGCACCGTAGGAGCGGGCGAGTTCGGCCTTCTCCCGCGTGCCGACGGTTCCGATGACGGTTGCCCCGAGGCGCCTTGCCCAGCGCACGAGAATTGCGCCGAGGCCGCCGGCGGCCGCATGCACGAGAATGACCGTGCCGGGCTCGACCCGATAGGTTTGGGTCAGCAGCATGTAGGCCGTCATTCCCTTCAGCATCGAGGCGGCGGCGATACGCGATGGTATTTCATCTGGCAGCCGGATGGCACGTTTTGCGGGGAGCAACCTTGTTGCAGCATAAGCTCCAACGGGTGCGCCTGCATAGGCAATGCGATCGCCAGGGGTAAAGTCGGTGACATCGGCGCCGACCGCTTCGACGACCCCTGCGCCCTCGACACCCAGTACGGCCGGATAGGCAGGCAAGGGATAGAGGCCCTTCCGGTGATAAATGTCGAGGAAGTTCATGCCGATCGCGTCGTGGCGTATCCGGATCTCACCCGTGCCCGGCTGCTGCGGCGCGCGTTGCGAGACCCGTAGCTGTTCGATACCGCCCGGTGCCTGGAGTGTTACGATTTTGTCCATGTTCGAACTCCAATTGCTGTTGTCAGGGATCATGACCGATGGCGCATTGATCGGAAATTCCCTATTGTTGACCATCGAATGGGAAAAAACGATCAATGCTGGATTGGGAAAACCTTCGCCATTTTGCTGCGCTGGCACGGAGCGGGACGCTCCTGGGCGCTGCCCGTTCGCTCGGCGTGGAGCATGCCACGGTCGCCCGTCGCATCGCTGGCCTGGAAGCCCAGATGGGCGTGAAGCTGATCGACCGGCGCGGGCGACGCATCCTGTTGACCGCCGAGGGCGAACGCGTTGCCGGCATGGCCGAGCGGATGGGAGAGGAGGCGCTTGCGATCGAGCGGGTCAGGCTTGCAGCCGGCGCGACGCTGGCCGGAGATATCAGGATCAGCGCGCCGCCTGCCTTTGCTGCGGCATTGCTTGTGGCGCCGCTTGTCGCTCTCAGGCGGGAGCATCCCGATATCAACGTCGTCATTGTCGGCGAGACACGCTACGCTTCGCTCGACCGGCGGGAGGCCGATATCGCCGTGCGGATGACCATGCCGGATGAGGGCGACCTGACGGTCACGAAGCTCTGCGAGGTTGCGTTCGGCTTTTACGCCGCTCCTGCCTATCTGGCTTGCGTGCCGGAGCAGGACTGGAGCTTCATCGCCTACGACGAGACAATGATGACTTCACCGCAATACCAGCGGCTACTTGCGGTCGCGAACGGACGACGGGTGGCAATGCGGGCGACCACCCTGGAATTCCAGATCGCAGCCGCACGAGCCGGCGGTGGGGTTGCGATACTGCCGAACTTCCTGCTTTCCGGCATCGATGACCTCGTTGAGGCTATCGCGCAGCCGACGCCGCTGATGCGCGAAGTCTGGCTAGTCGTTCACTCGGATATCAGGAACGTACCGATCGTCCGCGCGGTGATGGAAGCTCTGAAGGCGTTCGAACGACAAAGCTAGATGTCGTTCTCGCCGCATGGCGCGGTGTCTTTGGGTTGCCGGAACGGGCGCCAAGATTGGGCGTCGGCGGCTCCCTTCGGTCGTTATGACACTGCGGCGCAGCGGATGGCACATCCTGATGTCGAGCGCCTTGCCGAAATCCGACCGCAGTCGCCTAGAGGCTGCCTTTCGCCGCCACGCCCGCAACATAGGTCTCCACGATCGCTCGGTCGTCGCCCATCGTCTGGAGCAGGAAGAGTTCTTCGCAGAGCGTCCTCACGACCTCCATCTTCAGTGCCATGGCGGGGGTCGCGGCGGCGTTCAACACGACGATATCGGCGTCGGTTTCTGCTTCCAGCGTGCCGATCCTGTCGGCTAACGACAGGGATCGGGCGTTGCCTAGCGTCATGTAGTAGTAGCTTTCAAGTGGGTTCAGCCGCTCGCCCAGCAGTTGCTGGATCTTGTAGGCCTCGTCCATGGTGCGCAGCATGGAGTAGCTCGATCCGCCGCCGATATCGGTGGCGACGCCTATTCTCACCGGCTTTTCGCGCCGTGCCAGCGCCTTCAGCGGGAACAGGCCGGAACCGAGGAACAGGTTCGAGGTCGGGCAGTGGACGGCGACTGCGCCGGCCTCGCTCATGGCATCGGCCTCGCGCTCGGAGAGGTGAATGCAGTGGCCGAAGAGCGTCCTGTCCCCGAGCAGGCCATAGCGGGCGTAGATGTCGGTGTAGTCGATCGCTTCCGGATAGAGCTCGCAGGTGAATTTGATCTCGTCGTGGTTCTCCGAAAGGTGCGTCTGGATGTGCAGGTCGGGGAATTCGCGGGCGAGCGCCTGCGTCGCTTCCATCTGTGCCGGTGTCGAGGTGATGGCGAAGCGCGGCGTGATGGCGACATGGTTGCGGCCCTTGCCGTGCCAGTCGGATATCACCTGTCGCGTTTCGTCGTAGCCCAGCTTCGGTGTGTCGAGCAGGCCCTGCGGGGCGTTGCGGTCCATCATCACCTTGCCGCCGACCATGCGCATGTTGCGTTTCATCGCCTCGGCGAAGAAGGCGTCGGCGGAGGTCTTGTGGACGGAGCAATAGGCGACCGCCGTCGTCGTGCCGTGGCGGACGAGTTCGTCGTAGAAATGCGTGGCGATCCTGTGTGCATGGGCGCTTTCGACGAAGCGGCACTCCTCGGGGAAGGTGTAGGTATCAAGCCATTCCAGGAGGTTTGCGGCATAGGAGGCGATGACCTGCATCTGCGGGAAATGCAGGTGCATGTCGATGAAACCAGGCATGATGAGATGCGGGCGATGATCGATTGTCACTGCATCGGTCGGTGCTGCGGCGCTAACCTTGTCATACGGACCGGATGCGACGATCAGGCCGTCTGCGATGAGCAGCCCACCATCGCTTTCATAGAGGTAGCTCTCGGTGTCGGTCAGGCTCTGCGGTGAACGCAGGAAAGACAGCAGCCGGCCGCGGAGAAGGGTGTGTGTCATGGGCTCTGCCTTTTCTGTGGCGTTTGCATGCCGCGGTTCCTGCACCGGATCTCTGCCGCGCGCCGCAGTCGAATGTTGACTGACATGGGATCTTCAACTCGATCCCGATCTTCGGGTTTGCCTCAGGGCGCCGGCTGGGCGGCGATCGCCGCCGGCGTATCGGCACAGCCGTATAGCGTCTTCTCCTCAAATGCCACAACCGCCTTGAACGAGTAGTGGCGATCAGACATTCCGTCGGAGCAGTCCTCGTTCGTGAGCGTCAGCTTGAGGCGAGCCGATGGGTCTGCGAGCGTCCAGGTGGCAGACCCTTGCCTGATGACAGGTCCCGGGTTCGCGTACCTGACGTCGTCCTCGCCCGGTCGGCTGAAGGTCAAGCCGCTCGCGCGGATCGTCATGCCCCAGAAGGGTTCTGTCCCAAGCGCGTTGAGGGCGCCGGAAAACTCGCCTGCCGCAGCCGGAGCATCGGCGGCCACCGCATTGGCGATGCCCTGGTCTGACATGCCCAAAACAGATGCCAGAAGGATGGTGCGGAGGGCCGACATCATTCCCGTTTGCCTTATTCCTGTTTGCCTTCGACGGCGCTTTCGAACCAGGCGACCAGCAGCTTGCGCTCATCAGGCGTGATGTCGGTCACGTTGCCGGGCGGCATCGCGTGGCTGCGTCCTGCCTGTATATAGATCTCGCGCGCATGGGCGGCAATTTCCGCGTCGTTTTCGAGGACGACGTTGTTCGGCGGCCGCGCCAGCCCTTCATAAACGGGCTCGGCGGCGTGGCACATGGAACAGCGCGTCGAGACGAGCTGCTTGACCGCAGGAAAGTGTACATCGCCGGCGAACTGCTGGAAGGCGGGAGCGACGGTTTCTGCCCCTGCATCCGTTTCTCCGGTCAGCACCTTCGGCACGGTCGAAAGCCACATGATCAGGATGAAGATGATGATGGTGGCGACCCACGTCCAGGTCGGGCGGCCCTTGCGGGCGTGCGTGGTGTTGAACCAGTGGCGGATGGTGACGCCCATCAGGAAGACCAGCGCTGCAATCACCCAGTTGTAGGCGGTGCCGAAGGCCAGCGGATAATGGTTCGACAGCATGAAGAAGATGACCGGCAGCGTCAGGTAGTTGTTGTGGAGCGAGCGCTGCTTGGCAATCGCGCCATACTTCGCATCCGGCGTGCGACCGGCGATGAGGTCGGAGACGACGATCTTCTGGTTGGGGATGATGATCATGAAGACGTTGGCCGACATGATCGTCGCCGTAAACGCACCGAGATGCAGGAAGGCGGCGCGGCCGGTGAAGAGCTGGGTGTAGCCCCATGCCATGAAGACAAGCACGGCGTAGAGCACGATCATCAGGCCCCAGGTGTTCCTGCCGATCGGCGACCTGCAGAGCAGATCGTAGACGATCCACCCGACGGCGAGCGAGGCCAGCGAAATCAGGATCGCGACAGGAGCGCTCACATCAAGCACATGCCGGTCGATGAGGAAGAGGTCGGCGCCGCCGTAATAGACGATGCAGAGCATCAGGAAGCCGGAGAGCCAGGTGAAATAGCTCTCGTACTTGAACCAGGTCAGATGCTCCGGCATCTGAGCCGGTGCCACCAGATATTTCTGGATATGATAGAAACCGCCGCCGTGGACCTGCCATTCCTCGCCATAGGCGCCCGGCGGAAGATGTGGGCGCTTCACAAGACCGAGATCGAGCGCGATGAAATAGAACGACGAGCCGATCCAGGCGATTGCGGTGATGACGTGGAACCAACGGGCGGCAAAAGCCAGCCACTCCCACGCTATGGCGTATTCATACATTCAGTTCCCCTATTCTTCCTCCGATTCAACACCATGCAAAAAGTTGGGCTCGGAGGAAAGGGGAAACGCGTCATTCGGAGCTCTTCCCCAAGCTGATATAGGTGCGTCCGTCTATCTCCGTTTTCGCAAACATTGCCGCACCGCCATCAACGCAAGATGTCGGCGTGAAGCGCTCGGGAAGTCCGCCGATACGGGACGATTGCGTCTCTGACGCCGGTAAGAGTTCTAGCTTCGCGGAACGCCTGAAGCGCAGCACCTCAACGTCGACGTGGCGCACCAGAACGAGTGCCCAGTCGCCTTCGTCGCCGACATATCCGATATCGAAGAGTGAGCATTGATCCTGTCGCGCGCGGGAACGTTCTGGTCCAGCCTGTCCTGATAGGGCCCTCGAAGCGCGGTTCCAGGAGTTCACGGGCCGGCAGCATTTCGCCCGCCTTGAGGTCTTCGAAGTCAACCGGGTTATGGAAATAGCTCGGGCCGTGGCGTTTGCGGATACGGCGAACAGGACGGCAACTGCACATGAAATACCCTGCATGCGGCCTCCCACAGCGTCGAAGAGCATGATCATCTCCATAGCGATGTATGTCTTCGGTTGCATTGTGTCCATGGATTTTCCGCATTTGGTGCAGTGTGTGCTCCACTTTGAATTTTAGCAGTCCTTGAAATGTTAAGACTCGGTTACACTTTCGTTTGAGGCCGCCGGGTTGAGGTGGAGATCGCTTTACTCACGGGCGGCGCATTCATCGACGGAGAAGATGCCGATGCGCAGCATTCTTGTGTTTTTGATGATTGCCTTTGCGACATGTGTCGAAGCACACGACGCTCCTTCCGGCTGGAGTTACGAACCCTACTGTTGCAATGGTGACAACGAGACCGGTGACTGCCAGATGATCCCTTCCAAGAGCGTGGCGGTTACCCCGCGCGGCTATCGCGTGACGCTGCTGCCGGGCGATCATCGTCTCGTCACCCATGCTCATGTCTTTCTACTGCCGATGACCAAGGCGATGAAGTCGGGCGACGGCGACTACCATATTTGCCTTTTTCCGAACGAGGACACGCCTCGCTGCTTTTATGCGCCGGAGATGGGGTATTGAAACTCGGCATCGTCTGCACGCGTGATTTCATCGACGATCCAGTTTCGGAACGCCCTGATCTTGGGCACGTTTCGGCGATTTTCGGCGTAGACCAGCCAGTAGCCGCGACCATCCTTGCAGGTGAGTTCGAACGGCTGGAATAACCGGCCTTGCGCCACTTCGTCGAGGTAAAAGGCGGGGGTCAGAATGGCGACTCCTTGGCCTGCAACGGCAGCACTCGCCTCGAATGCCTGTGCGCCATACTGGCTGCGTGGCCTCTCTTCCAGATCAAGATCGTGAAGCCCAGCGGCCGTGAACCACTGTTGCCACCATGGATCGCTCGGATCGATGATCCGCAGTTTCAACAAATCTTCCGGCCGATGAATTCCGCCGATGCTTTCGGCAAGCTTCGGACTTAGCATCGGCGTGAAATTGGTCTCGATCAGCTTGTCGGCACAGAGGCCGCGCCAGTTGCCGGTGCCGGAGCGGATGGCGACGTCAACCGCCTCGCGGCTGAAATCGACAAGCGCCTCGGCTGTCGAAAGCCTCACCGCAATCGCGGGATGTGCCAGCTGAAAGGAACCGAGGCGCCGGGCGAGCCAGTGGGAGGCGAAGGTGGCCACGGTATTGATCAGAAGTGTGGACTGGATGTCGCCGCGGGCTTGCGCCATTGCCTCGCTCAGCAGCGAAAAGGCTTCCGTCACCTTCGGTGCCAGCCTTGTGCCGGCATCCGTCAGGCTGATCTGGCGCGGGCGGCGCAGGAAAAGCGGTTCGCCGATATTCTCCTCCAGCAGCTTCACCTGATAGCTGACAGCGGTCTGCGTCATGCCGAGCTCTTCGCCGGCCCTTGTGAAGCTGCCGAGCCGGGCGACGGCCTCGAACACGCGCAAGGCGTTGAGCGGGAATTGTTTCGACAGCTTCATGAATAAGTTCTCTTTATGCATGCAGACGGTTGTTCGATTGGAACTGCAGCATTTTATGCCGCAGGCTGCAAGCCAAGACAAAGATTATCGAGGTGATGTCATGGACTGCGCCACTATTGAACAGGCTGAGAAGAGAACGGTTTCCCGACCCTCCCTATGGCTTTTTGGGGTCGCAAGGACGCTTGTCCGGCGCTTCGTACGACGGGAGCGGCTGGATCTGGAAGGCTTGCCGGATCGCGTCAAGCGTGACCTCGGCTTCATGGACGGCCGCGAGCCGCGCTACGAGGCGGAGCCCTGGCGGTAAGCCGCAAGCGCGGTGAGGATTTCGGCGGCAGTCATGGCAGCAATCACCTCCGGCCGCTTGTCCCTGACAGCAGTGCCGCCGATCGGCAGCGTCAGCCGGTCGAGCCATGACTTATCGCCGCCGCCCTCGCGCGCCAGCCAGCTTGCGAATGTGGCGCGCTTGGTGGCGGAGCCGATCATGCCGGCGTAGGCGAGATCGGGACGCGACAGGGCCTCGCGGGCGATCAGGAAATCGAGGGCGTGGTCGTGGGTCAGGATCACCACCGCGGCGCCCGCGGGCATATCGTTGACCAGCGCCTCCGGCATCGGCACGAGACGCGTCGCGGTCCAGGCCGGCAGGTTGGCCAGCTCTTCCTCGCGGGTTTCGACGACGGTGACGGAAACGGGCAGAGGGGCGAGTGCCGCGGCCAGAGCCCGGCCGACATGGCCGGCGCCAAAGAGGTAGATCTCCGGCAGGTTCTCGGCCGCGCCCCTTCGCTTTCTCTCCAGAGAGGAAACGACCGCATCCGTCACGCGCCGGAAGCGCAACTGCGTGCGCCCGCCGCAGCACTGCCCGATCTCCGGGCCGAGCGGAATGTCCATCGTCTCCACGCCGCCGCTACCGTCAAGCAATTGCCGCGCATTGCGGATCGCCATGAACTCGAACTGGCCGCCGCCGATCGTACCCCAGATGGCGTGTTCGCAGACCAGCATGAAGGTCCCGGCTTCGCGCGGCGTCGAGCCTTGCGTGCCGATGATTTCGATCAGGATGGAGTGGGGGCGCGTCGCGAGAAAGGCGCGAAAGTCGCTTCTGGGTATGACGCCGGAAAAAACCTCGCGGATCGCCATCGCTACACCTTCTTCATCCGTTCGACGGCCATCAGCACGCGCTCCGGCGTTGCGGGCGCGTCGAGCCGCGGGCATACCCTGTATTCGGCGACGCTGGCGACGGCCATGGAGAGGGCTTCCAGCACCGAGATCGCCAGCATGAAGGGCGGCTCGCCAACGGCCTTGGAACGGCCGATGGTGGCCTCTGCATTGGTGGACCATTCGGCCAGATGGACGTTGAAGACCTTCGGCCGGTCTGAGGCAAGCGGGATCTTGTAGGTGGACGGCGCGTGCGTGCGCAGCCGTCCCTTGGCATCCCACCACAGCTCTTCCGTCGTCAGCCATCCCATGCCCTGCACAAAAGCGCCCTCGATCTGGCCGATGTCGATGGCCGGGTTCAGGGAGCGACCGACATCGTGCAGGATGTCGGTGCGGTCGATCAGGTATTCGCCGGTCAGCGTATCGATGGAGACTTCGGTGCAGGAGGCGCCGTAGGAGTAGTAGTAGAACGGCGTGCCGCGGCCGGCCGCTCGATCCCAGTGGATCTTCGGCGTCTTGTAGAAGCCGGCTGCCGAGAGCTGGACACGCGCGAAATAGGCCTGCTTGATGAAGTCGGGGAAAGGCACTTCGTTTTCGCCGACGCGCACGCGGTTCGGCAGGAAGATCACGTCCGACGCGGGGACGCTCCATTTCTCGGCGGCAAATGCGACGAGCCGTTCCTTGATCTGGCGAGCGGCGTCGAAGGCTGCCATGCCGTTGAGATCGGAGCCGGAGGATGCAGCAGTGGCCGACGTGTTCGGTACCTTGGCCGTCGTGGTCGCGGTGATCTTCACATGCTCGATATCGACCTGGAAGCTGTCGGCGAGAACCTGGGCGACCTTGGTGTAGAGGCCCTGGCCCATTTCGGTGCCACCGTGGTTCAGGTGGATGGAGCCATCCTGATAGACGTGGACGAGCGCGCCTGCCTGGTTGAAGGCGGTCATGGTGAAGGAGATGCCGAACTTGACCGGCGTCAGCGCGATGCCCTTGCGGATATAGCGGCTGTCCCGGTTGAACTGGATCACCGCGTTGCGGCGGGCCTGGTAGTCGGACGACGTCTCGAGTTCCCCGACGATGCGTTCGAGGATGCTGTCCTCGACCTCCTGGTGATAGGGGGTAAGGGTGCGGCCGGAGCCGGGCTGGCCATAGAAGTTCAGCTTGCGGACATCGAGCGGATCCTTGCCGACCGCATAGGCGATTTCCTCGATGAACCGCTCGGCGCCGAGCATACCCTGCGGGCCGCCGAAGCCGCGGAAGGCGGTGTTCGATACCGTGTGGGTTTTCAGCGGTTTCGACGTCAGATGCACATGCGGATAGAAGTAACTGCTGTCGGCATGGAACAAGGCGCGGTCGGTCACCGGACCCGAGAGATCGGAGGAGAAACCGCAGCGTGCTGCATAGGTCGCGTCAACCGCGTGGATCACGCCCTCGTCGTCGAAGCCGAGCTCGTAGTCGACCAGGAAGTCGTGGCGCTTGCCGGTTGCCGTCATGTCCTCGTCGCGATCGGGACGGAACTTGATGGCGCGCTTCAGCTTCTTGGCGGCGATGGCTGCGAGCGCCGCAAACTGGTTGCCCTGCGTTTCCTTGCCGCCGAAGCCGCCGCCCATGCGGCGCACGTTCACTGTCACCGCGTTCGACGGAATATTCAGCACATGGCCGACGATGTGCTGGATCTCGCTCGGGTGCTGGGTGGAGGACCAGACAGTCACCTCGTCGTCCTCTCCGGGGATCGCCATGGCGATGTGGCTCTCGAGGTAGAAATGCTCCTGGCCGCCAATCCGCATCTGGCCTTTCAGCCGGCGCGGGGCGGTGCCCATCTCCTTCTTCGCCTCCCCGCGCTTCAGCGTCATCGGCGTGATAACGAGCGGGCTGTCGTTTGCGAGCGCGCCGTCGATGTCGCACCAGTGTGGCAGGTCGCGATACTCGATCTTCGCCTTGCGGGCGGCCCGGCGGGCGATGTCGCGGGTTTCGGCGATGACGGCGAAAATCGGCTGGTTGTGAAACTCGACCTTGCCGACGGCGAGCAGCGGCTCGTCGTGGCTGCCGTTGGAGCTGACGTCGTTGACGCCGGGAACGTCCTTGCCGGTGAAGACCCAGACAACGCCAGGGGTACGCGCAACCTCCGACAGATCCATGCCCGATATTTCGGCGTGCGCACGGTCGCAGAGGCCGAGTGCGCCGTGCAGGAGGCCGGCGGGTTCCGGCAGGTCGTCGATGTAGTCGGCAGTACCGGTGACGTGCTTATGGGCGGAATCGTGTCGGACAGATCCGTGCATCGGGCCTGAGATGACGACTTTCGGATCCGCGAAGGTCGATTTATCCATGGGATGGACCTCCGATCGCTGCGGCTCTGAGAGCCGCTCCCTTTGCCAACCTCGTTCCTGTGCTCGTCACAGGAATCCGGCCACGGCGTGTTGGCGCTGCGAGTGAATCCGCCTTGGCAATCGAAAAGTCTTTCATGTCCAAGGGCTTGGGCGGGCTGGATTCCTGTGACGAGCACAGGAACAAGGCACAGGAGGAGAGGGTCTTGCCAGCCATCGACGCTTGCAGACGAGGAATGGGTAGGAGCTTTCTCATCACGCCACCTCCTCGAAACGCTTCAGTTCCGCGGGCGTGCCCGAGGTTTCGAGGTAGAAACGCATCAGCAGGTTCTTGGCCGTCAACTGGCGGTATTCGGCGGTCGCGCGCCAGTCGGTGAGCGGTTGATAGTCGGCGTCGAAAGCGTCACGGGCGGCTTCGATCGTCGCCTCGTTCCAGGGGCGGCCCATCAGTTCCGTCTCGACGGCGCGGGCGCGCTTCGGCGTGCCGGCCATGCCTCCGAAGGCGATGCGGATGTCGTTGACGTCGCCTTCCGTATCCAGCGTCAGATAGAAGGCGCCGAGCACGGCGGTGATGTCCTCGTCACGGCGCTTGGTGATCTTGTAGACGGCGAACTGCGTGCCGTCGGCGGGGTAAGGCACGAAAATGCTCTCGACGAATTCGCCGGGGCGGCGGTCCTGCTTCCCGTAGTCGACGAAGAAGTCCTCCAGCCGCAGCATCCGCGTGCCTGCAACGGAGCGCAGCCTGACCGTGGCGCCGAGCGCGATCAGCGGCGGCGGGCTGTCGCCGATCGGCGAACCATTGGCGACGTTGCCGCCGATCGTGCCCATGTTGCGGACCTGCTCGCCGCCGATGCGGTCGATCAGTCGGCCGAGCGTCGGCACCTTGCGGGCAATGGCGCCAAAGGCGCGGCTGTAGGTGACGCCGGCGCCGATGGTAATGCCGCCGTCACCTGCGATGATCGACTGCAACTCCGGCAAATGATTGATGAAGACGACCGGGTTCAGCGCCCGCATCTGCTTGGTGACCCAGAGGCCGACATCGGTGGAGCCGGCGACGATGGTGGCGTTGGGCTCCTCGGCGAGTACCCTTGCCAGCGCCTCTTCCGAGCCTGGAACGATCAGCCGCTCCCCGCCCGAGGTGATCGTGATGGTCTCGTTGCCCCGCATCGCCCAGAGGCGGGCGACGATGTCGGATCGGGTCCGTTCCAGCGGATCGAAAATGGCACTCGGGCGGGCGCGGCTCACCTGCTCGGCAGCCTTGACGATCGGCTCGTAGCCCGTGCAACGACAGAGATTGCCCTGCAGCGCCTTTTCGATGTCGGCCCGGTTCGGGTTTTCGTTGGAGAGCCAGAGGCCGTATAACGACATCACGAAGCCCGGGGTGCAGAAGCCGCATTGCGAACCGTGGCAATCGACCATGGCCTGCTGCACCGGGTGCAACGCACCGTCCTTGGCCGCCAGGTGTTCGATGGTGACAACATGGGTCGCGTTCAGTGAGCCCACGAAACGAATGCAGGCGTTCACCGATTCATAAGCGAGCTTGCCGTCGATCAGCCGACCGATAAGGACGGTGCAGGCGCCGCAGTCGCCTTCCGCGCATCCCTCTTTCGTGCCCGTCAGCCGGCGCCTCAACCGGAGAAAGTCGAGAAGCGTCTCGGTCGGCCGGACGTCTCCTAGCGAAATGTCTTCGCCATTCAGGATGAAGCGGATGCTGTCGTTCATGATGTTCCTTGTTTTTTATCGTTTTTTTGAAGTTATGCCGCCGTCCAGCCACCGTCAATCGAGATGTGAGTGCCGGTGATCTGACGGGCATCGTCGCCGGCGAGGTAGAGAGCCAGCGCGCCAATCTCTTCCGCCTTGACGAATTCATGCGTCGGCTGGGCCTTCAGGATCACCTCGGTCTTGACCTGTTCCTCGGTCATGCCGCGCGCCTTGGCCGTATCCGGTATCTGCTTTTCGACCAGCGGGGTCAGCACATAGCCCGGGCAGATGGCGTTCACCGTGACGCCGAATTCCGCAAGTTCCAACGCCGCCGTCTTCGTCAGGCCCAATATACCATGTTTTGCGGCGACGTAGGCGGACTTGAACGGAGAGGCTACCAGCCCGTGGGCAGACGCGATATTGATGATGCGGCCCCGCTTCTTCTCCTTCATCAGCGGTATGGCAGCGCGCATGGTATGGAACGAGCTGGACAGATTGATGGCGATGATCTGGTCCCATTTTTCGATGGGGAAGTCCTCGATCTTCTCGACATGCTGGATGCCGGCATTGTTGACGAGCACATCGACGGAACCGAAGGTCCTGGCCGCCGTGTCGATCAGGTCGGCGATCTCGGCCGGTTTGGTCATGTCGGCTGGATGATGAAACGCCTTCGCCTTTGACATTGATACAAGCCGCTCGATTATCGCCTTGATTTCCTCGGGCTTTGCGAAGCCGTTGATGACGACATTGTCGCCCTTGCTGGCAAATGCGGTGGCGATCGCAAGCCCGATGCCGCTGGTGGATCCGGTGACGACAACTGTTCTGGCCATGCTTTTCTCCGATGCGCAATGTGCGGTGCACGAGGATATGAGGTTATGCGCAAAGCGGCTGCGCTGGCAATTGCGTTCGGGGCAAATCTCTTTTGTCGAATCGAACATGGAGCGCTTTCCTCGGTCGCCCGGCTGTCCTATTGATTCGATGCAATAATCACGATGCGGGGGAGGACTGGAATGGGCGGATATGTTCTGGCGATCGATCAGGGGACGACGTCGACGCGGGCGATCGTGTTCGATGGCGAAACGAAGATCGCGGGGGCGGGACAGAAGGAGTTCACGCAGTTCTACCCGCGCTCCGGCTGGGTCGAACACGACCCCGAGGAGATCTGGGACTCGGTCGTCTCCACAATCAAGATGGCCATCCGCGAGGCGAAGATCGAGGCGAAGGACATCGCGGCGCTCGGCATCACCAATCAGCGCGAGACGGTGGTCGTCTGGGAGCGCGACAGCGGCAGGCCGATCCACAACGCCGTCGTCTGGCAGGACCGCCGCACGGCGAGCTATTGCGACAAGCTGAAGAAGCAGGACCTTGAAAAGACGTTTACCAGGAAGACCGGACTGCTGCTCGATCCATATTTTTCCGGTACCAAGCTTTCATGGATGCTCGCCAATGTGAAGGGTGCGCGCGTGCGCGCCGCCAAGGGCGAGCTCTGCTTCGGCACGATCGATACATTCCTCATCTGGCGATTGACCGGGGGCAAGAGCTTCGCGACCGATGCGACCAATGCATCGCGGACGCTGATGTACAACATTGCGGACAATCGGTGGGACAAGGACCTGCTCGACATCCTGCGGGTTCCCGCAGCGATGCTGCCCGAGGTGAAGGACTGCGCCGACGATTTCGGCGTCACCGATCCCGATATCCTCGGCGCCGCGATCCCGATCCTCGGCGTTGCCGGCGATCAGCATGCGGCGACGATCGGGCAGGCCTGCTTCGAGCCAGGGATGATGAAATCCACATACGGCACCGGCTGCTTTGCGCTGCTGAATACCGGCGGTGACATTGTCCGCTCCAGGAACCGACTCCTGACCACCATCGCCTACCGGCTGAACGGCGAGACCACCTATGCGCTCGAAGGCTCGATCTTTATTGCCGGTGCGGCCGTTCAGTGGCTGCGTGACGGTCTCGGCATCATCGACAGCGCCTCGCGAACCGGAGAGCTCGCCGACCAGGCCGATCCGATGCAGGAGGTTTATCTGGTGCCAGCCTTCACCGGCCTCGGTGCGCCGCATTGGGATGCGAACGCCCGCGGCGCTATCTTCGGCCTGACCCGCAACAGCGGTCCGCGGGAGTTTGCCCGCGCTGTGCTGGAGGCGGTCTGCTACCAGTCCCGCGACCTGCTCGATGCCATGCACAAGGACTGGAAGGGCGGTGTCGACAGTACCGTCCTGCGCGTCGACGGCGGCATGGTCGCGTCCGACTGGACGATGCAGCGGCTTGCTGACATTCTCGATGCGCCGGTCGACCGGCCGGTGATCCTGGAGACCACAGCGCTCGGTGCGGCCTGGCTCGCCGGCAGCAAGGCTGGGGTGTGGCCGGATCGAGCAGGCTTTGCCAAGAGCTGGAAATGCAACCGCCGCTTCGAACCCGAGATGGACGAGAAGACGCGTGCGGCAAAGCTCAAGGGATGGCGGAGCGCGGTGAAGCGGACGCTGAGCGAGGAGTAGCGCATACCAGGGTCTGCCGGGGAGGGCGACTGACAGTGCCCTTCGCCACCTTATCCCTGTGCTTGTCCCAGGGATCCAGCCACGGCGCGTCGGCGCCGTGAATGTTGCCCTCTTCGTTGGAAGGAAGAGTTCTCTGCACGGGCTGGCGGCAACGTACAAAGGGATGGCGGCCAGTCACCACCACTTGGCTAGCATCGCATGAACCGCGACGATAACGAGAAAGGCAACAACGACGAGCGAAGCGGACCAGGCGACGAGACGATTGGCTTTTGCCAGAACCTGGGGCCTGACGTCACGCTTGGGATTGATTTTGTGTCGCCGCTTGTGGGCAGCGGTGGTCTGGGAGGATTTCTTGCCGTCAGCCATAATCGCCTCTTTGGCAGCCGTTGCTGGAAAGCCAATCTAGCATGAAAGGCGTGTGGTGGATGCGGCGGCGAGTTGGTCCAAGTGCTCGTACCGTGTGTTGAACCGAGCGATACGCATATGCGTAATTTACATCGATAACAGATCGATCCCGTGTCGGATTGGCAAAGCGTCGCTCGTCCTTGGTATCGTCTGTTCCATCAATTCAAAAGGATGATCATCATGCCAAATACCGTACGCCTGCACCGCGTTCTGGCAACCGACCCGGACAAGGTCTATCGCGCTTTCCTGGAGGCGGATGCGCTCGCCAAGTGGCTTCCGCCCAACGGCTTTGCCTGCACCGTGCATGGCTTGGAACCGAAAGTCGGCGGCAAATTCACGATGTCCTTCCGAAATTTTACGACAGGCAACAGCCACACGTTTGGCGGTGAGTATCTCGAGCTCGTTCCAGGCGAACGAGTGCGATACACAGACCGGTTCGACGACCCCAACCTGCCTGGCGAAATGGAAGTCACCGTGTTGTTGAAGAAGGTGTCGGTCGGCACCGAGGTGAATATAACGCAGGCGGGTGTACCGGACGCCATCCCCTTGGAAGCTTGTTATCTCGGTTGGCAGGAGTCGCTTCGAAACCTGGCAAGGCTCGTCGAACCGAAGATCGAGGAATAGCGCAGCAGGATCAAGCAAAGGCTGTCTTGGCGCGAAGCAGGCGTCGAGGTGACGTTGCCGGCAAACAGGCGCATGTCCTTCTGGTCGTTCGTAAATTTTTGCTGCACGTTGTCGGTTGTCGCGTTACTCCTTCGTCATTCAGGAAGAGGAGTAAGACATGCTTTATGCAATCCTTTGCTATGCCAACGAAGAGACGGTGTTCTCCTGGACCAAGGAGGAAGAAGACGCCGTGATGGCGAAGCTCCATGCCGTTCAGGATCCTATCGCCAAGGCGGGCAAGCTCGGGCCTGTCGGCCGGCTGATGCCGACGACGGCGGCGACGACCGTGCGCAAGGGCCGGGAAGAACCTCTGGTTCTCGACGGTCCCTTTGCCGAAACGAAGGAAGCTCTTCTTGGCTTCTATGTGGTCGATTTCGACACCCTGGAGGAGGCTGTTGCGTTTTCAAAGGAGCTTTCCGCCGTCAATCCCGGTTCCACCTCCTATGAAATTCGGCCGTTCTACGTCTTCAGGCCGGGAGAATTGTCGACATGACAGACATTGCCTGGATCGACGTGACGCTCTCCTCGGCCCGGCCGAAGGCGCTTGGCGCGCTGCTCAGGTACTTCCGCGATCTCGATATCGCGGAAGAGGCCTTTCAGGAGGCTTGCCTTCGCGCCATCCGCACATGGCCGGACAAGGGGCCCCCGCGCGATCCCACGGCATGGCTGATCTTCGTCGGCCGCAACAGTGGTATCGATGCGGTGCGCCGGCGGTCGAAGACCCAGGCGCTGCCCGACGAGGAGCTGATTTCCGATACCGGAGATGCGGAAAGCGATATCGCCGAGCGTCTGGACGATTCCAACTATCGCGACGATATCCTGCGGCTGCTCTTCATCTGCTGCCATCCCGACCTGCCCGCCACGCAGCAGATCGCGCTGGCGCTGCGCATCGTCTCCGGTTTGTCGGTGCAGCAGATCGCTCGCGCCTTTCTCGTCGGAGACAGCGCGATGGAGCAACGCATCACCCGCGCCAAGGCCCGCGTCGCGAAGGCAGGCGTGCCGTTCGGGGCCCCCGATGCCGCCGAACGGGCGGAACGGCTCTCGATCGTCAGCACAATGATCTATCTCGTCTTCAACGAGGGCTACAGCCAGGCTGATCCGAAGCACGAGGCCTGTGCCTTTAGCGGCGAGGCGATCCGTCTCGGCCGTCTGCTGCTGCGGATCTTTCCCGGCGAGCCCGAAATCATGGGGTTGCTGGCGCTGATGCTGCTGCAGATCTCCCGCCGCGAGGCCCGCTTCAACGGCGCCAATGACATCGTCCTGCTCGAAGATCAGGACCGTTCGCTGTGGAACCGGGAACTCATCAACGAGGCCCTGGCGCTGCTGGACAAAGCGATCCGGCATCGCCAGCCCGGCCCCTACCAGTTTCAGGCGGCAATCGCGGCATTGCATTCGCGCGCCAAGCGCGCCCAAGACACGGACTGGGAGGAGATCGAACTCCTCTACCGCGCGCTGGAACGCATCCAACCGTCGCCTGTTATCACGCTCAACCGCGCCGTCGCGGTGTCGAAGCTGAGGGGGCCGGAAGAGGCTCTGAGGCTTGTCGAAACGCTCGGCGAGAAGCTTGACGGCTATTTTTACTATCACGGCCTGCGGGGCGGTCTGCTGAAGCAGATCGGCCGTGCCCGCGAGGCACACGAAGCCTTCGACCGCGCCATTGCCCTTGCCCATTCGGCCGCCGAAGCGGCCCATATCCGCGGGCAGATCGACAGCCTGCAGAACGTGCCGGCTGTGCCTGCGGTGAAATAAATCTCGGAAGAATCCTTGACCTGTGTCGGAACGGCAAACCACCCGACGTCCTTGTGACAGCCTGACGATAACAGGTTTTGCCCAACAGGAGGAATGCTGAAAAATGACCGCCAACGCCGAACATGAACTGGTTCTTGTCCGCGAATTCGACGCGCCACGCGAGAAGATCTACAAGGCCTGGACCGATCCCGAGCTGATGAAGGAGTGGTTTGTGCCGCGCCCCTGGAGCATCGCCGAAGCCACGCTCGACGTTCGCCCCGGCGGCGCCAATGTGATCGTCATGCGCAGCCCGGAGGGCCAGGAGTTTCCAAACCGCGGCGTATATCTCGAAATCGTCGAGAACGAGAAGATCGTCTTCACCGATGCCTTCACCAGCGCCTGGGTGCCTTCCGAAAAGCCGTTCATGACCGCCATCATTCTTCTGGAAGATCTTGGAAACGGGCGGACCAAATACACCGCAAGGGCCGTGCACTGGACAGCCGAAGACAAGAAGACCCATGAGGAGATGGGTTTTTACGAGGGATGGGGAAAATGCGCCGACCAGCTCGCAGAGCTCCTCGCCGGGATGTGAATTTCAAGGACCGAAACAGGGGGATAGATCCATGTCTGCAATTTCTGATTCAAGCGTAAATCTGCCGCGCTGGCAAACCGTCACCGGGACCGTCATGAGCGGCGTGATCGTGGCGTTCCTTGTCTTCGACGGCGCGATCAAGCTTGTGCCGATTGGGCCTGTGACCGAGACGCTGACGGCGCTTGGCTATTCCGGCGATCCTCAGCTTGCACGAGGTCTCGGTGTCATCACCGTTGTCTGCGCGCTGCTCTATGCCATTCCGCGGACGTCCGTGCTCGGCGCGATCTTGCTCACCGGCCTGCTGGGGGGAGCGATCGCCACGCATCTGAGAGTAGGGAGCCCCGTTTTCTCGCACCTGCTGTTTGGCGTCTACCTGGGTCTCATCGCCTGGGGCGGGCTTTATCTCCGGTATGAAGCGGTTCGCAGAATGATTCCGTTCAAGCGCTGAAGTGGTTGAAATTGGAGTCGGATTTGGCAACGCGCCTTTTAAATTGGAGATCGGCATCCTGCAGTTGGAGCGGCGGCGCGACCCGGTTCAGGGAAGGGAATTGCGGCGCTGGATTGAGGAGGGCGTAAAAGACACTTTTTGGGGCCGGGCCCGAGATTGCAATTCTTTCTGCCGTGTTCAACCTCCCGGCCCCTGCGAGACACCTCCACAGCCGCGTCGGCCAGAGGGCGTGAGTTTGTTCTGGTCACACGGTATCGGAAAGATTTTCAAGGGATGGAGACAGAGATCATCGATCCATGGACTGCCCAAGCCTGGCCCGCCCATCAACATTCTAGAACAATTCCTTCTAGAATTTGAATTTGCTCCCGCTCTGCCCCATCCTTATCTGAAGGAATGGACTCAACGGGATGCAAGCCATGGAACTGGGCCTCTATACCTTTGCCGACGTGAACCCCGATCCGAGCCGGACCAGAGGTGCGGAGGCAGCCGAGCGGCTGAAACATCTGATCGAGGAGATCGAACTGGCCGATCAGGTCGGGCTCGAAGTCTTTGGGCTCGGCGAGCATCACCGGCCGGACTATGCGGCATCGGCGCCGGCGGTGGCGCTTGCGGCGGCCGCGGTGAAAACAAAGAACATCCGCTTGACGAGCGCCGTGACGGTGCTCAGCTCCGACGATCCCGTGCGAGTCTTCCAGCAGTTCTCGACGCTCGATCTTCTCTCCAACGGTCGCGCCGAGATCATGGCCGGTCGTGGCTCCTTCATCGAGTCCTTCCCCTTGTTCGGCTACAATCTCGAAGACTACGACCAGCTGTTCGAGGAAAAGCTCGATCTGCTGATGGCGTTGCGCGATGGCGAGATGGTGACATGGTCCGGCGAGATGCGGGCGCCCATCAACGGTCGCGGCGTTTATCCGCGGCCATTGCAGGATCCGTTGCCGATCTGGATCGCCGTTGGCGGCACGCCGCAGTCGGTGGCGCGCGCCGGGGCGCTGGGGCTCCCGGTGGCGCTGGCGATCATCGGCGGTGAGCCGCGACGGTTTGCGCCGTTGTTCGATCTCTACCGCGAGGCCGCTCGCAGGGCAGGGCAGGATGAGGCAAAGCTCAGGACAAGCATCAACGTCCACGGCTTCATCGCCGATACGACCGATGTAGCCGCCGATCAATTCTACGGCCGGCAGGCGGAGGTCATGAACCGCATCGGCCGCGAGCGCGGCTGGGGTCCGACGAACCGTGATCATTTCGACGCGTCGCGGGGCCCGAACGGCGCGCTCTTTGTCGGCGATCCCGAACTCGTCGCCGCGAAGATCATCGCCCATCATCGGCTCTTCAAGAACGATCGCTTCCTGCTGCAGATGGCTATTGGGCTGATGCCGCACGACCAGATCATGCGCGGCATCGAACTTTACGGCACGAAAGTCGCGCCTATCGTCAGAAAGGCATTGACTGAAAGCGGCGAAGGGGCGAAAGCCACCGCCTAAAGCAAGAGCATGATGCCGTAAAGGATGAGTTGGATTTCGACCGACGCCGTGCTCTCATTTTGACAGAGAGCCGGCCGACCGGCCCCGCGGAGGCCGGGAAGGGATTCATGATCATCGAACACGAAGACGAACTTCTTAAGCTGAAGGAAATCGGCCGGATCTGCGCCAATGCCCTGCAGATCATGGCGGATGCCCTTGAGCCGGGCATCACGACCATGGAACTCGATCAGATCGGTCGCAGGGTGCTGGAGGATGCCGGCGCGCGTTCGGCGCCCGAATTTTGCTACCAGTTTCCGGGTGCCACATGCATCAGCGTGAACGAGGAGATTGCCCACGGCATCCCCGGGTCAAGGATCATTCGGCCGGGAGATCTCGTCAATATTGATGTGTCGGCTGAAAAGGACGGTTTCTTTTCCGATACCGGTGCATCGTTCAGCGTGGCGCCGTCCCAGCACAAGATCGAGAAGCTCTGCCGCGATGGCAAGCGCGCGCTCTGGGTCGGCCTCAACCAGGTGAAAGCGGGCGAGCCGCTGGCCAAGATCGGCCAGGCGGTAGGCGCCTTTGCCGCCAGGAACCGCTACACGCTGGTCGCGAACCTTGCGAGCCATGGCGTCGGGCGCTCGCTGCATGAGGAGCCAGCAGAGCTTTCGACGTGGCCAGATCCGTCCGAAAAGCGGATCATGACCGATGGTCTCGTGTTCACCGTCGAGCCGTTCCTGTCGCTCGGGGCCACCTGGGCCGAAGGCGGAGACGACGCCTGGACGCTCTATGCAGATCCGCAGGCGCCGACCGTTCAGTATGAACATACGGTGGTCGCCACCCGAAACGGACCGTTGATCCTGACACTGCCTGACGGCGCGGCGTAGCGGTTTTTCAAAAAGGCGGTGACACCGTGCGGTGTTGCCCGGATCGTCCGCTTGCTCGCTCCCATGGGAAGCACGGCAGCGGGACCTTCCTTCGGGTCCGCCGTCGGGCGGAGGACGCCTGACCTAGTCGCGCTGACTTCCCTGTAGAATCTCTGCGGCCGCGCGTTCCAGGATGCCCGATATGCGCTTGGCTTCCTCCTTCGACCAGGGATAGCGTAGACGCAGTGCGGATTTCAGCAACATGCGAGCGGCCGCGACCTCGCTCTTGTCGTCCGGAAAGGCCTCGTCCTCACGATCGCCTCCGCGGCTCTCGGGGTCGAATATGCGGCGTACATGCGCCATCTTGGCGCCGATGCCTTCCAGCTTTCCAAGCGTCAGCTCGATCATGGAGCTGTTTTCCTCGACCAGTTTTCGGCCGCTCTCGGTGATGCGATAGAGCTTTTTCGTCCCCTCGATTTCGACGTCGGCAAGGCCTGTCTCTTCCAGGTACGTCAATGCGGGATAGATGACGCCCGGGCTCGGCACATAGAAGCCGCCCGAACGCTCCTCCAGCAGCTTGATCAATTCGTAGCCGTGACGCGGCTGCTCGGAGAGCAGGGCCAGGATTACCAGCTGCAGGTCGCCGGCCGCGAACTTCCGCCCCATCCGAAAACCGCCGCCACCCATCATTCCACCTCTAAAACCTCTCATGGTCACTCCTTATGATGTATCGTTCACTATGTCGTAAAACATATATCGTAAGATAATTGAATTCAAGAGCGGGCGAAGGTTTTTCGGAATTGATCGATCGATCAGAAAATCTTGATTGTCGCCGTCATTGTGCAGCGCGATAAGCAAAGCATGTTGGCACGAAATGAAACCTTCCCGACACATCTGTTCCGCACCGCCCTTGCCGGGGCAATTGCCATGGCCGCGGCCATGGGCTTTGGGCGTTTCTCCTATACACCGATCCTGCCGGGCATGATGAGCGGCGTGCCGCTTTCGGCCTCAGATGCGGGCTTCATCGCTTCGGCGAATTTCGTCGGCTATCTCGTCGGCGCCGTCCTTGCGGCCTATGGCTGGGCGGCCGGACGTGAACGCAAGGTG
This sequence comes from Rhizobium sp. P1_C7, assembly GCF_056406295.1. Classification (NCBI taxonomy): domain Bacteria; kingdom Pseudomonadati; phylum Pseudomonadota; class Alphaproteobacteria; order Hyphomicrobiales; family Rhizobiaceae; genus Rhizobium; species Rhizobium sp. P1_C7. The sequence continues at coordinate 178,178 of NZ_JBFUAL010000005.1, forward strand.
GCGCTGCTGTCGCTATCGGCAACGGCGCTGCTTTTGGCGGCTATGGCAATGACGAGTTCCGTCATGACCTTTGCGGCGATCCGCTTCCTCGCCGGCGTCGCCAGCGCGTTTGCGCTGGTCTTCACCTCATCGATCGTCCTGAGCCATGGGGCGGCCGCGGGCAACGATCACGTGCAGGCCGCGCATTTCGGCGGCCCCGGCGCAGGCATCGCCCTGTCGTCCGTCATGGTGATGCTGATCGGGCTTGCCTATCACGGCAGTCCCGATGCCTGGCGCTCCAACTGGATCGGCGGCGCGATCTTTTCTGCCGTCAGCCTCTTGGCGGTCTGGTTCCTCCTGCCGTCCGGTCCGGCTACCTCGGCGCAGACTGGAAAGGAGCCGGCGATCGTCTGGAACCGACCGATGCTCTTGCTGACGGCGTCCTACGGTCTTTTCGGGTTCGGCTACGTCATCACAGGCACCTTCCTGGTGACGATCGCGCGCATGGACGCCGCAGGGCAGATGGTGGAATTCCTCTGCTGGTTGATCGCGGGTCTCACGGCCTCGGTCGCTCTTTTCGCGTGGAAACCTCTCGTTCGTCCGCTTGGCTCGGGGAACGTCTATGTCGCCGCCTTGCTGGTGGAAACAGCGGGCGTGCTCGCAACCGTGCTGCTGCCGCGCTCCATAGCGCCGCTGATCGGCGGCGCGCTGTTCGGAGCTACCTTCCTGGCAATCACCGCCTACGGGCTGCAGATCGGCCGCAAGCTGTCGCCGGCAAGTCCGCGCCGGACGCTTGCCATGATGACGGCGGCCTTCGGTGTCGGGCAGATCGCCGGCCCCATCGTCGCCGGCCGGATCGCGGAGAGGACAGGCAGCTTCACGACACCCACCTACATGGCGGCGGTGACACTCGTGGTGTGCGCGCTGCTGGTTCTGCCCATCGTCAAGAAGGTCCCTTAAGGCGTTACAATTGCGTAACAATGGGTCGGGGCCATTGCCGCTTTCGGCGAACTGCCGTAGTTTTCGCCGCAATTGGTCTATTAGAGACTCCGAAGACTCCCGTTCAGGAAAGCAACGCATCCCGTGTTCGTATCGTATTTCCCAAAGCCGAAACTCTTCTTCATCTCTGCCGTGGCATGGGCGCTTCTTGCCGTTCTCGTCTGGTATTTCGGAGGCTCCAGCCTCGGTTCCGTCGTCGGCCTGCCGCCGCTCGCCGAAGGGCAGGAAGCTCCGATCGGGGCCTCGGTCTTCTGGTCGACGCCCTTCCTATGGTTCTATATCTATTATGCCATCGCGGTTGCGCTATTCTCCGGATTCTGGTTCAGCTACAGCCCGCACCGATGGCAGATGTGGTCGGTGCTTGGATCGGCGCTGATCATCTTCAACACCTACTTCTCGGTTCAGGTCAGCGTCGCCATCAACGCGTGGTACGGGCCGTTTTACGATCTCATCCAGCAGGCGTTGGCAAAGACCGCCCCGGTAACGGCGGCACAGCTCTATCTGGGGATGCTCGGCTTTGCCGGCATCGCCTTCATTGCGATCACGGTCGGCGTGCTCAACCTCTTCTTTGTCAGCCACTGGATCTTCCGCTGGCGCACCGCTATGAACGAGTACTACATGGCGCATTGGCCGCAGCTTCGTCACATCGAAGGCGCCTCGCAGCGCGTTCAGGAAGACACCATGCGCTTCTCCTCGACCGTGGAGAGTCTCGGCGTCAGCCTCGTCAGCTCCGTCATGACGCTCATCGCCTTCCTGCCCGTGCTTTTCAAGATCGGCGCCAGCATCACCGAACTGCCGCTGATCGGCGAAGTGCCGCATGCGCTCGTTTGGGCTGCGCTCTTCTGGTCGATCTTCGGCACGGTGTTTCTGGGTTTTGTCGGCATCAGGCTGCCGGGTCTGGAATTCCGCAACCAGCGCGTCGAGGCGTCCTACCGCAAGGAACTGGTGTACGGCGAAGACCATGCCGACCGAGCGACGCCGCCGACGGTCGCCGAGTTGTTCGCCAATGTGCGCCGGAACTACTTCCGCCTCTATTTCAACTATATGTACTTCAACGTCGCCCGCATTTTTTATCTGCAGGCGGACAACTTGTTCAGCCTGATCGTTCTCGTGCCGTCCATCGTTGCCGGCAAGCTGACCCTCGGTCTGCTGACGCAGATCAACAACGTGTTCGACCAGGTGCGCGGCTCGTTCCAGTATCTCGTCAATTCGTGGACGACGATCGTCGAGCTGCTGTCGATCTACAAGCGCCTGCGGACGTTCGAATCAGCGATCGGCGGCGAGCCGCTGCCCGACATCGACCAGCGCTATCTCGAGCGCGAGCCCGGCATCGTCCACGCCGACGGCTGACTGTATTGGGAAGCCTCTCCCGAACGGTAGAGCTCGAAGAATTTAAGCGCCGCGCATCGGACGGGATGGGCGGCGCTTTTCATGCAGAAGAAACGCTCGCGGAACGCGGAAGCGAACGGGCGGCAGGCGTGCGCCATGCAGCCACTAGCCTGCTGCTTGGAACCGGACTGCTCCCTCGTGCAGAAAGCAGGTCTTGTCGAACAGCTTAAGATCCAGCGGATTGGGCAGTCGGACGTCGGCGAGATCCGGACACGACTTCGTCGATGGATCGTAGGACCGGTCGATCTGGGAGGTGAAGACGATGATCGGTCCGGCGTCCTTGGCGAACGTCGTCAACGCGCGAACCTGGGTCACCGGGTCCGGATTAGCCCGCTTCTGATCAAGGAGCTGCAAGTCGTCCACAACCGCCAAGGTGCCACGAGGTGCCGCTTTCAACCGTCCGATGATGTGGCGGGCAATTATGGCGTCCGAGTTTTCGAACTCGACGGGACCATCGAAATCCGAGTGCCTCCGCCTACACGACCAACCAATGAGCCTAAAGTCCCGATGCCGACACCTGCTGCAGCTTGCCTCGTGCCTTGATCATTGGGATCGCTTCGGAATAGCTGACGCAGGCGACGTCCTGGCGATGGCAGACGTCGCTCACCAGCCTGTCGAGCGCGCGCCAATAGGCGCCGCCGTTCATCTCCACGAAGTGGAAGCCGAGCTGCAGCGGAATGCGGTTGCCGGAATACTGCTTGTCGAAGGCCTCGTTGAAAGCAGCGTATGCGCGATCTTCGAATTCCCGTGTGTCGGCCTTGTCTTCCTCGCCGTTGGAGTGGCGGACGAAGAGATTGTAGTCCATGCCGATAACAGGCTTTTCGCGCGGGCCTTCCGGGATCAGCGGCAGGCCGAAGCGGATGATGCCGCCTTCCTCGACGGGCATGGCCGGACCCTTGGTCACGAGGCTCGCATCGTAGCTGAAGCCCGCCTTCTTTTCCGCCGAGATCATGTCGGCGCCTGCAGTGGCCGAGAGGTAGGGAGCGCGAAAGCCGTGGATGCCGCGGTCGACCAGATCCTGCCAGCCCTTCGGCTCCTCGAGATCGACGCCCTTCCAGGCGTTCTTCAGCGTCGCATGGAAGGTCGCGTACTCCGCAGCCCAGTCGGCCTCGCTCCACTGGCGGCCGTCGAAGTGGCCGCAGGCGTGGCTGGAGATGTCGTGGCCTTCGAGATGGGCATGCCAGATGTTGCCCAAGCGCTCACGGATTTCGTCGTCGCTCTGCGCAAAGCCGACATTCGACTTTCCCTGTTTCTGATGCGGCGCCTGGTAGGCCTTCTTGGCTGCCTGGTTCATCAGGAAGGTGCAGGAAAGGAAATAGGTGAAGTGCGCGCCGTTCTTCGCCGCCATCTCGCGGCTCTTTTGCCATAATGCGTTGTCGTGCGCACCGTCGAAGGAGATCATAACCAACTGCTTCGGTTGGTCGGCGGCACCCGCGGCCGCCGGAATCAGCAGGGACAAGGCGAGGGAGGCTTGGAAAAAGGGACGAAACATGAGCACCGCGACAATTTGTTTGCGGCTTTCCTGTTACAGAATTGCGGCGAAGCTGCGGTGACGCTGGCGTTTTTTCCCGCCTGCCGCTAAGTCAGGTTACGCACAGGAGGCGCATCCATGACATTGCTCATAACAGGCATCATACTTTTCCTCGGGCTGCATCTGGTGCGGGTCGTGGCACCCGGCTTTCGCCAATCCATGATCACAAGCCTTGGGGAGAGCGGCTGGAAAATGGGCTATTCGGTCGTCAGTATCCTGACGCTGGTGCTCTTGATCTATGGCTTCGGTCAGGCGCGGCAGGTCACGGGCATGCTGTACAATCCTCCTGTCTGGATGGCGCATATTGCGATTGCGCTGATGCTGATTGCGGTCATCTGTCTGGTCGCCTCGCTGCTGCCGGCGGGGCATATCGCAGTCAAGACCAAGCACCCGATGGTGCTGTCGGTGAAGATCTGGGCGCTTTCGCATCTGCTGGCCAATGGCGAGACATCCTCGGTGCTCTTGTTCGGCGCTTTCCTGGCCTGGGGCGTCATCCTGCGGATTTCGCTGAAACGGCGCCAACGGGCGGGCGACGGAGCGCTGCGGCCCTTCGTGTCGGCAAAGTACGATTTCTATTCGGTGATCATCGGCGTCGTTGCCTGGGCGCTGATCACCTTCAAGCTGCACGCGTTGTTGATCGGCGTTTCGCCGCTCGCCATGTGACGAATCTTTCACATCCCCCTTACAACTGCCGCAAAATGGGGTAGAAGGCCCAACAATGTGCGTGCAACCCGCATGATTAGGCATATCCGCGGCCGGAGACGAGAATGGCATTCAACGACGACAGCTTCATTCGTGAAGTCAATGAGGAACTGCGTTCCGACCAGATGAAAGGCGCGTGGCGCCGGTTCGGCCGCTACCTGATTACGATCGCCGTTCTGATCGTGCTGGGCACTGTCGGCTACAAGGTCTACCAATACTGGGACGACAACCAGTCTTCGGGCACCGGCGACCAGTTCATTGCCGCCATGAAGCTTGCCGACGCAAACAAGAACGACGAGGCGATCGCCGCGCTCGACAAGCTGGAAAAGGAAGGCCATGGCGCCTATCCGGTGCTTGCCCGCCTGCGCGCTGCCACGGTGCTGTCGCAGAAGGGTGATACGGCTGGCGCCGTTGCTGCCCTCGATGTGATCGGCAAGGACGCCACCGCGCCGGAGGCCATTCGCGATGCCGCCAAGATGCGGGCCGGCTGGCTGCTGATCGAGACCGGCACCTACGAGCAGGTTTCGGCCCATGTCGAAGAAATGGCCGTTCCGACCAACGCATTCCGCCACTCCGCTCGCGAAGCGCTCGGTGTTGCCGCCTACAAGGCCGGCAACATGACCCAGGCGCGCCAGTGGTTCCAGGCGATCGCCGACGATGCGCAAAGCCCGCGCAATGTTGCCAATCGCGCCCAGATGATGCTTGATAACATTACCGCATCCGGCAAGGCGCCCGCCGCACAGGGCTGAGTTTAAGGAATTTCAATGAGCTTTACGGTCGCGATCGTTGGTCGCCCGAATGTCGGCAAGTCGACCCTTTTCAACCGCCTGGTTGGAAAGAAGCTGGCGCTTGTCGACGACACGCCCGGCGTCACCCGCGACCGCCGTCCCGGCGATGCGCGGCTCATGGGGCTGAACTTCACGATCATCGATACCGCCGGTCTCGAAGAGGCGCACGAGGAAAGCCTGCAGGGCCGCATGCGCGCCCAGACAGAAGCGGCGATCGACGAGGCCGACCTGTCGCTGTTCGTCGTCGATGCCAAGTTCGGCCTCACGCCAGTCGACAAGGATCTGGCGGAGATGCTGCGTCGCCGCGGCAAGCCCGTCGTGCTGGTTGCCAACAAGGCGGAAGCCAAGGGTTCCGACGGCGGTTTTTACGACGCCTATACGCTCGGCCTCGGCGAGCCGACGCCGATCTCGGCCGAACACGGGCAGGGGATGCTCGATCTGCGCGACGCCATCGTCGCGGCGATCGGCGAGGACCGCGCGTATCCGAAGGAAAAAGACGACGTCGCCGTCACCAATGTCGACATCCCGCAGGATCTGGAAGAAGACGAGGATTTCGAGCCGGCCTATGACGACACCAAGCCGCTGCGCGTGGCGATCATCGGTCGCCCGAATGCCGGCAAGTCGACGCTGATCAACCGTTTCCTTGGTGAAGATCGTCTGCTGACGGGTCCGGAAGCTGGCATAACCCGTGACAGTATTTCGGTTGAGTGGGATTGGCGCGGCCGTACCATCAAGATGTTCGACACCGCAGGCATGCGCCGCAAGGCGCGCGTGACGGAAAAGCTGGAAAAGCTCTCCGTTGCCGATTCCCTGCGCTCCATCCGCTTTGCCGAAACCGTGGTCATCGTCTTCGATTCGACCATTCCATTCGAAAAGCAGGATCTGCAGCTGGTGGATCTGGTGATCCGCGAGGGACGTGCCGCCGTTCTCGCCTTCAACAAGTGGGACATGATCGAGGACCAGCAGGCCGTGCTTGCCGACCTGCGCGAAAAGACCGAGCGCTTGCTGCCGCAGGCACGCGGCATCCGCGCCGTGCCGATCTCCGGCCAGACCGGCCGCGGCCTAGACAAGCTGATGCAGGCAATCATCGATACGGACATGGTCTGGAACAAGCGCATCTCGACCGCCAAGCTCAACCGCTGGCTCGAGCAGCAGCAGGTACAGCATCCGCCACCGGCCGTTTCCGGCCGCCGTCTCAAGCTCAAGTACATGACGCAGGTCAAGGCTCGCCCACCGGCGTTCATGATCTCCTGCACGCGCTCCGACGCGCTGCCGGAATCCTATACGCGCTATCTGATCAACAGCCTGCGCGTGGATTTCGACATGCCGAGCGTGCCGATCCGCATCCATTATCGCTCGCCGGAAAACCCGTACGAGTCGAAGAAGCGGCGGACGTAGTCGATGATGAGAGTGGTTCGGCCGCGTCCTGCGGCTGAACAGCCGGACATTTGCCGTCGCCTCAGGCGAATGGCGACGGATGCAGCAAATCTTGTTGTTGGCCCTCACGGGCTTTAGCTTCCGAAGTAATAGATCGGTTCACGGGTCAATTCCCCGCTGCCGAGGTGACCGTAGACATCATTTCCCAGAACCCAGAACGAGATTTTTTGCGTACTCAAGCAGAAAATGTAGTCGCCCGACACCCAGTGCTCGGCTTTATTGCCCGCGATAGGGTATAGATGGTCGCCGGCCTGATACATGACGGCCTTATGCGATTGTGCGTCGAATAAATAACGTTCTCCAGACATGTACCTTCCGATTCTATTGTTATTACAATTTCATGGCGCTCCCATTTTGTCTAATATTACTGCTTTCGGCTGTGGATTTGTTCTGATCCCTCGTGCGCAGCCTGCGAATGCGCGGCCTCTTGCAACCGGAGGTCTCGGCGTAGAAAGTTGCAGGGGGCTGTCGAATATGCCGACGATCAAACGTCTTAAGGTCGTAAGGGCCGAGGACGGAAGGTCTAGCGCCTGGGAGCGGATCGGATAACGTCGTCATGGAGGTTGCGGGCTATGAGTAATTCCTATCGCTGGGTTATCGTCGGCGCGGGTGCGTTGATGACCTGCGTTGCGCTTGGTGCAATGTTTTCGCTGGCCATTTTCCAGGGACCCATCGCAATGGACACCGGCTGGTCACACCTCGGCATCGCGAGTGCGATGACGCTCAATTTCATCGTCATGGGCATTGGCGGGTTCATGTGGGGCGCGGCAAGCGACCGCTTCGGTCCGCGTGTCGTCGTGCTGATTGGATCGGCGCTGCTCGGCCTTGCGCTGGTGCTGGCGAGCCGTGCGGGAACACTCGTGCAATTTCAGCTGACCTACGGCATCCTGGTCGGTCTCGCCGCCAGCACGTTCTTCGCTCCGGTGATCGCTGCCACGACGGCATGGTTCGACACGAACCGCAGCCTTGCGGTCTCCCTCGTTTCCGCCGGCATGGGCGTTGCACCGATGACCATCTCGCCCATGGCCCGATGGCTCATCTCGGCCTATGATTGGCGCACGGCGATGCTCATCATCGGCGTTTCGGCCTGGGTCCTTCTGGTGCCGGCAGCGCTGCTCGTGCGCAAGCCGCCAGCAGCCGCCACCGATGAAGGCGAGGCCGGCATCGCGGCCGAGGGCGGCCGGCCTGCGTTGTTGCAGGTGTTCCGTTCGCCGCAATTCCTCGTCCTTGGTCTGACGTTCTTCGCCTGCTGTGCAGCGCATTCGGGGCCGATCTTCCACATGGTGAGCTACGCGACGATCTGCGGCGTTGCGCCGATGGCGGCGGTCAGCATCTACAGCGTCGAGGGACTGGCGGGGCTTGGCGGTCGTCTGCTTTACGGCGGGCTCGCCGACAGGATCGGCGTGAAGCCGGTCATTGTCGCCGGCCTGTTGGTCCAAGCCATTGCGCTGGCCGCCTATCTCTTCGTCAGCCGACTGGGCGAATTCTACTTCTTGGCCGTGATCTTCGGCAGCGCCTATGGCGGCGTCATGCCGCTTTATGCGGTTCTGGCGCGCGAGTATTTCGGACCGCGCATCATAGGCACGGTGTTCGGTGCGGCGACGATGCTGTCCAGCCTCGGCATGGCGCTCGGTCCCCTCATAGGCGGCTGGATATTCGATACCTTTGCCAACTACTCATGGCTGTTCATCGGCTCCGCGATGGTCGGCCTCGGCGCGGCAGCGGTTGCACTGGCGTTTCCGGCTCTACCGAGCGAGAGACGCCGGCAGGCGATCGTGATGCCGGGGTGACAGAGGCTCCTGCTTGGCTTCTCTCTATCGCCCTCTTACCTGTGCTCGTCGCGCTTTGAAGTCCTTGAACGCAATAGACTGTTTTCACGGCGGACGCGCCGTGGCCGGATTTCCGCCACAGGGGCGAGAGTGAAGGAGTGAGCTTTGCGCACCGTATGCCACTGCAGGAGGTGCAATGCATAAGCGACGAACATTCAGCAAGTTCCTCAGACTGCAGCCATATAGGCCGCCGGGGGCCCCTAGACCGGTGACGCCGCATCCGGGTCGCCGAGCCTCTTGTTTCTCGGCAGCGACTTGGCGGCAAACTGCCAGGCTTTCTTCCATTTTGGCGTGAAGACGCCGTTGGCCGCACGAATGTTGTTGATGAACTGTTGGGTTGCCGCCTCCCAGGAGTACTGCGTGGCAAGCGCTCGCGCTTGTTCGCGCGAACAGGACAGCGCGGAAAGGCAGGCCGACCGAAGGTCCTCGTCGAGTGCGCCTACCTCGCTGTCTTCACCGATAATGTCGAGCGGACCGGTGACAGGGTAGGCGGCAACCGGAACTCCGGACGCCAGCGCTTCGAGGATCGTATTGCCGAAGGTGTCGGTCAGCGACGGGAAGACGAAGACATCTGCCTGCGCATAGATCCCGGCCAGTTCCTCCCCGAACTTCAGGCCGGTGAAGAGCACGCCGGGATAGCGCTTCTCGAGCTCGGCACGGGCAGGGCCGTCGCCGACGACGACCTTCGAGCCGGGCAGGTCGAGATTGAGAAAGGCAGGCAGGTTCTTTTCCAGCGCGACACGGCCGACGGTCATGAAAATCGGCCGCTGCAGGCCGAAAGGCCGATCCTCTGGTGCCGCGGGGTGAAACTGGTTGGCGTCGATGCCGCGGCTCCAGGGTACCAGGTTGCGGATACCCTTGTCGGCGAGCTCCTGCGCGAGGCTTGGCGTTGCCACCATGCAGGCAGCGCCGGCATTGTGGAACCACCGCACGAAGGCATAGAGCCAGCTCTTGGGAATAGGCAGGCGGGCAGCGACATATTCCGGAAAGCGGGTGTGGTAGCTGGTCGAGAACGGCATCCGGTTCTTCAGGCACCAGCGCCTCGCCGTCAGCCCCAGCGGGCCCTCCGTGGCGATGTGCACGTACGACGGCTTGTGCTTTCGTATCTCTCTTGCCACCCTGCGGTAGCTTGCGATCGAGAGACGGATTTCCGGATAGGTCGGGCAGGGGATGCTTCTGAAGCCCTGCGGCGTCACCATCGCAACCTCGATCGCCAGCTTTGCAAGCTCGCGGTTGGTATTCTCGATCGAGCGAACGACGCCGTTGACCTGCGGGTGCCAAGCATCGCTGACGATGACCAGCCGCTCCGGTTTGTCCAATGGCAATGCGGCGGCATTTTCGCCGTGAGGGATGTTCGACAGACGTTGCAGCATGACCCCGACCTTCATCCGCGCCGGTTACCGGATGACGGCGCATGGCTCCGGGCGGGCTCGGATGATCGATTCCCGCGATCTCATTTTGAGCCGTGTCGATGATGGAAATATTACAGTGCTGCCGGGTGCCCGATCGGGACCGTTCTCGTCGCCGTCAGGTCTGCGCTTCCGGACGCTAAGTCTCTGCCAGCCCGAGCTTTTCCCTGGCCACCAAAGCACCGTGTTCGCTGACCACGCGCGCAGCGATCCTTGCCGCAAAGCGAGCCGCCTTGGGCGCATCCTTCGTTTCGAGGTAGCGGGCCAGAAACGCGCCGTTGAAACTGTCGCCGGCGCTGGTGGTGTCCACGACCTCGGTCACCTTCTCCGCAGGCACGAAGCTTTCGTTGCCGTCGAAATTCAGGGTCGCACCTTCCGCCCCGTTCTTGACGACGACATGAGCGGAGCCAAGCGCTTTGTATCGGTGGATCGTCGCGTCGATGGACACGTCGCCGAAATGGGCAGCCTCGTCATCAAAGCCCGGCATGACGAGGGTCGAGGCGCGCGCACCTTCGCTGATCGTCGCGTGCATCTCGTCGTAGCTCGACCAGAGCCGCGGGCGGATGTTCGGGTCGAAGGCGACGAGCTTGCCGGCGGCCTTCGCGCGTCGAACCTCGGCAAGCAGCGTATCGGCGTCGCCGCGCGACAGGATCGCGAGCGTGATGCCGGAGAAATAGATCACGTCGCTCACCTCGATCGCCCGGCGCAGGAAATCGGGATCGGCAGCAAGCTGGCGGGCCGCCGAACTGTCGCGCCAGTAGCTGAATGAACGCTCCCCGTCTTTGAGGCTGATCATATAGAGGCCCGGCGCCTTGCCCTTGATGCGGCGGATCAGGTCGGTACCGATGTCCGCATCCTTGAAGAAGGCGATCATTTCGTCGGACATGGCATCGTCGCCAAGCGCCGTACAGTAGTCGACCGTCCATGCAGGCGGGAGGCAGGCACGGGCATACCAGGCCGTGTTCAGCGTATCTCCGGCAAAGCCCTTTCTCAACAAGCCGGCGCCGGCCTGCGAAAGCTCCACCATGCACTCACCGATTGATAGAAAACGTGCGCTCAACGACGGCCTCCCTGAATTCCCGTGCTTCGCTGATACGCGTTGAGACGGTTCGTGACAAGCGCGGCAAGATGGAGAAGAGGATGCAAAAGCGCGGCTATGCGATGCCGGCCGCCTGAGGCGCGCAAAATGGCGGCGTGCGGTTGTCTTTTGTGCCGTGCGCTTTAGTCTCAAGGCCGAGTCAAATCGCGCGGGGAACGACGGCAGATGGCATTGCAAGCGAGCGGGAATGCGGATTGGTGGCGTGGCGCGGTTGTCTATCAGGTTTATCCCCGGTCGTTTCAGGATACCAATGGCGACGGGATCGGCGATCTGAAAGGGATTACCCAGCGTCTTCCCTATATCGCATCCCTTGGCGTCGACGCGATCTGGCTGTCGCCTTTCTTCAAGTCACCGATGGCCGATATGGGCTACGACGTGTCGGACTATTGCGACGTAGACCCGATTTTCGGGACGCTTGCCGACTTCGACGCGATGATGGCCGCCGCCCATGCGCTCGGCATCAAGGTCGTCATCGACCAGGTGATTTCCCACACCGCGGATGTCCATCCCTGGTTCGTGGAGAGTCGTTCGAGCCGGACCAATCCCAAGGCCGACTGGTACGTCTGGGCGGATCCGAAGCCGGATGGCACGGCGCCGAACAACTGGCTCTCGATCTTCGGCGGACCAGGCTGGGAGTGGGACGGCGTGCGCCGGCAATACTACCAGCACAACTTCCTGACCTCGCAGCCAGACCTCAATTTCCACAGCAATGACGTGCAGGATGCCCTGCTTGAAACGGTGAGATTCTGGCTGGATCGCGGCGTGGACGGCTTTCGCCTCGACACGGTGAACTACTATTTCTGCGACAAGCTGCTGCGGAGCAATCCTCCGCACGAGCCCGATACCGGGGATGCAGGGCTCGATGCGCCGGATTCTAACCCCTATGGCATGCAAAACCACCTCTACGACAAGACGCAGCCGGAGAATATCGGCTTCCTTCGGCGTTTTCGCGCGTTGCTGGACCGCTACGAGGATCGGGCAACCGTCGGCGAAGTGGGCGACGGCGCGCGTTCGCTGAAGACGGTCGCGGCCTATACGAGCGGCGGTGACAAGCTGCACATGTGCTACACCTTCGACCTGCTCGGGCCCGATTTCAGTGCAGTGCACATCCGCAACTGCGTCGATGCCTTCCAGAAGGCGGTGGCGGACGGCTGGGTGTGCTGGGCCTTCTCCAATCATGACGTCAATCGCCATGTCAGTCGCTTTGCCAAGACCGAGGCGGAGCGGCCTGTCGTCGCAAAGCTGGCGATCTCCGTGCTTGCGGCGCTGCGCGGCTCGATCTGCCTCTATCAGGGAGAGGAACTGGGGCTGCCGGAGGCCGAGCTTGCCTTCGAGGACCTGCGGGATCCCTATGGCATCCGCTTCTGGCCGGCCTTCAAGGGGCGCGACGGATGCCGCACCCCGATGCCGTGGGAGGCCGCCAAGGCGCACGCCGGTTTTACGGCGGCTGAAAAGGCCTGGCTGCCTGTGCCCTACGAACAGGCGGCACTTTCGGTCGATACGCAGGAGACGGACGAGGCGTCTGTGCTCCATCACTACCGCCAGACGCTCGCCTTCCGGAAAAGCCGCCCGGCGTTGATCGACGGTGACATGGAGTTCATCGATACCAACCAGGATCTGTTGGCATTCACGCGGAGGAAGGCTGGAGAGACGCTGCTGTTCATCTTCAACCTGACGCGGCAGCCGGCGCAGTTCCAGCTTCCGGCGGGCATGGTGCTCGGCGACAGGCTTCCCATGCCGGGAGGTGCAGCGGTCGCCGGCGCGGGAGCCGTGAAGCTTGGGGCGCTGGATGCGTTTTGCGCGCGGGTGAACGCTTAGGTCCGGTCGCGCCTTCCTGCGATAGACGGACAGCGAAAATTCGGACGAGGTTTTTTAGACAGGCGATGCGAAATTGATCGCGGCCGCGCTCGGGTGATTGCGCGCGCCAGGGGAACCGTGGATGGCGCGCGAATATGTCCATGTCGCGCTCAGCAAGCGCGGCAATCCGACCCTGGAAACCATGCTGGCGGTACTGAAGGCGTTTGGCCTCGACTTGACGACAAGGCGCCATGCGGCGTGATCCCACGAAGTAGCCGATGGCCGGCGTTCACCCGATCAGCGCAAACTTGTCGACGTCCACCATCCCCTTGTCCGAGATCTTCAGGTGCGGAATGACCGGTAGCGGCAGGAACGCGACCTGCAGGAAGGGCTCCTCCAGGGTGGTTCCGAGCGCATAGGCGGCCTTGCGCAGATGGTGGAGCGTGTCGCGGACGCTTTCATGGGGTTCGAGGCTCATCAGGCCGGCGACGGGCAGGGCGATCTCGCCGGTGACCTTGCCGTCTTCGACCACCACGAAGCCTCCCTTGATCTCGCCGAGACGATTGGCTGCAAGCGCCATGTCGTCTTCGCTGACGCCGACGACACAGATGTTGTGGCTGTCATGGCCGACGGTGGAGGCGATCGCGCCCTTCTTCAGGCCGAAGCCCTGGACGAAGCCGTTGGCGTGGTTGCCGTTCTTGCCGTGGCGCTCGATGACGGCGACCTTGATGATGTCGTTGGCAAGGTCGACCGATGTCTGGTTGCCCTTGACCGGCAGCCGGTAGCGGCGGTGCTCGGTGATGATCTTCCCGGGCATGACACCGATGACGGGCGTTTCGCCATCGGCAACCGGCACGCCGAAGTGGGCGGTGTTGACGGGGCGGGCCTTGACGCTGTCGAGCCCGACGGGCGCCACCTGTTTGCGGGTGGCAAAGAGCTCGGCGGTGACCTTGCGTCCGGCCGAGAAGACCATCTCGGCCCTGCAGTTCTCCAGGCTGTCGACAACGACGAGGTCGGCGCGCCAGCCCGGCGCCACGAGACCTCGGTCGCGGAGCCCGAAGGCGCTCGCAGCCGAGATCGAGGCGGCGCGGTAGACGGCAAGCGGCGCGACGCCATTCTTGATTGCCGTGCGGATCATGTAGTCGAGATGTCCCTGCTCGGCGATGTCGAGCGGATTGCGGTCGTCGGTGCAGAGCGCGATGAACGGCGACAGGCGCTCGGTGATGATTGGCATCAGGGCTGCCAGGTCCTTGGAGACGGAACCTTCTCGCACCAGAATGTGCATGCCCTTGCGGATCTTCTCCAATGCCTCTTCGGCGGTCGTGCATTCGTGCTCGGTTCGAATGCCGGCCGACAGGTAGCCGTTGAGGTCGTTGCCTCTCAGCAACGGTGCGTGGCCATCGATATGATCGCCCTGGAAGGCAGCAAGCTTGGCCATGCAGATCGGATCCTTGTGGATCACGCCCGGGAAATTCATGAACTCGGCCAGACCGATGACCTTGGGGTGATCGCGAAACGGCAGCAGCTTCTCGATGGGGAGGTCGGCGCCAGAGGTTTCGAGATGCGTGGCGGGAACGCAGGAGGAGAGCTGGACGCGGATGTCCATGATCGTGTGCAGCGCCGAATCCAGAAAGAACTCGATGCCCTCGGTGCCCAGCACGTTGGCGATTTCGTGCGGATCGCAGATGACGGTCGTGACGCCATAAGGCAGGACGCAGCGATCGAATTCGTGCGGCGTGACGAGGGAGGATTCGATGTGCAGATGCGTGTCGATGAAGCCGGGCACGACTGTCCTGCCCGCTATGTCGATCTCGGTCTCGCCCTGATAGCTGCCGCAGGTGCCGACGATGCGGTCGCCTGATATGGCGATATCTGAAACCACACGTTCGCCGGTGACAAGATCGAAGAAGCGGCCGCCCTTGAGCACGATATCGGCAGGCTGTCGGCCGGTTCCCTGGTCGATAAGGCGTTCGAGCTTTGCGGTCATGGCGTCCTCGTTCTGATTGCGGTGAACTATAGCCCATATGTCGGGCAAAGCGAGGTCGCCGCATTCGCTGAGCGCTCGCTCCACAAACGAAATCGGGCGCCCGATAAAGGCGCCCGGTGAATGCTGTATCGAAAAGGCTGGGCCTATTCAGCCGGGACGATCTTGCCGGCTTCCCACTTGTAGAGGGCGAAGCTCTGCGAGGTCAGGTCGCCCGTTTCGCCATAGGTCAGCTTGCCGATTGCGGTCGCAACAGGCTCGCCGCTCTTCAGAGCCGTGGCAACGGCTTCCGCATCTTCGGCACTGCCGGCCTTCTCGATGCCGGCCTTCAAAACTTCGACGGCGGCATAGGCGTTGAGCGTGAAGGCTTCCGCCGGGATGCCCTTGGCCTTCAGTGCGTCGGCTGCTGCCTTGGAGTCGGGGCTCTTGGTTGCGTCCATGGCATTGGTGAAGACAGTTCCGGCCGCAGCATCCGTGCCGATGTTCCAGAACTCGCTGTTCGACAGGCCATCGCCGCCGATGATCGTGGCGTTGACGGAGAGGTCATGCAGCTGGCGGGCAAGAAGGCCGCCTTCCGGGTGGTAACCGCCGAAGTAGACGACGTCGACCTTCTCGGCCTTGAGACGGGTTGTCAATGCGCTGAAGTCCTTGTCGCCCGGGCTCAGTGCGTCGTCGAGAACTTCCTTGATGCCGCCAGCGTTCAGCGTGGCCTTGAAACTGTCGGCCAGGCCCTTGCCGTAGGCGCCCTTGTCGTTGATGATCGCGACGCGCTTGTCCTTGAAGTTCTTCAGAACGTAGTTGGCGGCGACTTCCGCCTGCTGATCGTCGCGGCCGCAGGTGCGCAGGATGTTTGTGAGGCCACGCTTCGTCAGGTCGGGTGCGGTGGCAGTCGGAGTGACCATCAGCACGCCATTTTCGGCAAGCACGTCGGAAGCCGGAATGGCAACGCCCGATGTAACCGGGCCGACCACGAAGCGGATGCCGTCGCCGACGATCTGGTTTGCCGCCGATACGCCCTGCTTGGGCTCGCCCGCGTCGTCAGCGTATTTCAGAATGACTTTTTCGCCGAGGATGCCGCCGCTCTTGTTGATTTCGTCAACTGCGGTCTGGGCGCCGTTCTTCACCTGGTCGCCATAGGCGGCGACCGGGCCGGTCAGCGGCGCGATCAATCCGATGGTGATGTCTGCATGGGCAAGCGGCGCAAAGGCGAGGGAGGCGAGGGAGGCGAGGATGGTCGCGCCCGACAATGTCTTGAGGTTCATTTCTCTATCTCCTTGGGTGGGTTACAAACCCGCGACTTTTCGGCCGCGGCGGCTACCCAAGTCGTACAACAGCCCGCAAGGGGATGCGCCAAGAGACGACGGATCGCGCGCGGCGAATGTGCCCGCCTGCCATGTTTGGCTTCGATGGGCGCACGGCAAGTTTCTTAGGAATTTACCGCCGAATACGCAAGAAGATAAAAAAACAGGGTCCGTTTTCGCCTGAATTGACAAAAACGGACCCTGGACGCGTAGTCTAGATGTTGTTCTGCAGAATTTCGCGCAGCTTGCCGAAAAGCTCGTCGATATGGTGCTTCTCGATGATCAGCGGCGGTGAGAGTGCGATGATGTCGCCTGTCGTGCGGATCAGGAGGCCCTTTTCATAGGCCTTCAGGAAAGCGGTGAAGGCGCGTTTCGTTGGCTCGCCGGCGATCGGGTCGAGCTCGATCGCGCCGATCAGGCCGGTGTTCCTGATGTCGATGACGTTCGGGCAGTCCTTCAGCGAGTGCAGCGCCTCCGCCCAGTAGTCCGAAAGCTCGGCGGCGCGGGTGAGAAGGCCCTCTTCCTTGTAGACGTCGAGCGTCGCAAGCGCGGCAGCCGAGGCGATCGGGTTGCCGGAGTAGGTGTAGCCATGCATGAACTCGATCATGTGCTCCGGGCCCTCCATGAAGGCATCATGGATCTCGGAGGTGACGAAGACCGCCCCCATCGGGATGACGCCGTTGGTCAGGCCCTTGGCTGTCGTAATCATGTCGGGCTTGACGTCGTAATACTGGGCCGCGAAAGGCGCGCCGAGGCGGCCGAAGCCGGTGATGACCTCGTCGAAGATCAGCAGGATGCCGTGCTTGGTGCAGATCTCGCGAAGCTTCTGCAGATAGCCCTTCGGCGGGATCAGGACGCCCGTGGAGCCCGAAACCGGCTCGACGATGACGGCGGCAATCGTGGAAGCGTCATGCAGCGTGACGATGCGCTCCAGCTCGGAAGCGATGTCGCCGCCGTGTTCGGGCTGGCCGTTGGTGAAGCTGTTCTTGCCGGGCTGATGGGTGTGCGGCATGTGATCGACGCCGGTCAGAAGCGTGCCGAACATCTTGCGGTTGGAGACGATGCCGCCGACGGAGATGCCACCGAAGTTGACGCCGTGATAGCCGCGCTCGCGGCCGATCAGGCGGAAGCGTGAGCCGTTGCCCTTCACGCGGTGGTAGGCGAGCGCCACCTTCAGCGCGGTCTCCACGGATTCGGAACCGGAGTTGGTGTAGAGAACGTGGTCCAAACCCTCCGGCGCGAGATCGACCAGACGGTTCGCCAGTTCGAAGGCCTTGGGGTGGCCGAGCTGGAAGGCTGGCGCGTAATCGAGTTCGCCAGCCTGCGCGCCGATCGCTTCGGTGATCTTCGTACGGCAGTGGCCGGCATTGACGCACCACAGGCCAGCGGTGCCGTCCAGCACCTGACGGCCGTCATGGGTGGTGTAGTACATGTCCTTGGCGCCGACGAAGAGCCGAGGCTCCTTCTTGAACTGACGGTTCGCGGTGAAGGGCATCCAAAAGGCGCGAAGGTCGTTTGGCGTGGCATTGAGGCGATTGGACATGCTGTTCTCCATGGCCGTTTCGGAGGCCGTTCCCGGTATTGGCTAGCGAAGCACCGTTTTTTTACTGCCCGGTCAAATTATCAGCGCATCCCGGGGCGTCAAGCGGAGGACACATGACTTTGCGTTGGTGCCCTCAAAAGGCACGCCTCACAAAAAACGACTGGCAAACAGAGGTTTGCCAGTCCAGAATATAACAAACGACTGAAAATGCGTGTCGCTCTACCGGGGCGGCCTAAAGCGGTGCCAGCGATAGGCTTGTCAGGCTGCCGACTTGGCACGGACCGGCTCGGCGTAGATTTGCGTCAGCGTTTCCAGGATACGGATGACCTGATCGGAAGTGCTGGAATAGTAGATCGTCTGCGCATCACGGCGCGTCTTGACGAGCTTCTGCGCCCGGAGTTTCGAAAGATGCTGGGACAACGCTGATTGGCTGAGACCGACCTCGGTCGCCAAAACACCGACCGGAATTTCGCCCTTCACCAGATTGCAGAGGATAAGAAGCCTTTTGGGATTGGCCATTGCCGATAATAAAGCTGCCGCAACGTTCGTGTTTGCGGCCAAATCAATTGTGTCCATAATCGTCTTCCCGATGTGAAACTGATTTCAAAAAACCACGCGTCTGCCTCAAATTGACTGACGCTGAAAACTAGCAACACCCTCTCAAGATTGTATATAGCTAAATTTGAGGTATTGAGTATTTTATGTTAGATATGTGTGAATAAAGTTCTGCAACCGACTGTGCGACAGTTTCAAGCTCGTAACGCAACAGAACGTCACCTGAAATCAGGTCAAACCCACCGCAATCCAGCCCGCAAATACCCCAAGCTTGACGGTCTGGGCCTTTCAGGGTGAGTGCGGCTTGCCTCGCGAGTGTGGGGTATTTTGCCAGCAGGTCGTGCAATATCTCCTCAGATCGGGTCGCCAGTGTTTCGTTCGCACTCGAACGAATCATCAGATCCGCACCCTCCAGAACGTAGGCTCGGCCGAACCCGCCGTTCATGCTCGCCGATTGCGGCACAAGCCGGAAGAAACGGAAATCCGGGAAGTCGATGTAGAGCTTTGCCTTGGCGTGGCGGTTCAGAAAGCGGCCGCGAATTCGTGCGTGGTCCGTGCCAACGCGCTCCACCGGTTCGGCGCGGCACTGCGTCGTCAGCCGCGCATGGGCGAGCGGGTCGCCCTTGCCGGGTTCGCCGGTCAGCAACGATGCGCGGGGATCGGCGTCGAGCGCATGGGTGTGCGCCGACAGGCCGGATACGAGAATGACGGGAACACCATCGATGTCGGTGCCGAGGAGCACGCGGCTTGCAAACGGAAACCCCGTTTCGGGGTCGAGAACGGCAATGGCGGCGTAGCGGGCGGAGCGGAGAAGGGTGCGAGCAAGCTTGCGCGCCTCTCCGTCCGTTTCCCTGAGAACGGAAGGTTGATCTTTCATGTCCACTTTCTGGCGGAAGTGGAGCATCCGATCAAGCCTGTTCTTTTCGCCTGTGTTGCGTCAGGCCGGCGACGATGTCCTGAGCCGAGATGGTGCCTATGACCGAGCCGTTTTCGACAACGCCGATGCTGCCTGGCTGACGCGCCAGCGCATCCAGGATGTCGATCAGCGGTGTCTGGGCGCGTGCGGTTCCGCTGACGGTGCCGGAAGCAGCATTGCCGAGCCCAGGCTGCATCACGTCCTGCGCGGTCAGCATGCTGATCGGATTCATGTGCTGGACGAAGTCGGCGACGTACTGATCTGCAGGGTTCTTGACGATATCCTGCGGCGTGCCGCACTGGATGATGCGCCCGCCTTCCATGATGGCGATGCGGTTGCCGATGCGGAAAGCTTCATCGAGGTCGTGGCTCACGAAGAGGATCGTCTTCTTCAGTCGCCGCTGGAACTCGAGAAGCTCGTCCTGCAGGCGCGTGCGGATAAGCGGATCGAGAGCCGAAAACGGCTCGTCCATCAGCAGGATCGGCGCACCCGTTGCAAAGGCGCGGGCGAGCCCAACGCGCTGCTGCATGCCGCCCGACAGCTCGTTGACCTTGCGGTCGGCCCATTTCGTCAGGTTGACCAGTTCGAGCTGTTCGCCGACGCGTTTCTTGCGCTCGGGTTCCGCCATTCCCGCGAGTTCGAGGCCGAAGCCCACATTGTCGGCGACGGTGCGCCACGGGAGCAGCGCAAACTGCTGGAACACCATCGAGACCGTGTGCATGCGCAGGTCGCGCAGGCCCTTGGCACTGGTCTTGTAGGGATTGACGGGGCCGGTGGCCGTCGACACGGAAACCTCGCCGCGCACCACCGGCGCAAGCCCGTTGACGGCGCGCAGCAGCGTCGATTTGCCGGAGCCGGAGAGGCCCATCAGCACCAGGATTTCGCCTTCCTCGATGGAAAGCGAGGCATCGGCGACGCCAAGCACCAGGCCGGTCGCAGCGCCGATTTCGTCGCGCGTCTTGCCCT
This sequence comes from Rhizobium sp. P1_C7, assembly GCF_056406295.1. Taxonomy (NCBI): domain Bacteria; kingdom Pseudomonadati; phylum Pseudomonadota; class Alphaproteobacteria; order Hyphomicrobiales; family Rhizobiaceae; genus Rhizobium; species Rhizobium sp. P1_C7. The sequence continues at coordinate 198,402 of NZ_JBFUAL010000005.1, forward strand.
GATCTGCGAGCTCAAGGGCGTTCTCCGGCTTGTCGCCGAAGACGATGCTGACATTGTCGAAGCGAACCGCGGTCATGCGCCATCTCCTTCACCCGCCGCGCGGAACATTCGGTCGAGAATAATCGCCAGGATGACGATGCAGAGACCTGCTTCGAAGCCCTTGGCGATGTTGACGGTATTGAGGGCGCGAACCACCGGCACGCCGAGCCCGTCGGCGCCGACGAGGGCTGCGATGACGACCATCGACAACGACAGCATGATCGTCTGCGTCAGGCCCGCCATGATCTGCGGCATGGCGAAGGGCAGCTCGACCTTGCGCAGCACCTGCATCGGGGTGGCGCCGAAGGATTCTGCGGCCTCGACCAGAGAGGGTGGCGTCGAGATGATGCCGAGACGGGTGAGGCGGATGGGAGCAGGGATCGCGAAGATGACGGTTGCGATCAGGCCAGGCACCATGCCGAGGCCGAAAAGGATAAGAGCTGGAATCAGATAAACGAATGTGGGAATGGTTTGCATCAGGTCGAGTATGGGACGCAGCAGGGAATTGACCCAGGGGCGGCGGGCAGCCGCGATGCCGAGCGGAATGCCGACGATCATGCTGACGAAGGTGGAGGCGAGCACCAGCGCAAGTGTTGCGGTCGTCTCTTTCCAATAGCCCTGGTTCATGATGAACAGGAGCCCAAGACAGGTGAAGACCGCCACGACGATCGACCGGCGCAGCCAATAGGCGATGGCGCTGATCCCGAAGACGACGATCAGCGGGTGTGGCTTCTGCAATATGAACAACAGACCGTCGATGACGTGCGAGAGAACGAAGGCAAGCTGGTTGAAGAACCAATCGGCGTTCGAAGTCAGCCAATCCACGAAGGCTTTCGCCGAGGGGCCGATGGGAATTTTAGCGTCGGTGATCCAGTTCAAGGGCTCGCCTATCCAGAAAGAACAACAATATCGATGATAGCGGGAGCGGGGCGGCGCATGCCACCCCGTTCGTCGTTATCAGAGGCCGAGGCTTTTCTTGACGACCGGAAGACCATCGCCGCTGCCATCGCGCGTTTTTACGCCGGCGAGCCATGGCTCAACAGCCGACGGATTGGTCTTCAGCCATTCCGTCGCCGCCTTCTCCGGGTCCTCGCCATCATTCAGGATCTTGCCCATGATCTGGTTTTCCATTTCAAGCGAAAAAACCATGTTCTTCAGCAGAGCGCCGACGTTCGGGCATTCGTTGAGATAGCCTGTGCGGACGTTGGTGAACACCTTGGCGCCACCGAAATCCGGCCCGAAGACGTCATCGCCACCCGTCAGGTAGGTCAGCTTGAAGTTCTCGTTCATCGGATGCGGTTCCCAGCCAAGGAAGACGACAGCCTTGCCTTCCTTTTCGGAGCGGGCGACCTGCGCCAGCATACCCTGTTCCGAGGATTCAACCACTTCCATGCCCTTTAGGCCGAAGGTGTCCTTGTCGATCATGTCCATGACGAGGCGGTTGCCGTCGTTGCCCGGTTCGATGCCGTAGATCTTGCCGTCAAGGTCGTCCTTGTGGGCGGCGATATCCTTGAAATCCTTGATGCCGAGTTCCGCGCCCTTGGCGTTGGTCGCCAATGTGTATTTTGCGCCGACGAGGTTCGGCCCGAACGATTCAACGGACTTGTCGTCGAGGAACGGACGAACGTCCTTTTCCTGCGTCGGCATCCAGTTGCCGAGGAAGATGTCCATGTCCTTGTTCTTCAGCGACTGGTAGGTGACCGGTACGGAGAGAACCTTGATGTCGGGGGTATAGCCGAGGCCCTTGAGGACGACTGCTGCGGTTGCGGTTGTGGCGGTGATGTCGGTCCAGCCCACGTCCGAAAAATGGACGGTGGAGCAGCTGTCCGGATCTGCTGCGACTGCTGCGGTTGCGACAGCGAGAGCGGCAACTGCGGTGGCGGTGATCAGTTTGAATGCGCTTGTCGTTTTCATTTACAGACTCCCAGTCTTACGTTCCCAAGCCAATCACCAATAGCTGAGTTTTACAAGCGACCACAGTGTGTTTGCGCCGCATCGCCGTACCCGATTGCGACGTGTTGCATATTTCTGGGAATCCCGAAATTTCAGGGACTTCGACGTATTTCGTGCGTGAATTTCCTGTGGCTAACAAAATGCGGGGCTTTTCTTCGCGGTTTCGAGCTCTCAAGAACGAAAATACGGAGAAAACGATGGCAAAGTTCTATTTCAACTACTCGACCATGAACGCCGGCAAGTCGACGATGCTGTTGCAGGCCGCTTACAATTACGAAGAGCGGGGCATGCGCGCCGTTCTCCTGATCGCTGCCTTCGACGAAAGGGCCGGCAAAGGCATCATCGGGTCACGCATCGGGCTTCAGGCCAACGCCGTCGCGTTCGAACCCGAAGCAGATCTGTTTGCCCTGATCGATGGCCTCAGCCGTGAAGGCGAGCCGATTGCCTGCGTTTTCGTCGACGAGGCGCATTTCATGACGCGCGAGCATGTCTGGCAGCTGGCACGCGTTGTCGATCGCCTGAACATTCCTGTCATGGTCTATGGCCTCAGGACCGATTTTCTCGGCAAGCTGTTTCCTGCCTCAGAAGAGCTCATGGCGATCTCGGACGAAATGCGTGAGGTCAGAACCATCTGCCATTGCGGACGCAAGGCAACGATGGTCGTGCGCCTCGACGCGAAGGGAAACGTGGCGCGGGAGGGAGCGCAGATCGAGGTCGGCGGCAACGAAAAGTATGTCTCGCTGTGCCGGCGTCACTGGGATGACGCCATGAACGGTGCCTGGATTGCCGAGGCAGTTTGAACTGCCGCTGTTTTCTTTGTGCAAGCGAAGGGCTAGTTTCAAGCCAATCGATTCCCGGGGTCGTCTGGTGCGCAAGCCTTTTTCGTTCGACACGACATATGAAGCCGCTCACGGGCTCGCGCAGGTGCTGCCGGGAACGGCTGCCGCCTGCACCGACTTCATCGATGAATTTGCGCGCAGGTCGGCCGAAATCGACGAAGAGCGCTTCCTGACCGAAAATCGGATGTTCCAAGCCTTCGTTGCCGACGGTACCGGTTTCACGGATCTGCTTGCCGAGCTGGTTTCCGGTCTCGATGTGCTGACGGTGAAGGTTTCCGCCGATCTGGACAGCTTTCGCGGTCTCACTGCGACGGAACGGCTTATCGGGCGCTTCTCGCGTCAGCGTATGTGGCGCCGCCACAGCGCACGGGTGCGGGCAGCACCCGTGGTCGACCGGCTGCGCGATCTCATGTACAAATCGGATGCCGTTGCCGGGTTGATCGCAAACTATCGCGCCGCTGCACTGTCGGCGCACAAGAAGGCCGAAAGAGGACTGGTTGACATCGTCGGACGCCGGCGGCGGCTTGTCGACGAGATCGACATCGCCCGGCTCCGCATCAAGGAGCTGAATGCCAAGGCGCTGACGACGCAGGGTCGGATCGGTCTCTACGGCAGCAAGGCCGAATGGGACGGGATGGAGCAGGCGCGCCAGACATTGAAGGTCGAGGCTGAGCGCATTTCCGCCAAGGAGCACGAGATGCGCGACGAAAGCCAGCGTCGCGAACGCTTCATCGGCATCTTCCAGCTGCTCGTGGATGCACTGAACAGTCACGTCGGCCGCTGCAATGCCCTCATGCGCAAGCTGACGATCGACACCGAGGAGCGGCTGCTGATCTACGAGGCGCAGGTAGATAGCGATATTCCGGGTTCGAAGGTCCAGATCTCGACGGAGCTCTTTCCGAATATCGCCGACGCCATCACGCTCTTCGAGCGCAACATGCTGCAGCCTCTGGAGCTGGAGCAGCGCAAGCGAACCGCCGACGCTGCCTTCGACAAGAGGTTTTCAGCCTTCGCGCACAAGGGCGAAGGCGAGCCGGGTGCGCCGCTCATCAACACCACGAAACTGTCATCGCTGTTCCGGTTCCGCTTTCAGCGACCGTAGCGTTCGCCGAAGAAACAATAATATCAGCGTCATGTTGTGATTTCCCGGGCAAACGCATATGTCAATGCGATGAAACCTCTTGCCGCATAGGAGTGGACGATGCTCGACTGGATCGCCGGTTTTTTCAGGTCGATCGGCCGGACGATCGGTCGCTTGGGGCGGCTTTTCACGGCGTGGGCTCTCTGGCCGTTTCTCGCGGCGCACGGTTGGTACGCGCGGCGCACATGGATAATCCGCCTGCCGATCATGGGCTTTGCGGTGCTGGTCGTGGCGCTCTACGGCTATTTCGTCTGGCAGACGCAGTCGTGGTCCGGTTTCAATCCGTCATTCGTCGATGAGTACCGTCTGTCCGAGCGTACCGTCCCGGCTGGAACGGACATTCCGGCTGTCGCCGGTGCCGCCCCGACTGCCAAGACCTGCCAGCGGTCGGCGATCGTCGACGTCGCGGCTGATCTTACCGATTTCAACGTCAACCAGAACGCGTGGATCTCTTCCATGCTGCTCTATCGGCTTGGATTTTTCGGAATCGACTGGGACCATACGCCGTTTCTCGACAACAAGGCGTCCTTCCAGCGCGGCGTGAACCAGGCCGTCCGACGGACGGCGGTGGAGCTGGTCGATTCGCTTGGCCGGGTTCGGGGCACATCAGGGATCAACAACGACCTGCAAAAGGCACGCGGAAACCTGCAGTTCGATGAATACAGCTGGTATTTCGGGCTCAACCCGTTCGGCCCGAAGACGCCGACGCCGAGTTACTACCGGTCGGCGATCGAAAGCCTGCGGAAGTTCAATGCGGATCTCGCCAGCTGTGACGCTGTGTTCGACGGCCGCGCCGACAACCTGATCCAGTTCATCGATCGCATCGCCAACGATCTCGGCAGCACCTCCGATGTGCTGGCGGAGCGTTCCGCCAACCATTCGAGCGGCTGGTTCGATACACGCGCCGACGATCGCTTCTGGTTCGCCTACGGCCAGCTATATGCCTACTACGCCATCCTGAGTGCTGCCCAATCGGATTTTTCGCGGGTCGTGACGGAGCGCAATCTCGGGGCGATTTTCGGAGCTACCATCAAGCAGTTTCAGGCAGCACTGCGGATCCAGCCGGCGATCATCTCCAACGGCAGCGAGGACGGCTGGATCATGCCGAGCCATCTTGCAACGATGGGCTTCTATATCCTGAGGGTGCGTTCGAATCTGGTCGAAATCCGCTCCGTACTCGACCGTTAGCCTGGATCAGCTGATCAGCTTCAGGCGGATCGCCTTGGCGACCAGCTGCGTGCGGTTGACGCAGTCGAACTTCTTCATGGCGCTGGTCATGTAGGCGTTCACCGTGTGATCCGATAGCGACAGGATCTGGCCGATCTCGATGGAGGTCTTGCCCTGTGCGGTCCAACGCAGCACTTCCCGTTCGCGGACTGAAAGCGTGGGATGTCCGACTTTATTGGAGGACTTTAGCTGATTGTAGGCGTCCAGCACGTGCAGCATCACCATGGTGAGCTCGTTGACCTCCATTTGGCCAGGCAACGCGCGCGTGCCTGCCAACTTGAACAGCAGTCCATGGCCATCAGAGGCGCGCCCCGGAATGGCGATGCCGATCTTCATGTCGAAGGCGCCTTTCAAGGCCCGCAGTTCCTCGGGAAAGATGCAGGCAGGGTCCGCCAGATTCCAGAGCCTCGGCACCACTGAGTCCGGGGTCTCTTTCGAGAGCACGGACTGCTGCATGAAACGGGCACGATCGAACTGGCTGATGTAGGATGCCGGAAGCGAGGTCTCGATCAGCAACGGCTTGAGCATGACACTATCGGGGGACGGCGCATCCATCAGCGTGATATACCTGAAGCCGAATGCATCAGACACGCGATTGAGGACTTGCGCAAATGCCGGTCGGGTTTTGACCGCAGCTATTTCTGCGGTCAGATGCGAGTGCCTTTCCGAGGTAGTTACGTAAGACATCAACGGGTCCCTGTCCGCCTGCATTTCGGATCATAAGATATTGGTCGTGGCCCATTGGCTAGCCGGAATTGACGTCTTTCACAGTGATTAAATTATGCCGTCGTGAGTTTAATCACAGCGCGCTTCCACCGGTTGTTTCTTAGCAACGGCAAAATCAACCGGTGCGCGCGAGTGTTTCAATTCACGCGCAGGTCGCGAGCGCATAAAGGCAACAGCCAGGGCTCGCCGGGGCTATTCTCCTGGCTGCACCGGGCGCCGGCAGCGGAGCCCGGCCGAATCGGTCCGGTTAGATCTTGTCGCCGCCCTTGGCTTTTTTCATCATCTGCTCGAGAAAGCCGAGCATCACGGCGGAGACGACGAAATGCCAGATGCATCACCGTCAGCCACATGATCTGACCATCCCTGTACTGGTTCACGTTGAGGAACACCTGCAGCAGATGTATGGACGAGATCGCGACGATCGACGATGCGACCTTGATCTTGAGGCTGCCGGCGTCAAGCTTGCCGATGAAGGAAACGTCGTCTTCGCTCTCGTCGAAACGGCTGACGAAATTCTCGTAGCCTGAAATCATGACCATCACGATCAGGCTCGCAACCAGCGCGGCGTCGATCAGGCCGAGCATGGCCAGAATCATTTCTCCCTCGTCGAGCACGAACACATTGCCTGCAACCTTCATGAACTTGAAGCCGAATGAAACCGCATAGACGGCCAGCGCCAGGGCCAGGCCAATGTAAAAGGCGACCAGTATCCATCGGCTGGAAAGGATGATGCGCTCGATAACGAGTTCGAGTGATTTCATGTCTTGCCCTCGCAAATGCAGAATCGATGGCCGGTCATAAACGCCACCGAGGTCCGTCGGCAACCGCGGCGCCCTTCAAACTTTCGGTATATTTCGCTATTCGGTTGAAATAAATGTGGCGCTGGTGGACGCGCAGACTGTGGAGAGTGGACATGGCAGAACACAAGGCCGACATCGAGATCGCGCGCGCGGCGAAAAAGAAACCTGTCTTCGAGATCGGTGAGGCGCTCGGCATTCCGGCCGCGCATCTTGCGCCCTACGGCCACGACAAGGCAAAGATCAGCGCCGCGTTCATCGCGGAGCAGGCGGCAAGGCCGGACGGCAAGCTGATACTGGTGACCGCGATCAATCCGACTCCGGCAGGCGAGGGGAAAACGACGACGACGGTCGGTCTCGGCGACGGCCTGAACCGCATTGGCAAAAAGGCCGTGGTCTGCATTCGCGAGGCATCGCTTGGACCCTGTTTCGGCGTCAAGGGCGGTGCGGCCGGCGGCGGCTATGCGCAGGTTATTCCGATGGAAGACATCAATCTGCATTTCACCGGCGATTTCCATGCCATCACGTCCGCGCACAATCTGCTCGCGGCGATGATCGACAACCATATCTACTGGGGCAACGAGCAGGACATCGACCTGCGCCGCGTCACATGGCGGCGGGTGATTGACATGAACGACCGGGCGCTGCGCCAAATGGTCTCTTCGCTCGGTGGCGTCACCAACGGGTTCCCGCGTGAGAACGGTTTCGACATCACCGTCGCTTCGGAGGTGATGGCGATCCTTTGCCTGGCGAGCGACCTCAAGGACCTGGAGATGCGGCTCGGCGACATCATCGTCGGCTACCGACGCGACAGGACGGCTGTCTATGCCCGAGACCTGAAGGCAGACGGTGCAATGGCGGTGCTGCTCAGGGATGCGATGCAGCCGAACCTGGTGCAGACGCTCGAGAACAACCCGGCCCTTGTTCACGGCGGCCCTTTCGCCAACATCGCCCATGGCTGCAACTCGGTGATCGCGACGAAGACGGCGCTGAAGTTCGGCGACTACGTGGTCACGGAGGCAGGTTTCGGGGCGGATCTCGGGGCCGAGAAGTTCTTCGACATCAAATGCCGCAAGGCGGGACTGAAGCCGGCGGCGGCGGTCATCGTTGCGACGGTGCGCGCACTGAAGATGAACGGCGGCGTGGGGAAGGAAGAGCTTGGAACCGAGGACGTTGCCGCCTTGAAGAAGGGCTGTTCCAATCTCGGCCGGCATGTTGCCAATGTCCGCAAGTTCGGCGTCCCCGTGGTCGTCGCCATCAATCATTTCGTGTCGGATACAGACGCGGAGATCGCCGCCGTAAAAGAATACGTCTCGCGGCTGGGCGCAGAGGCGATCCTGTGCCGTCACTGGGCCGAGGGCTCGGCCGGGATAGAGGAACTTGCCTACAAGGTCGTCGAGCTGGCGGAATCCGGGCAGGCCAGATTCGAGCCGCTCTATCCCGACGATGTCTCGCTGTTCGAGAAGATCGAGATCATCGCATCCAAGATCTACCACGCGGGCGAGGTGACGGCTGACAAGGCGGTGCGCGATCAGCTCCACCTCTGGGAGGAACAAGGCTACGGCCATCTGCCCGTCTGCATGGCGAAGACGCAGTATTCCTTCTCGACGGACCCCAATCTGCGCGGTGCGCCGGAGGGGCATGTCGTGTCTGTTCGCGAGGTCCGCCTGTCGGCCGGCGCGGGCTTCGTCGTTGCCATTACAGGCGAGATCATGACGATGCCAGGCCTGCCGAAATCGCCTTCGGCCGAACGGATCTATCTGAATGATCAGGGGTATATCGAGGGGTTGTTCTGATCGCGGGCCGGGCTGGGCGCGGTCTCCAACCCCGGCCGCAGCCCGGTTGGAAGCACTGAACGGATGAAATCATGCCGCTTTCAACAGGTTCACGAAGTATCGCCGTCGCTGCCGCGATGCTTTGGTTGGTCGCATCGGATGCGTCCATCGCCGACGAGCCGATCGATACGGAGCAGAGGATGGCAGATTTCATCAAAGGTGATCCAGACTGCCTGGAGTTCAGCGACGAGTGTTCGATCTGCGCCATGGCAGACGGCAAACCCGCTTGCTCCACCCCAAAAATAGCCTGCATCAAGAAGGCCTATGTCTGCACGCGACGCACAAAGCAGTGAGGAGGCGGTGCGCCATACGTCAGTGACAGTAGCGGAACCCGCCCTTGCGCTCGATCACATCGAGGTGGAAGTGAGTTTCGTGCGCAGCATCGCTCTCCGGGTCGAGGACGGTCGTGAAATAGAGGCAGCCTGCCGCACTGACAGTGCGCTGGAAGGCGCCGATCAGCGTCGGGTCTTCCAGGCGGGGCTTGACCGCAATGTCCTTTCCCTTCTCGAAACTGAAGCTTGCGACATCGATGGCGTTGCCACGGGCATGCTCTGAAACCTTGCCGGTCTCGGCGCTGTTTCGCAGCCGGCAGATGTAGGACGAGGCCTGATTGATGGTGGTTATCCTGCCCTGATCGGGTGCGGCCACAGCTGCGGCCGGAATGACACTCTCCTTCATCCAGCGGGCGAGCGCCAGCGCCACGGGGCATCTGAAGACACCGTCGGGTTTCAACTTGATTCCGGGCAGCGCCTCGGAAACCTTGATCGGCTTGTCGATGCCGCAACCGTTGCCGCCGTCGATACGGGAAATGTCCTGGAAGACCACGCCGAGGCTTCGCAACTCCGCCTCGCACTCGGAGTGCTCGTCGTCGCTCTCGGAAGCGATCGTCAGGTGCTGCTCTTCCAGCGTCTGTTGTGACGGAAGTTTCGGTCCCTGCTTTTCCGGCTGGGCGTCCGCCTTGTCTGCGGGTACCGGGGGCAAAGCCGGGCCGGCTTGCGCGGGATCCGGCTTCGGCTGCGGCTTCGGGGCGACTTCGATCTTGGCCGGGTCTTCCTGTTGTTCTGCGGGCTTTGCCTGAGGTGTCGGCCCCGTGGTCGGCAATTGGGCACCGGTTAGGATTGTGAGGCATATAAACGCCGTTGCGATTGCGAGTGTCTTCTTCACGCGTCCATCCGTCATATCGTTTCAGCGCAAGGGAAACGTACAGCGGTGGATTTCGTTGCATTTTCGCAACGTTGATCATCGTCGTGAAAACATGAGTTAATTATTCATGATATCTTCGCGACATATATTGACAACCATACTCATGTTTTTTATGCGGCAAGAAGAAGGCGGAACAGTTCCGTCGCAAAGCCTAGCCAGCCCATCGAAAGCGCGCATGCGTGACGACCAGCCAGCCCGGTCCTATTTTCTCAAGGGGTTGTTTTATGATCGTCCGGCATTCGCGTTCGGTTCTACTTGCCTGCACGGCAATTGCTATTGTCATGCCTTCCGCCATCGCCTTTGCGCAAAGCGCGCCTTCGGCTGCCCAGGCCGCTGAAGAGCAGAAGGCCAAGAGCGAGAGTGATACCTTCCTTTCGCCAATCATCGTGAAGGGAAGCCGCAAGGCAGCAAACGATCCCTATAACAAGCCGGGTCCGTCCAGCACGGTCACCGCGGACCAGATCGACCTTCAGGCAGGTCAGGGCACCGATGATCTGCTGCGCAGCGTTCCTGGGACGTCGACAGCCAACAATCCTCAGAACCCCGGCGTAGCCGTGAACATTCGCGGCTTCGAAGGCTCGGGCCGCGTGAACATGTCGATCGACGGCGTTCGGCAGAACTTCCGTTTCACCGGCCACGAGGCGCAAGGGTTTACCTATGTGGATCCAGCCTTCCTGGCAGGGATCGATGTCACCCGCGGTGCAGTGACTGGTATCGGGGGCGGTGCGCTGGCCGGCACGGTCAATTTCCGGACCTATGACATCGATGACCTGATCCAGGGCGACAAGAATTATGGTGGTATCGTTTCAGCGACGGTCGGAACCAACGAACTTGGTTGGTCCGAGTCGGCCATTGGGGCCTATCGGTTCAATGATGTCTTTGCCGTGCTCGGTGGTATCAGCAAGAGCGATCCGGGCAATTATGAAAACGGCGACGGCGTCACCGTGCCTTATACCGAGCAAGATCTGCTTTCCGGCATGCTGAAGGCTGAAATTACACCGAATGCGGAAAACACGATCAAGCTCGGCGGTATCACCTACGACAACGATTTCCTCGCGAATTCCTATTTCCAGACAGTGCAGAACAGGACGTTTACCGCGAGCTATGCCTATACGCCAGGCGATAACGACCTTATCGATTTCAAGACGGACTTTTACTACAATCGCCTTGAGATGAAATACGATACCAATGCGACAGGAGGCGGTGCTGCCGCTGGTCGCCGGATTACCGACACAGGCATCGGCTTCGACATCTCCAACACATCCAGATTCGATATTGGCGACGTCGCCGTCTCCACGAACTACGGTGTCGAATACTTCCACGACGATTACGACGTGATCAACAGCCGGACGCAGCCGCTGGGTGGCGTCAACGGTAGCGGCAAGAGCGGCGGTCTCGGCGTTTTCGATACGACGACGCTCACCTACGGCATGGCGGACCTGACGGTTGGCCTGCGCTATGACCACTTCGATATCGACGGGTCTGGCGCGGTCGTTGCCGGCAATCCGCTGGGGATGCGGGCCGGTCCCTACACGGTCAATACGTCCGATGGACGCCTGAACCCCAACGTTACCCTTGCACTGAATCCGACAGAGTGGTTCCAGCCCTATGTGACATATGCCGAAACGCAGCGCCCCCCGACCATCAATGAGACCTTCGCCGGCGGCACACACCCTGGCTCTACCGGTCAGAGCTTCTTCCCGAATCCATTCCTGGGGCCGGAAACCTCCAAGGGCTGGGAAGTTGGTGCCAACATCAAGGTAGATGGCATATTGGATGCAGGCGACAGCTTCCGCTTCAAAGCCAACTACTTCAACGACAACATCGACAACTACATAACGGCGGCGTTTGCCGGAGGTGGCAGACAGACTTTCTTCATCAACAACCCTGGTACGTCGAACGTGCGCGGCATTGAAATCCAAGCAGCGTATGACGCGGGCTTCGTCTTCGCCGATCTTGCCTATACCCACACAAACACGGACCTGCCACCGCAGGTCAACGGCTTCGGCGTGCAGAGCTACCTTCCGGAGAACATCTTCAGTGGTACCCTCGGCGGTCGCTTCCTCGAAGATCAGCGCCTGACCATCGGCACGCGCCTCTATGCTGCGGGAAAAGCCGACATCGGGCAAATCAATGCGACGAATGGCGGACGTCCTCGATATATGAGCGGCTATGGCGTCGTCGATCTCTTTGCCAACTACCAGTGGGAGAACGGCTTGGAATTGACGGCGAGCGTGACGAACGTCTTCGACAAGGCCTACACACCGGCTTCCAGCACGATCCAGACCACGACAATCGACACCGGCCGTGGTCGAACATTCATGGTGACAGCGAAGGCCAAGTTCTGATCTGAACAATTACATGAAAAGGGTGGCATTCGTGCCGCCCTTTTCATTCCCGCAATAGCCTCTTGCGCAATGCGCGATCTCACGCTAACAATTCCGCCCATGAACATGTCCTTGAACATTGCAATCTGGTGGTGGGCTCGCTGAAGCGGCCTCGACCAATCGTGTCCAAAGACGACGAGTGAGCCGCCCGGAAAAACGCCAGGCGGCTTTTTTGTTTTTAAGGCCGTCTGTCATCCAGGCCGATAACGGAGTGAAACAATGGTAACGATCCTTCGGGATGACGGAGCGGAGATTTACGAGACCAAGGGCGGCATCACCGTTACGCGGCAGCGCCGGGCCATTCCCTATGGCGATGCGGTCTCCTCCTATATCGACAAGCTCGACGAGCGCCGTGGCGCGGTGTTCTCGTCGAATTACGAATATCCAGGCCGCTACACCCGCTGGGATACAGCCGTAGTCGACCCGCCGCTCGGGATTTCCTGCAATGGCAGGCAGGTCTGGATCGAAGCCTATAACGAACGCGGCGAGGTGATCCTCGGCTTCGTTGCCGAACGGCTGAAGACGATCTCCGATCTGGTTCTGGGCACGGCCACGGCGCGGCGGCTGGATCTGACGGTCAAGACGCCTGATCGCGCCTTCACCGAGGAAGAGCGCTCGAAGATCCCAACCGTGTTCACGGTGCTGCGCGCCGTCACCGATCTTTTCTATTCCCAGGCAGACGCAAGCCTGGGCCTTTACGGCGCGTTCGGATACGATCTCGCCTTCCAGTTCGACGCGATCAACCTGAAGCTCGTGCGCCCGTCCGACCAGCGCGACATGGTGCTTTACCTGCCGGACGAAATCCTCGTCGTCGACAACTACTCGGCCAAGGCCTGGATCGATCGCTACGACTTCCAAAAGGGCGGCCGATCGACGGAGGGCAAGGCGGGCGACATCGCGGCCGAGCCGTTTCAGCGCACTGATGCCATCCCGCCGAAGAGCGATCATCGCCCCGGCGAATATGCCGAGCTGGTGGTCAAGGCGAAGGAAAGCTTCCGCAAAGGCGATCTCTTCGAGGTGGTGCCCGGACAGAAGTTCATGGAGCGCTGCGACAGCAAGCCTTCGGACATTTCCAAGCGGCTGAAGGCGATCAATCCGTCGCCCTATTCCTTCTTCATCAATCTCGGAAACCAGGAGTATCTGGTTGGCGCTTCGCCTGAAATGTTCGTGCGCGTGTCCGGTCGCCGCATCGAGACCTGCCCGATCTCCGGTACGATCAAGCGCGGCGAGGACCCGATCGCTGACAGCGAGCAGATCCTCAAGCTCTTGAACTCCAAGAAGGACGAGTCCGAGCTGACGATGTGCTCGGACGTCGACCGCAACGACAAGAGCCGCGTGTGCGAGCCCGGTTCGGTCAAGGTCATCGGCCGCCGCCAGATCGAGATGTATTCGCGTCTCATCCACACGGTCGACCACATCGAAGGCCGCCTGCGCGACGATATGGATGCCTTCGACGGGTTCCTCAGCCACGCCTGGGCCGTCACAGTGACGGGTGCGCCCAAGCTCTGGGCTATGCGCTTCATCGAAAGCCATGAGAAGAGCCCGCGCGCATGGTACGGCGGCGCCATCGGCATGGTCGGCTTCAATGGCGACATGAACACCGGCCTGACGCTGCGTACCGTGCGCATCAAGGACGGGATCGCCGAAGTCAGGGCAGGGGCAACCTTGCTCAACGACAGCATTCCCCACGAGGAAGAAGCCGAAACCGAACTGAAGGCCTCTGCCATGCTTTCCGCAATCCGCGATGCCAAGGCCGGCAACTCCGGCAAGATCCAGCGTGACGTCGCTGCCGTCGGCAAGGGCGTCAACATTTTGTTGGTCGACCACGAAGACAGCTTCGTGCACACGCTTGCCAACTACTTCCGCCAGACGGGGGCGACGGTCTCAACCGTGCGCTCGCCGGTGCCGGAGGAGATCTTCGACCGGCTGGACCCGGATCTCGTCGTGCTGTCGCCAGGCCCCGGCAATCCGAAGGATTTCGACTGCAAGGCGACGATCAAGAAGGCGCGGGCGCGCAACCTTCCGATCTTCGGCGTCTGCCTCGGCCTGCAGGCGATTGCCGAAGCCTATGGTGGCGAACTGCGCCATCTGGCACTGCCGATGCACGGCAAGCCCTCGCGCATCCGCGTGCTGGAGCCCGGTCTCGTGTTCTCCGGCCTCGGCAAGGAAGTGACGGTCGGCCGGTACCACTCGATCTTTGCCGATCCTTCGACGCTGCCACGCGAGTTCATCATCACGGCGGAGAGCGAGGACGGCACGATCATGGGCATCGAGCATGCCAAGGAGCCGATCGCGGCCGTGCAGTTCCATCCGGAATCGATCATGACGCTCGGCGGCGATGCCGGCATGCGGATGATCGAGAACGTCGTGGCGCATCTGGCGCGCAAGGCAAAGACCAAGGCCGCCTGAGGCAGTTCCGGCTTCGATGGAAGGAACCCGCGGCGCGGCCATTTATTGGACCTCGCCGCGACAATCACTCGGTCACCGTATTTATCGACGCGTCCTTCACCTTGCATCCGCTTGGTGCAGACAGGCATGGCTGCCGCGCGCTGCTTCAACGGATGAGGCATTGCGGATCGACTGGTTTTGGAGCCGATCTCTTCAAGGAGACTATGAGATGATATTGCCCCTGCGGACGATTGCCTTGGCTCTAGCCATGTCTACGACATGGTCGGTCGTCGCCTATGGCGACGACTATACCGCTTACAGCAAGACGGCCGAGAGCGTCACCGGCGATGTATCCTTCGACGATTTCAGCATCACTTTTGCCAACGGCGAGAGCCTGGCGTTTTCCGATCTCCTTGGCGATCATTTTATCGTCGATGGCAGGCGCGTGCCTGCGTCGCTCTACCGCGTCGAAGAACCGGGGGATCCGCTGCTGCTTAATGGCAACGCGCTCTGCGGGGTTGGCGACGTAACCTATGTGGCGTCCTGGTCGGCGGGCGACGGCCTTTCTGCAGTCGCGGTGTTTACCGGAAGTCAACCTCCGCGCAGTTCCGACGAGATGTGTGCCTCCTACATCTTCGAGGATTAAGATGGCGCGGCTTGCGAGCAAGCGACCCGCTGCAGAGTTCTGTTGACTTCCCGAGGCAAATCAGAACGTTCGGGAGCGATCAATGGGAAAGGCCTCTCTGTTCGCCATGGAGACATCGCTCTATCTGCCGGTCAAAGCTTTTCTGGAGGCTGCCGGCTATATCGTCAAAGGCGAAATCGGCGGGTGCGACCTCGTCGGGCTCAGCGATGCGGAACCGCCTGTCGTGGTCGTCTGCGAACTCAAGCTTTCCTTCAACCTCGAACTCATCCTCCAGGCCGTCGACCGTGCGGCGGCGAGCGATGAAGTCTGGGTCGCGGCACGCGTGTCGGCCAGGGGGCGCGGGCGGGAGGCCGACAAGCGCTATCGCGACCTGTGCCGCCGGCTCGGGATCGGCATGCTCGGCGTCTCCGATGCGGGCGAGGTCAGCGTCATCGTCAGTTCCGTCTCGCCCATGCCGCGCACCAACCCCAAGCGCCGGTCACGCCTTGTCAAGGAACACCAGCGCCGCCGCGGCGACCCTGCCGTCGGTGGCGGCTCGCGCGCGCCAATCATGACCGCCTATCGGCAGCAGGCGCTCGCCTGCGCCTCGGCGTTGCAGCAGGGACTAGTGCGGCCCCGGGATATGAAGGCTGTGGCGCCGGATGCCGGGAAGATCCTGCTCAGCAATGTCTACGGATGGTTCGAGCGGATGGAAAAGGGCGTCTACGCCCTGACGGCGGCAGGACAGGCGGCGCTTTTGCGCTGGCCGCAGCCTTTGATCGCCAAACCCGCCGGTGATGGTGCCGCTGCGCCGGGTATTGCCGACAGTCTGGCGGCGGGCACCGAATAAACGCGACAATCAACAGCCGCGCCGGCTCGACCCCTTTGACAAATCGCGCATTGTTGCCCATATGGCTCTCATTAGCCGCCTGCGCGATTTTCGCGTGGGCGGTTTTGCGTTTGAATGGCATGCTTCCTGCAATTCGTTCGCATCCGCACTGAGGCTGGCGCACTGAGGCTGGCGCACTGAGGCTGGCGCACTGAGGCTGGCGCACTGGGGCCGGTGCACCGAGACTGGCAGAGGGATCGATATGGACAATCAGGGCAATCTCACGGTTCGGCGGCTGGCGCTCTGGGGCATTCCGATGTCGCTGGGCGTCATGGGACTGAAGATGGTCGCATGGTGGGTGACGGGGTCGGTTGCGCTGCTGTCGGACGGGCTGGAGTCGACGGTCAATGTCGTTGCCGCCTTCATTGCCTTTTTCGTCATCCGCTATGCACAGAAGCCGGCCGACCACGATCATCCCTTCGGGCATCACAAGGCGGAGTATCTGTCGGCGGTCAGCGAGGGCGTGCTCATCGTCGTTGCGGCGCTGCTGATCGTCAACGAGGCGGTTGCCCATCTGTCCGATCCGCGGATGCTGGATGCGCCGGCGCTTGGCCTTGCCGTCAACTTCGCTGCGGGCGTCATCAACGCGGTCTGGGCGCAGCTTCTGATCCGGACCGGGCGCAAGTACCGCTCGCCGGCCCTCACTGCGGATGGCCAGCACATCATGTCGGATGTCGTGACCTCGGTCGGCGTTCTCGTCGGTCTGTTGCTGGCGCTCGCGACGGGTTTCGCGATCTTCGATCCGATCCTGGCCATCCTCGTTGCCGTCAACATTCTCTATCAGGGCTGGAAAGTCATTTCGCATTCGATTGGCGGGCTCATGGACCAGGCCGTCGAGACGCATGAGGAAGACGCGATCAAGCAGGCGATCGCGACGCATGGGGCGGGCTCGCTCGGCGTGCACGACCTGAAGACGCGGCGAGCCGGCGCGGTCACTTTCATCGATTTCCATCTTGTGGTGCCGGCCGCGATGTCTGTAAGGCAGGCGCACGATATATGTGACCGCCTTGAAGATGCCATCCGTGGCGTGCATCCGGGCTCCAGCATCGCCATTCATGTGGAGCCCGAGGGCGAAAAGGCCCATGGCATCCGCGTCAAAGTCATCAAGGAGGCTTGAATGCCCAATACAGACGTATCGACCCTCTCCATGCTGGGCCACGCGACGCAATCCCCGAAATCGCCTGGGGAAGCGGTGCTGGAAAAAGTGCCGTCGAACCATGCCGGTACGGACTATGTCGTGCGCTTCACCGCGCCTGAGTTCACCTCGCTCTGCCCGATGACGGGACAGCCCGATTTCGCCCACATCGTCATCGACTACATTCCGAACGAGTGGCTGGTGGAATCGAAAGCGCTGAAGCTCTTCCTGCACTCCTTCCGCAATCACGGTGCCTTCCACGAGGATTGCTCGATCTACATTGCCAAGCGGCTGGTGGAGCTGCTCGATCCCAAGTGGTTGCGGATCGGTGCCTACTGGTACCCGCGCGGGGGCATTCCGATTGACGTCTTTTGGCAGACCGGCAAGCCGCCTGAAGGCGTGTGGCTGCCCGATCAGGGCGTTGCGACCTATCGCGGTCGCGGCTGAGACTGCGACTTAGCCGTTCGGATCCAGCGAAAAGCTGGCGGGGTCCATCTCGATGTTGCGTCGTTCGCCCCCGAGCAAACCTTTCACGAGATTTCTTGCCTTGATGGTTTCGAGGCAGAGCCGCATGGCGTTCTTGCGCAGCTTGCTTTGTGGCTTGAACGCGGAGTCGCTGGATGTTCGCAAGAAAGCCGACTTCTCCGCGTGGTCGCCCAGAAATCGCAGCTGGATCACGGGTGCCGGCTCGATCTGATATGACTTGAGCCATGATCGGTGCCAGAAGTAGGCATCGACCAGCACATAGTCCTTCGTATCCTCAAGCATCCTGGCGGCGGCACGTGGACCGATGACGTAGCCGGCGAGGCCGAGGCGGTTCTGAAAAATGCGCGTTGCCCTATGGCCGCTGCCGTGGTCGATCCAAGTGGACGACTTTGCGAGGATATGGGGCAGAGGCACGAACTCGAGATCGTAGGCACAATTCCATTCGTCGTTGCGGTCACCTATGGCCTTCATTGCATCGGCGATGTCACCGGAAAGCACTGCGTCGTCTTCGAGTATCAGTGTCTTTTCACCTTTAACGACAACGGCTTTCCACGCCATCCTGTGTGAGGTGAAGCAGGCCACATCCTGGCGAAGCGTCGGGCTGGGCCAAGTGTTCGCGGCTTTCTGGCAGTCGTCATCCGACAGGTCGCTGGCTTCGAAGGCATCCAGGAACTCGTAGTCCAGCCCCAGCTTTTTCATCTGCTGCGATTGAAAGTGTCTTCTTTTTTCCTCGGCCTTGCGGCTGATGATGAGGATCTTCACTGATGTCTTGCCCAATAAAAGTGAAATATGACTTTGTCGAACCTTATCTGCCCCGTCTGTGGTTATCAATCGACGCATCGTCCGCCATGCCGCTCGCAGGAGTGAGCAGCGATCGGCGGAGCCTTGACCGCCGACCAACTGACACTGCGGGGCGAATGATCGTCCGGGTCGGATGTCAGACGCTGAACGTATCGTCGCTGCCGGAATCCGACTGGACATTATCGTTTTCGTCGTAGCTCGCCTCCTGCAGATCGGTGTCGTCATTGGCATCGTCATCGCTGACGGCGGCGCTTTTGTCGTCGCCCGCCGGCTGTGGCTTATCCTTGTCGTCCCCGAAATAGTTGTTGATGACAGTCTCCTCGACAGGCGCGCCACCGGGTGGATTGGTCCCCGACAAGGGCGAGCCGAGGCCCAGCGACGACATGTGGCTGCCGAGGATGCCGCTCAGCGAATTGGCGAGCAGCATGCCGCCGGCGACGCCGGCTGCGGTGCCCAGCGCACCTTGCAGGAAGCTTCCGCCTGCCGAGGGGGGCGACGGCTGCGGGTTCCATGGACCAGCCGGCTGCTGGGGCATCGCACGAGGGGCGGGGTCATAACTTCGATCCTGTTGGGCATTCAGGCGCGGCGCATTTCCCCATGGCCCCGAGGGTGGGGATGGCTGTTGCGTCTGGCCGCTGCCGAAGATCGAACTCAGGAAGCCGCCGCCCTGTTCGGCCTGCCGATGCTCGCTTTCGCGTGCTTCGAGTTCGTGGATGCGGGCTTCCAACTCCTTGATGTGGCTTGCCGCTGCCTCCAGCCCTTTTTCCTGCACGATGACGGCCTGGGCGAGATAGTAGGCCGCATAGGGCTGTTCGCGCGTTCCTTGGTCGATCAACGCTTCGGCATCGCGGTCGCGCGGCGTTGCCGCCGCGGTGCGAACGCGGTCGAAGAGGGAGGTCAACAACTGGCGTTCTTCGGGTGACATGGCCTGTCTCCTTGCTTGCTTGCGTACGGGTGTTTTCCGTGACAATGACGTAGGAACGGATTTGGGCTTTTCAAAGCCTGGCCAAGTTACATTTCAGTCAGCCGGTGATACCCTAACCATATCTTCACCCGTTCCGTGGCTTGTCTTTTTCCCGCATTGTTTTACGCATTGACTCGCACTATGTGCGGGGAACCCGAATTTACGTGAGAGAGGTTCGAATGAACGACGAAGACCAGGACGACAAGACGAAGGAACTGCCGCTCGGCAAGGAAACGGAGGCGAACCTTTTCAAGTCGCGTTCCATCTTCATCTATGGACCGATCAATCAGGAACTGGCGCAGAAGGTCTGCTCGCAGCTCGTGGCGCTTGCTGCAGCCAGCGACGACGATATCCGTATCTACGTCAATTCGCCCGGCGGTCACGTCGAGTCCGGCGATTCGATCCATGACATGATCAAGTTCATCAAACCGAAGGTCTGGATGATCGGCACCGGCTGGGTCGCTTCTGCCGGAGCGCTGATCTTTGTCGCGGCTCCGAAGGAGCGGCGCCTTTGCCTGCCGAACACGCGCTTCCTTCTGCACCAGCCGTCCGGTGGCACGCGTGGCATGGCGTCCGACATCGAGATACAGGCTCGCGAAATCATTAAGATGAACGAGCGCCTGAACAAGATCATGGCCGCGGCTACCGGCCAGACCTATGACAAGATCGCAGCCGATACCGACCGCGACT
This sequence comes from Rhizobium sp. P1_C7, assembly GCF_056406295.1. Lineage (NCBI taxonomy): Bacteria > Pseudomonadati > Pseudomonadota > Alphaproteobacteria > Hyphomicrobiales > Rhizobiaceae > Rhizobium > Rhizobium sp. P1_C7. Next base: position 218,527 of record NZ_JBFUAL010000005.1, read on the forward strand.
ACTGGCTTTCGGCCGAAGAAGCGAAGATCTACGGTCTCGTTTCACGAGTCATCACCTCGCAGAGCGACATCTGATCGCACGAATGGAAAGCGCCCTTGCTCGCCGGACAGGCGGGCGAGGCGCTTTTTGTTTCTGTTCCTCCTACGGGACGAGGCAACAGCCCGGATCGAGGCTCGGTGGCGATCTGGTCCGGCGATCGTTGGAAGCTGCTCGACGCGTCGTCGCCAAGCAATCTTTGTGGTTCGACGTGCACAACAGCCGCAAAATTCAGCGATACGGCCGCAATAGCGACATTCTGGCCTTGCGTGACGCTGTCCGATCCGGCTCCATCGCCACGTCTTCCGCAAGAGTCCGGTCATGCTTAAAGATTTTTCCGTTCAAAGCCTCTTCATGGGCATTCTCACGGCCTTCGTCGGCTTTGCCAGTTCGTTTGCCGTCGTGCTGCACGGCCTGCAGGCCGTGGGAGCCAGCGAAACGCAGGCTGCCTCCGGGCTGATGGCCCTGTCGATCTCGATGGGCCTTTGCGCGATGGTTCTCAGCGTTGCGACGCGATTGCCGGTCAGCATCGCCTGGTCGACGCCGGGGGGAGCGCTGCTTGCCAGCACCGGTCTTGTTGAAGGCGGCTTCAATGCCGCAGTCGGGGCTTTTCTCGTGTGTGCCGCCCTGATCGTGATCGCAGGCCTGTTTCGTCCGCTCGGCCGGGCCGTTGCCGCTATTCCCGCGTCGCTTGCCAATGCCATGCTGTCGGGCGTGCTGATTGGACTTTGCTTTGCGCCGGTGAAGGCGATCGGGTTCAATCCGTTGCTCGGGCTGCCGATCGCGCTGGCCTGGATCGTCGTCGGTGCCTTCAAGCGGCTGTGGGCTGTGCCTGCAGCTCTCGCCGCCTTCGTGCTGGTGCTTGCCTTCGGCGTCGATATTCCGGACGGTGCGCTGGCGTCTGTCGAGCGGTCCTTGCTGCCGACGATCGAGTTCGTGGCGCCGGTGTTCAATCTCCCGGCCTTCATCTCGATCGCGCTGCCGCTGTTCATCGTGACCATGGCGTCGCAGAATATTCCGGGTATCGCCGTGCTGAAGGTCAACGGCTATGAGCCGAAGCCGGGGCCGCTCTTTGCCGTGACGGGACTGTTCTCGCTGCTTTCGGCGCCATTCGGCGGACACGCGGTCAATCTGGCGGCGATCACGGCGGCCATGTGCGCCGGGCACGACGCGCATCCTGATCCTGCGCGCCGCTATTGGGCGTCGCTGATCTCGGGCATCGGTTATGTCATTATCGGCCTTTTGGCCGGGGCGGTGACGGCTTTCGTGGCCCTGGCCCCGCCGATCCTGATCCAGGCGGTGGCTGGTCTGGCGCTCGTCGGTGCCTTCTCCAGTTCTGCCATGTCAGCTTTCCAGGCACCCGAAACGCGCGAGGCTTCGGCGATCACGTTTCTCGTTACCGCCTCCGGCGTTTCCTTCGGGGGCATTTCGGGCGCTTTCTGGGGACTGCTGGCCGGCGGGCTGATGATGGCGCTGTCACGCTTTGTGCAACTGACAAAGAAATAATCTGGGGGTTGCCAGTTTTTTATCCTCCGGCTATAAGCGCGACCATGAAGAACACGGGCATCATGATTTCTGAGCAGATTGCACGCGGGCGAATCGCCTTGCGTGACAATACGCGCGCCCTGACATCGCTTCTTCTCCTCGGCCTTACGCGCGGTTGCCGGGTCCGTTGAGGAGCGCCCGGCGGCCGAAAGCCCGCCCGGCCATAGCTCCTCGCGCCAATCCCCAGAATTGATCAACCGGATGCTTTTGCTCCGGATTCGTCATCGCCAAGCAGCACTCCATAAGCTATTACGCGGCTGGCCATATGACGGGAAGAGGAAGAGAAGACATGGACACGAAGACCCGCTCCCAGACCAAGGGCATGCCCGACGCGGCGATGAAGTACCGCCCCTATCCGCAGGTGAACATACCCGACCGCACATGGCCGACGAAGACGATCACCAAGGCGCCGATCTGGTGTTCTGTGGATCTGCGCGACGGCAACCAGGCTCTGGTCGACCCCATGGGCCACGACCGCAAGGCCCGAATGTTCCATATGCTTTTGGAGATGGGCTTCAAGGAAATCGAGATCGGTTTCCCCTCCGCTTCGCAGACGGATTTCGACTTCGCGCGCTGGTGCGTCGAGGAAGGCAATGTGCCTGAAGACGTTTCGCTGCAGGTTCTCGTCCAGTGCCGGCCCGAGCTGATCACCCGCACCTTCGAGTCGCTGCAGGGTGCCAACCGTCCGATCGTCCATTTCTACAATTCGACCAGCGAGTTGCAGCGCCGCGTCGTATTTGCCAAGGATGTCCAGGGGATCAAGCAGATTGCCGTGGATGCGGCCAAGATGATCAGCGACATGGCGGCCAAGGCCGGCGGCGGCTACCGTTTTGAATATTCGCCCGAGAGCTTCACCGGCACCGAGCTCGACGTCGCGCTGGAAATCTGCAACTCGGTCATCGAGGTGATGAAGCCGACGCCTGACAACAAGCTGATCATCAACCTGCCGTCCACCGTCGAGATGGCGACGCCGAACGTCTATGCCGACCAGATCGAGTGGATGTGCCGCAACCTCGACAACCGCGAGAACCTGATCATCTCGCTGCATCCGCACAATGACCGCGGCACCGGCGTTGCCGCCGCCGAACTGGCATTGCTGGCCGGCGCCGACCGTGTCGAAGGCACCCTCTTCGGCAACGGTGAGCGGACCGGCAACGTCGACGTCGTGACGATGGCGCTGAACATGTTCACCCAGGGCGTCGATCCCGAGATCGATTGCTCCGACATCGTGCGCATGAAGGAAGTCTTCGAATACTCGAACCAGATGGTGATCGGCGAGCGCCACCCCTATGTCGGCGAACTGGTGTACACCGCCTTCTCCGGCTCGCACCAGGATGCGATCAACAAGGGCATGAAGGCGATCAAGGTCGCCAATCACCCTGTCTGGGAAGTGCCGTACCTGCCGATCGATCCGCAGGACGTCGGCCGCTCCTACGAAGCGATCATCCGCATCAACTCGCAGTCGGGCAAGGGCGGCATCGCCTATATCCTGCAGCAGGATTACGGTCTTAACCTGCCGCGCAACCTGCAGGTCGAGTTCCGCGAGGAGATCCAACGCATTACCGACGAAGAGGGCAAGGAATTGCCGTCGAAGCGCATCTACGACCGATTCATCGAGCGCTACGTGACGCAGCCTGCGGGACGCATCAAGTTCATCGACCACCACACCTACGCCGATCCAGACCGCAAGGGCGTTCGCGTCGTCGCGGCCGAGATCACGGACAACGGAGAGACCAAGCGTATCGAAGGCAGGGGCAACGGACCGATCGACGGCTTCATCGATGCGCTCTCGCATTATCTCGGCATCGAAATGTCGGTTCAGGATTATTCGGAGCATTCTCTGCAGCACGGCTCGAACGCAGCCGCGATCTCCTACGTCGAGACGTCCTACCCAGGAGGCAAGCTGTTCGGTGCCGGTATCAGCACAAACATCGTGGGGGCGTCCCTGGAAGCAATCGTATCGGCGGCCAACCGCGTGCTCGATGTGAAGGCCGGCAAGGCCTGACCCTCAAATAGAGAATGGCAGGTGCCTTTTGTGGCGCCTGCCGCCATTGCCTCCCGGTTCAGATCGCCGTGGCAATCTGCATGGCAAGTTGGCTGAGCGAAGCCTCGGACGAGGGGCCAACGAGAACATAGGACGTGCCGGCATTGTGCCAGGCGACCAGGCCGATCTCGTCGCGGATCGTTTCCCTGAAGTCTTCCGTATCTGCCGGCTGGCTGTCCTTGCGGAAGGCGATCGTGGCCACATCGCCATCGGCGCTGGTGTAGATCAGCTGGCCTGCCGGTCGGTCGTCGGCCAGAACGACCCGGGCGCCCTGAAAGGTCCAACCGTCGGCAGCCAGATCCGGCACTCGGAATGCAACGCCCACGGCGGTGGTCAACCAGTTCGAGATCTCCTCCGCCTGGGAGGCGGGCACCTCGACGAGGTGGCGCGGCTGGCGCGCCATTAGGCGCTGGTAGGCGAGGATGTCACTCAGCCATTCGTTCGGCTCCGACGGGGCGGTTGCCTCTGCCGTCTGAGTGGCCGGGACGCCGACACGGCTGTTTGCCGCAAAATAACCGATGCCGCATCCGGCGACAAAAAGGATGATCGCCGCTGCCAGTGCCTGTGGCCCGGTGGGCGCGAGCTTCAGCGACGGGCGCGACAGGCGCGGTGCAAACGGGGCCTTGGGCGGCTGCACGCTCTTGATCGAGCGAACGAGCGCCAAGGGCACGGGCTCCTTGAGGATGTCGTCGAGGCGGCGCTTGCCGAAATCGGTGCCGTGGCGCAGCCTGTCGTAAAGGCGTCTTGCGCTGTCATCGGTCTGCAGCCGCTGTTCGAGTTCCAGCTTCTGTTCCGGTGTCGCTTCTCCGTCAAGGAGAGCGGTCAGTTGTGCATCGAGTGGCAGTTTTTTGAAATCGAGCAAATTCAATACCTATGGGAATGATCGTCGGCGAGGCTCGCGAAACGTGCTTTTGCGAGCGCCAGTTGTGAGGCTATGATTGATGCCGCAACGCCCATGATGTCTGCGGCCTGTTGATAGGTGTGTCCTTCGACTGCGACGAGCAGGAATGCGCTCGCAATGCCTTCCGGCATTTCGGCAATCATCTGGTGGATTGCATCGGAATCGAGCGCCGATGCGCGCTCGCGGACCGCATCGCGGATATCCGTGACGTTCGTTCGTGGTGCGGCGTGCGCCTTGCGCCTGCGGCTGTCATCGGCCCATTGCTGGCGCAGCAGCGTGTAGACCCTGCTTTCCAGCCGGCCTTCTCCCTGCCACTGATTGCTCTTCCCGATGGCCCGCTGACATGCCGCCTGCACGAGTTCGTCGGCGCTGGCTGCGTCGCCTGCAAGGGTCATCGCGAACCGGCGCAACCGGGGCAAAAGACCCACAAGGTCACGTCTGATATCGATGGTCGTCACGGGTTGACGCATAGTCTTTCCACATTGAGCGCATGGGCATTCGGGCAATCGCCGGGATGAAATCGATTTATATCGTCTCTGTGTCCTTTATGAAACAAATCGCGGATGCTGCGCAAGCACAAGCCGAGTTATCCCACGGGTTCTCAAAGCTTTTCTTCGTTCCGCCGGTTCGACGGGGCTCAATATGTTCGATAACCATTCAGCGATTGAAGAAGCGAGCGGTAGGCCCACGTGTTCTCGCCGCCGCGATCGCGGATTTCGACGAGTTGGACACGCGCTGCCTGTACGTCACCCTGTTCCATGAAAGCTTGTCCCATGTATGACCGCGCAAGAATATAATTCTGATCGGCCAGCAGGGCCTTGCGGTAGTACGACATTCCCAGCTCCATGCGGCCCGCCTTGCGGTTTGCATAGCCGAGATAGTTGAGGATGCGGGGATCGTTCTGGTTTTCGGCAAGGCGAAGTACGGTGATCGCATTCTCGTATTGTCCGGCGTAGGCAAATTCCCGCGCCGCCTTGTAGAGATCGTCGTCGTTGAAGCTGCTTTTCTTCGGAACGACGCATTCCTTCTTCTTCTTGTCCCAGATCTTGCCGCCGGCGCATTTGGTTGTCGTCTCGGTCTTCGGCGGCGGCTTGGTTTGGTCGGTCTCTTCGCCTGCGGCGAAGGCTGGGGCTGAAAAGGCGAGGGCGAGACAGCCGGCCAGGGCGAGGCTGCGGAAGCGATAGGCGGAATACATGCCGTAACTCCGTAAGTGAGCTGAGGTGTGAATTGTACGCCGAGCTCGCGAAATACCAAGAGGGTGCGTGCAGGATGTTGCGATGGCTGCGACGATCTTCAGGCGGCGAATCAAGTTGTGGCCAAAATGATTCCGTCCGCCGAGCTAAGCCCTGAAAATATTGACACTTTCCTGGCGTACGTCGGTGCCGTCGGCGTTGAGGCTGAAGCGCTCCGCCTTCAACTCCCAGGCTCCGGGAGAACCACCGATGCTGAAGAGGTTGTAGGCTGCCGCAGGCTTCATGCCACCTGGACCCTGAGACGCGGAGGCTATTCCGACAACCGGTACCGGCGCAGTCTGGCCACGAAGCCAGTGGATTGTATTGAGATGCGTGTGGCCGTGAAGCACGAGTTCGGCGCCGCCGGTCGAAATCATGGCGGCAAAGCGACGGATCCCGATCATCCGCTTGTGGAAGGACGTCGCGCCCCGGATCGGCGGATGATGGATCATCACGACGCGAAAGAGACCGGCTTCGCCGGCGGCCCGCAACATGTTGACGGTGTCGCGGGCCTGCCTGCTGCTGAAAAAGCCGCTGGCTGCAAACGGTGGTGTGGCGACAGCGGTCGAGCAGCCGACGATTGCGACTTTGCCCCGGACGCGCAGATAAGGAAAAATGTGGCGACCTTCTTCCCATTCCGGCGGAGCAAGGTCACCTCGCACGTAGTCATACCAGGCGCGCATCGACTTTTCATAGGCGCCGGGAACATAGGCGTCATGGTTGCCGGGAACGACCGAGTTGTCGGCCGGATCGCCAAGCTCTCTCAGCCATGCGGCCGCGGCGCGAATTTCGATGCCGCTGGCGAGGTTCACGAGGTCGCCGGTGACAGCAAGATGATCGACCTGCCGGGCGCGAATATCGTCCAGGAGAAGATCGAGGGTGCCACCGAAAAGGTGCTTGCGCCGATTGCGATGCCAGTTCACAAAGCCTGTGATGCGTTTGGAAAAGAGTTCGCGGACGGAAAGGCGGGGCAGGGGCCCCAGGTGGATGTCTGAGATGTGCGCAAGCTTGAACATGGGTTCACACATAGCCCAGGATGACTGCAATTCAAACACATCTGCTTGAACGTATTGATGGAATTGGAAGAAGCGTGAAACATATCCGCCCCTGGCAATCGCGATTGCTTATGCGTGTCGTCCATATGTACTTTGCCGTAGCGCGAGGCATGACCATGGGCGTTCGCGCCGCCTGCTTCGATGTGGACGGCCGGATCTTTCTGGTGCGGCACAGTTACGTGCCTGGCTGGCACATGCCCGGCGGCGGGCTCGAGCGCAGCGAGGTGGCCGAGGAAGCGCTGGTCAAGGAACTGCGTGAGGAAGGCAATCTGAAGATCGTCGGCCGCCCACGGCTTTTTCAAGTGTATTTCAACACGTCGGCCAGCAGCCGCGACCACGTGCTGTTCTACCGGGCAACAGTCGAACAGACAGCACCCCGCCCGCCGGACCGTGAAATTGTCGAGTGCGGGTTTTTCGCGCTCGACAATCTACCGCAGGGGACGACCGACGCCACATTCCGCCGGCTGGCGGAGCTGGCCGGCGAGTGCGAGCCCGCACACCTCTGGTAGGTACTGTTCGCTCAGGCGACGGCGCCTGCCCGGCGCAAGCAAAGGCTGTGGCTGTCTTCATGCGGCTCGGGCTTGTCATTCCTGCGCGGCTTGGCGCTACAGTTCGAGCTCCGGTCCGCTCGGCACGATGCCGGTCGGGTTGATGGTCCTGTGGCTGCGGTAGTAGTGGTCCTTGATATGCCGGAAGTTCACCGTCTCCTTGATGCCGGGCGTCTGGTAGAGGTCGCGCAGATAGGCGGCGAGGTTCGGGTAGTCGTCGATCCGGCGGACGTTGCACTTGAAGTGACCGACATAGACGGCGTCGAAACGCACCAGGGTGGTGAACAGGCGCCAGTCGGCTTCCGTCAACCGGTCGCCGAAGAGATAGCGGCCCTTGCCGAGGCGTCCTTCCAGCATGTCGAGTGTTTCGAACAGCTTGACCACACTTTCCGCGTAGGCGTCCTGGGCCGTCGCAAAGCCTGCCTTGTAGACGCCGTTGTTGACGGTGTCATAGACGATGGCGTTCAGCTCATCGATCGCCGGACGCAGGTCGTGCGGGTAGAGGTCGGTCGTCGAACCCGTGAGGTGATCGAAGGCGCTGTTGAACATCCGGATGATTTCGGAGGATTCGTTGTTGACGATCGTGCCGCTTTTCGTGTCCCAGAGAACAGGAACCGTGACGCGCCCGGAGTAGTGAGGATCCGCTTTGACGTAGATGTCGGAGAGCGCCTTTGAACCGAACAGCCGGTCGCCCGTGGCGCCGTCGCCGACCCTGAATTCCCAGCCTTTCTCCAGCATCAGCGGATCCACGACCGACACGGAAATCATGTCCTCGAGGCCCTTCAGCCTGCGGAAGATCAGCGTTCTGTGCGCCCACGGGCAGGCCAGCGAGACATAGAGATGATAGCGTCCGGCTTCCGCCTTGAAACCGCCGACGCCGGTGGGGCCAGCGCTGCCGTCCGGAGTGATCCAGTTGCGAAACTGCGAAGCCGCGCGCTTGAAATGACCCTTGCTTTCTTTCGTGTCGTACCAGACGTCATGCCAGACGCCGTCAACCAGCATTCCCATTATTCTGTCCTTCATTTCTTTCGTTGCCGCCAAAGATATCGCAGACTGCCGGACTTTGCAGGGCGGCAAAGATTGAACACTGCGTCACGTCATGTCGTTTCGCGCGTTTTTTCCATTGGACGAGGGAAATTTTTCCTGCTATCGGCCTTTTCACATTTTGGAACCCGATTGATGTTTGCACCAAGAAACCCGCGACGACGCTGATGCTCCCGAACGCCTCAAGGCGTGCTCGAGATCCGTTGTTTTCGTCTATCCGGTTTCTGTCTCATCATGCACAAGCACGATCTGGTCTACCTCACTGAGGATGCGTCGCACGACGCCGCTATCGAACACATCAACGAAGAAGCATTCGGTCCCGGCCGCCATACGCGCGCGGCTGCCCGTATCCGCGAGCAGGGACCGCACGATCTGTCGCTGTCCTTTATCTGCGCCGACGATGGCGAGACGATCGCTTCGGTCCGGATGACGCCCGTGATGGCGGGCTCGCTTGCGGGACACCTGCTCGGACCACTGGCGGTCCGGCCGTCGCACAAGAGCCGGGGTATCGGCCGCGAACTCGTCAGGATTGCGATCGAGGCGGCGAAGCGGCGGGGATCGGAAGGTGTCATTCTGGTCGGAGATCCGCCCTACTATGGTCCGCTTGGCTTCGAAAAGGTTGCCCACAACGCCCTGGCGTTTCCCGGTCCGGTCGACCCCGCCCGTATTCTGGTGGTTCCGCTCGCCAGGGATGCGCATGCGCGACTAAAGGGCACCATCGCCTGGAGAAAGTAAACTGCGCTGTCACGATCGCCATTGCCTTGAGGGGCGCTTTGCTCGATCTTTCATGAACTTGAGGAGAGTGTCGCCTTTCAATCGATGAGGCCCTGGATCGTGCAGAAACGGGTCGGTTCCAGCGCAGGCTTCTTGCAATCTTCGGGCTTGTCTGGACCGCGGATGCCATGCAGGTCCTCGCCGTCGGCTTTACTGCGGCGTCGATTGCCGCGACGTTCGGGTTGACGGTGCCGCAGGCATTGCAGACGGGGACGCTCTTCTTCCTCGGCATGCTGATCGGCGCTTTCGCCTTCGGTCGCCTCGCCGACCGGGTCGGGCGACGCAAGGTGCTGATCCTCACGGTTTCCTGCGACGCGGTTTTCGGTGCGCTGTCGGTCTTTGCGCCGGGTTTTGCCAGCCTGCTTGCCCTGCGTTTCCTGACGGGCATCGCGGTAGGAGGCACCCTTCCGGTCGACTATGCGATGATGGCGGAGTTTCTTCCAGCGAAAAGCCGCGGCCGCTGGCTCGTGGCACTGGAGGGCTTCTGGGCCATCGGCACATTGATCGTGGCGCTGGCTGCCTGGGGTGCCAGCGTTGCCGGGGTGCAGGATGCCTGGCGGTATATCTTCGCGGTCACGGCGCTACCGGCAGTCATTGGCCCGGCTTTGCGGTTCTTCGTGCCTGAATCGCCGCTTTATCTGCTTCGCACGGGCCGGACCGATGACGCCAAGACGATCGTCAATCGCGTGCTGACGCTGAATGGCAAGGCGCCGCTGGGGTCGCAAGACGAGATCGCCGTTGCGCCAAAGGGCGCGTCAGGTGGAATATTCTCCGATGCCCTTCGCCGCCGCAGCGTCCTGATCCTTGCAATATGGTTCCTCGTCTCCGTTTCCTACTACGGTGTCTTCACCTGGATGCCTGCAAAGCTTGCCGGCGACGGCTTCGGTTTCGTCAGGGGATACGGCTTTCTGGTTTTCGTGGCGCTTGCGCAGCTGCCGGGCTATGCGCTCGCGGCTTACGGCGTCGAAGCGTGGGGTCGCAAGCCGACGCTGATCGGGTTCTGCCTTCTGTCGGCGGTCGGGTGCCTGCTTTTCGTGGTCTCGGCAAACGATCTTCTGGTGGGCACGTCCTTGCTGATCATGAGTTTTGCCCTGCTCGGCACATGGGGCGCACTTTATGCGTACACCCCCGAACTCTACCCAACCGCCCTGCGGGCAACCGGCATGGGAACGGCCGGTGCGATGGCGCGGCTTGGCGGTCTCGTCGCGCCGTCGCTGATGGCGCTTGTCGTTGCCGAGGGGCTCGCGATTGCGATCGGGCTCTTTGCCGGCCTGCTGGTTCTGGCAGCCCTCGCGGCAATGGCGATGGATGCCGAGACGCGACAGACGGCCCTTGGCTAAGCCTTCGAGCGGCTTGGAGGCTTCGATCCGGCCCGGGCCTCAGAGCGCAACCAGCACCTTGCGTAGGAAGGTCCGCGTGCCGCCTTTCGGGAAATCCGGCAACTCACCGAAAATCTCGTATCCCTGCCTGAGATAGGCGCGCAGCGCCTGCGGGTTGAACGTGTCGATCCAGGCGCTGTGGCAGCCGCGCCGCGCCGCTTCCTCCTCCGCCTTGGCGAGGATCTTGCCTGCCAGTCCTTTGCCGCGTTCGCCTTCGGGAATGTACAGCAGCTGGGTGAACAGCCAGCCCCATGCCGTGTAGCCGGACAGGCCACCGGTCACCTTGCCGTCTGTATCTCGAATGAGAACTGCGAGCGCTTCGCGACCCGATGCGCCGACCTCGATGGTGTTGAAGGCGCTCAGCCTGTCGCCGATCGCGGCGAGGTCGTCGGGCGAGGGGGAGCCGGTCAGCTCGAACATGGCCAAAGTGTCAGCGTCCCTCACGCCACCACATCGCGCCGAAAGCCAAAAGAAGAATGCCGACGCCGGCAAAACCCGCAAACAGCGGCAGGGTATTGATGCCCTTGAGCACCGTCTCGCTGGTCAGGTGAATCTGCATGCGCTCGCTGTCTGCGACCCGTATCTGGCCGCGCACCGGCAGGATCGGCGGGATGGTGATCGCGCCGCCTTGATCCGAGACGCGCGTGACCAGACCCTTGGTCTTGTCGGTGATCGGCTTCAGGGCGTCGGCCGTCGAGATCATCGCCTTGAACTCGGGCGCGTCGACAGCGCCGACATGCACGAGCGTGGTCATCTCGCCGTTGCGGATCTCGAACAGGCCGATTTCGTCCATCTTCTTCTCGGCCTTGAACAGGCCGGGCTCGGATTGTGTCAGCGGCAGGGTTTCCGTGCGGCCCGAGGGATAGCGGACCGTGGCGCTGCCGGGGTTGTCGCCGATCGTCTGGCGGGTGATCTCCAGCGTGCGGCCGGAGGCACGCGCGGTCAGCGCCTCTTCTTCCAGCGCCGGCTCCTTCATCAGCCAATGGGCGATGCGGCGATAGAGGGAGACATGCGGACCGCCACCTTCGAAGCCGCGTGCCCAGAGCCAGCCCTGATCGGACAGCAGCATGGCGACGCGGCCCTGTCCGGCGCGGTTGAGCACCAGCAGCGGATGATTGTCGGCGCCGACCATGACCGTCTGGCCTTGCGGCGGCTCGACATCGACGCTGCGGAACCAGCGGCCCCAATGCGGCGGCTCGTCGGCCGAGCCATCGAGACCGCGCGTGACCGGATGCTTGCGGCCGTCTTCCGAAAGGCGAGGGTAGAAGGCCTTTTCGATCATCTGCCCGGTCGGTGCGGCCGGCAGGACGGAGGAGAGCGGCGTCAGCGCGATCGAATCCTGGCCCGCATGTTCGGGACCGGCGGCGATCAGCAGCGCGCCGCCGTTTTCGACGTACTGCGAGATGTAGTCGTAGTAGAGGATCGGCAGGACGCCGCGATGCTGGTAACGGTCGAAGATGATCAGGTCGAAATCCTTGATCTTGTCGACGAACAGTTCGCGTGTCGGGAAGGCGATCAGGGACAATTCATTGATCGGCGTGCCGTCCTGCTTTTCTGGTGGGCGCAGAATAGTGAAGTGGACCAGATCGACGGCCGCGTCCGACTTCAATAGATTGCGCCAGGCGCGCTCACCGGCGTGGGGCTCGCCGGAGACGAGGAGAACGCGCAGGTTCTCGCGGATGCCATCGATGACGTGGACGGCGCGGTTATTCGCTTCGGTGACCTCGCCGGGCAAGCCCGCAACCGAAAACTCAAGGACATTGCTGCCGCCGCGCTCCACCTTGAAGGAAAAGGGCGTATCCCGGCCGGGCGTGGCCTGCAGCGTGGCGATCTCGTCGCCGTTGAGCTTGACCGTGACGTTTGCGGTGCCGCCGGGGCTCGGGCCATCGTCGAAGACCCGCAGCACGAGTTGCTGCTCCTCGTTGACGATGCCGAAACGCGGGGCCTTGATGACCTCGATGCGCCGGTCGAATTCATTGGCCTTGCCGGTGATGAGGCCGTGAATGGGGGCTTCGAAACCGAGTGCCTGATTGACGCCAGGCACATCGTGTACCTCGCCATCCGTCAGCATGATAGCGCCGCCGATGCGGGCGGGCGGGACGTCGGCGACGGCTGCCGAGAGCGCGTTGAAGAGGCGGGTGGAGGGAGCGTCGGAATCTTCCGGCTCCGTGGCATCGACATAACGCGCCTCGATATCAGGGAAGCGCGCCAGGCGATCCTTCAATTGCGCCAGCGCATCGTCCGTCATCCTGATGCGTTCCGGCGTCTGCTGGCTCTGGCTGCGGTCGACGATGACGGGAACCACGGTCGAGAGCTGGTCGCGGTCTTCCTGTAGCAGCAGCGGGTTGGCCAAGGCTGCCAGGAGCGCCAGCGCCGCAATGCTTCGGACCCATGCGCCACGTATGCCGCGCCAGATGGCAAATGCCGCGATTGCAACAGCGAGAACGGCAAGCGTCGCCAGGACCGGCCAGGGGACGAAGGGCGAGAAATCAATTGTCATGTCATTGCCCCAGCCGTTCCAGGAGGGCGGGTATGTGAACCTGGTCCGTCTTGTAGTTGCCGGTGAGCATGTACATCATGATGTTGACACCACTCCGGTAGGCATATTCGCGTTGCATTTCATCCGGCGGGACCGTGGGCAGCAGCGGGGTGCCGTTTTCGTCCACGGCCCAGGCACCGGCGAAATCGTTTCCGGTGATCAGGATCGGCGAGACGCCGTCTGCCGTGGCGGTCGACTTCGCGTTGGCCGCGCGATTTTCCTGTCGTGCCTCGATCCAGAGCGGGCTGCCGGCATAGCGGCCGGGGAAGCTGGAAAGCAGGTAGAAGGACTTTGTCAGGACGTGGTCCGAGGGCACAGGTTCGAGCGGCGGAATATCGAGATTGGCAAGGATCTGCTGCAGCCGTTCGCCGTTGGCGCTTGCGGCGCCGCCGCCGGTATCGAGTGCGCTGAACTGATCGCGGGTGTCGAACAAAACCGTCCCGCCCGAGCGCATATAGGCATCGATCCTGTTGATGGCCGCAGCCGAGGGCATCGGTGCCGTGGCGGAAACCGGCCAGTAGATGATCGGATAGAAGGCGAGCTCGTCCTTCGTGAGGTCCAGCCCCACGGCCGGCGCCGGCTCAAGCGTCGTGCGGAACGTCAGGAACTCCGTCAGACCTTCAAGGCCCCGCTCCGATATGCGATCGACGTCCTGCTCGCCGGTGACGACGTAGGCGAGATGCGTATTGTCCAGCCTCTGGAATATCTGGCCGTCGCCAGGCTTGGCGTCGTCCGCGCTGGACTGGCCCGGCTGCAGGAAGAATGCGGCGCTGATGGCCACGGCGATCAGCGCGGCGGAGCGGACCGCAGGTCGCATGCGGGAGAAGGCGCCGCTCATCATCATCACGATCAGGCTGTCGGCGATGAGCAACAGGAAGGCGATCAGGAACAGCGCCGGCTTGGCAGACCATGTCTCGCCGCCGATCAATCCTTCACGGACGACCGTGATACCGCTCGCGTCAAGCGTCTTCAGTTCCGTGTTCTTCGGCAGCACGTTCAAGGCGGTGAATCCTTCCTCGGAGCCATAGAGACCCGGCGGATTTTCGAAGCCGGCGAGCGGCGTGACCTTGGCATTTGGGATCAGCGGCCGCGCGGAGCCGGTCTCGGTCGTCAGTGCGCCCTTCGCCGTCAACAGGCGGAAGGGAGGGAGCGCTTCGGCCGTGGTCGCGCCGCCGCCTTCGGCGGTAACACCGCCAGAACGGGAGAGCTGCACGAGGCGCCGCAGCATCTCGACGAAATTGCCCGATATGGGAAGATCAGACCAGGTGGCTTCGGCGCTGACGTGGAAGAGCACGATCCGGCCCGCGTTGATCGGCTTCATCGTCACCAGCGGCGTGCCATCGGCAAGGCTCGCCCAGGTTCTCTCGGCAAGGTCAGGCGTCGGCTCGGCGAGCACCTGACGTTTGATCGTGACATCGGTCGGCTTCGCCATGCCGGCAAACGGGCCGAAGTTGGGGAATTCGGCAAGCGGTTGCGGCTCGGCCCAGGAGAGGGCGCCGCCGAGGGCGCGCTCCCCCTGGCGAAGGGTCACCGGAACCAGCGGATCGTCGGCAGGTGCGGCGGCAAGGCGCGGCCCGGCGAAGCGCAGCAGTGTGCCGCCATTGGCGATCCAGCGTTGCAGGGGCTCGTAGGTTTCCTGTGGCAGGCGGCCGATATCGGCCATGACGATGACCGACGGGTTCTGTGACAGCAGTTCCGGAATCGCGGTCGCCAGATCGGGCGTGTTCGGCTCGATTAGGTCCGCATAGGGCTGCAAGGCGCGCTGGATATAGTAGAGCGGCGAAAGCAGAGGCTGGGACGTATCGCCGGCTTCGCCCGAAAGCAGAACGACCCGCCGGCGCTTGAAACCGTCGTCGAGCAGGTGGACAGCGCCAGCCGTCGGGTGGTTGTCGATGCTGATGCGGGCGAAATCGTTGCGCATTTCAAAGGGTGCTGCGATGGCGCCGGTGGCGACTGCCTGTCCGGGCTGGAAATCGACAGAGCCCGAAGCGATCGCTCGGCCCTGGGCATCCTGTGCCGTCAGCGGGAGGGACGCTGCAGCCGAGCTGTCCAGCCGCGTTGCCGTCACCGTCATCGCGTCGGCAGCATTGTTCGCCGCGGTAATCGCGACGGTTCCGGTCGCATCTCCGGTGATCAGCCGCAGCTGCGCCGGCTGGAGATCGGAAAGCTGGCGGACGATCGTGTCGTCGTCCTTCGATGCCGCGCCATCAGTCAGAAAGGTGAGCGTGCCGGGGTGGACGCCGTTGAGGGCCGCCCGCAATGCCTCGAAGGCACGCTGGCGGTCCGGCACCAGCGGCTTCGGTTCGGCGGCGCGCAGTTTCTCTCGCGCTACAGCAGCGGTGCCGGGCACCGCGTCGTTGGTCTGGTCGGCGGTGAAGGCGATGGCCACCGGCGCGCCCGCGGACTCGGCATCATCGATCAAGGCGTCGGCTGTCTGGACGCGGCGTGCCCAATCCGGAGAGGTTGCCCAGCCGTTGTCGACCAACAGCACCAGCGGACCGCCTGAGGCGAGCGAGCTGGTGCGCGGGTTGAAGACCGGATCGGCAATCGCGAGGATCACCGCGCTGGCAAGCAGCATGCGCAGCAGCGTCAGCCACCAGGGGCTCTGCGCCGGCGTCTCCTCACGCTTCAAGACGGTGGCAAGGATCTTGAGGGGTGGGAAAACTTCGGTCTTCGGGCGAGGCGGGGTCAGCCGCAGCAGCCACCAGATGACCGGCAGCGCGACGAGCGCGCCGAGGATCGCAGGATAGGCAAATGCGAAGGGTAGGGCGTTCATAGCTGCCCTCCGTGCGTGGCCTTGCCGGGCATGCCGGACAGATGCATATGCACGGCAACCAGCGCCTCGGAGGCGAGGTGATCGGTGCGATGGCTTACGAAGGTCCAGCCGAGATGGCGCAGCGCCTGGCCGAGGTCGTCGCGCCTCGCGAGGTAGGCTCTGCTATAGGCGTCGCGAACGTTTTCAGCGCGACCGGACGTCAGCTTGGCGCCGGTCTCCGGATCGGTGAATTCGGTCCTGCCGTTATAGGGGAACAGCTCTTCGGCCGGATCGGCCACCTCGATCACGTGGCCGCGCAGGCCGCGCCGCGCGAGCGGGCCGAGCCGGGCCATGATTGCCGGCGCATCGTCGAGAAAATCGCCGATCAGCACCAGATCGCTCCAGCCGCGGATCATCGCGGTTTCCGGCAATCCGCCGGTCAGCGGCGCATGCATCAAAGCAGCGGCAAGGCGCTCGGCCGCATTGCGGGCGGAGATCGGCTCCATGACGCCGGGGCATCCGACGCGTTCGCCGGAGCGCGCCAGGATGTCGGCAAGGGCAAGCATGATCACCAGCGCCCGGCTCTCCTTCGATGCATTGCCGAAGGTCGATTTATACATCATCGACGGCGACATGTCGGCCCAGAGCCAGATGGTGTGGGCGGCCTCCCACTCGCGGTCGCGGATATAGGTGTGATCGTCGCGGGCGGAGCGGCGCCAGTCGATGCGCGACAGGCTCTCGCCCTCTGTATAGGGACGGAACTGCCAGAAGTTTTCGCCGATACCGCGCTTGCGGCGGCCGTGCCAGCCGGCAATCACCGTGTTGGCAATACGCTTGGCCTCCACCAGGCAATCGGGCACCAGGCTGGCGCGCTGGCGCGCGCGCGCCAGCGCGTCTTTGCCCGGGGTCGGATTGACGATCTGTCCGATAGATGCCACGCGTGAGGCTTCCTTATCCCTTGGCCTGCTTGACCAGACCGGCGATGACGTCGCGGACCGACATTCCCTCGGCGCGTGCCGCGAAGGTCAACGCCATCCGGTGCTGCAGGATCGGTTCGGCAAGCGCGTGGACGTCGTCCAGCGACGGCGCGAGGCGGCCTTCATAAAGGGCGCGGGCGCGGGCGCATAGCATCATCGCCTGGCCGGCGCGCGGGCCGGGGCCCCAGGCGACGTTCTTGTCGGTCGACGCATTGCCCTGACCGGGGCGGGCAGAACGCACGAGCGCGAGGATGCCGTCGACCACCTTGTCGCTGACCGGCATCTGGCGGATCAAAGTCTGGATCTCGATCAGGCGCTCGGCATTCAAGACCGCTTGCGGCCTGGTTTCGCCCAATCCCGTCGTTTCGAGCAGGATCTGCCGTTCGGCGGCAAGTTCGGGATAGTGAACGTCCACCTGCAGCAGGAAGCGGTCGAGCTGCGCTTCGGGAAGCGGATAGGTGCCTTCCTGCTCCAGCGGGTTCTGGGTCGCAAGAACATGGAAGGGGCTCGGCAGATCGTAGCGCTGGCCGGCGACCGTGATGTGGTACTCCTGCATCGACTGCAGCAGTGCGGACTGCGTGCGCGGCGACGCGCGATTGATCTCGTCGGCCATCAGCAATTGTGCGAAGACCGGACCCTTGACGAAGCGGAAGGAGCGGCGGCCGCTCTCGTCCTGGTCCATCACTTCGGAGCCGAGGATATCCGACGGCATCAGGTCCGGCGTGAACTGGATGCGGTTTGCGCCCAGTCCGAGCACTTCGCCGAGCGTGGTGACAAGTTTGGTCTTGGCGAGCCCCGGCACACCGACAAGCAGCGCGTGACCGCCCGAAAGAACGGCCAGAAGCGTGTTTTCGACCACGCTTTCCTGACCGAAGATGACCTTGGATACCTCGCCGCGAACGGCGGCGATATCGGCAAGCGCTTTTTCGGCTGCGGCGACGATCGCCTTTTCATCGAGGGGGGCGTCGGTCTTCATCATACCCATCAGGTATCTCCAGCGGCTGATATCATTCGTCGCGAATCGGCGGACTTACACGTGTGCCTCATACCCGATAGAGTTATGAAGATGTTGCGGGCTGACAAGTTCGTTTCAAATGACTATCTCGTGACGTTAATGCGTTAAGGGCAAACCGGGACGGAAGAATGGCAGCCGAGGATATCAGGTCGACAGCGGATGCGGCAGATCTGGCCGCGCTTATTTCTCGTGCTGCCGGCGATAGCGGCGACAGGAAACGGGGGCCTGCGCCGGTCGACAAATGGAATCCGCCCTTCTGTGGCGACATCGACATGGAAATCCGCGCCGATGGCACCTGGTTCTACATGGGAACGCCGATCGGCCGGGCGCCGCTTGTCCGGTTGTTTTCGACGGTACTGCGCAAGGACGATGACGGGAAGACATACCTTATAACTCCTGTGGAAAAAGTGGGGATCAAGGTCGTCGATGCGCCGTTCGTGGCCGTCGAGATGAATGTTTCCGTGCGCAACGGCGAAGCGCTCCTGACCTTTCGCACCAATGTTGGCGATGTGGTGGAGGCGAGCGATGAGCATCCGTTGCGCTTCGTCATCCACGGCGGCAACAATGAGCTGAAGCCCTATCTGCATGTGCGCGGGCGGCTGGAGGCGCTCGTCTCGCGAGCCGTCATGTACGAACTTGTCGAACGGGGCGAGACTTGCACTGTCGACGGCGTCGAGATGTTCTGCGTGCGCTCGGGCGGACGGAGCTTTCCTGTCATGCCTGCCGACGAACTGAATGCGTTGTCGCGATGAGCTATGTGCCGACCGATCACCGATCGCTTTATTCGGCGGCTGAATTCCGCCGCCGGGCGCTGCATCAGGCTGGCGGACCGGTCGATCTTTCCTGGCGCAATCACGGCGATCACATACTCAACCCGGAGATCGTCGCGCAGGTGGAAGCCTTCAAGCTGCGCGATGCCGCGGTTCTGGTGCCGGTGGTCGATGACGGCGACGAGGCGCATGTGATCTTCACCAAGCGCACCGCGACGCTGCGCAAGCATTCGGGCCAGATCGCCTTTCCCGGCGGCAAGATCGATGCCGACGACGTTTCACCGGAACAGGCGGCAATCCGGGAGGCTGAAGAGGAGATCGGGCTCGACGGTTCGTTTGTCGAGACCGTCGGCCGGCTGCCGAACTACCTGGCGTCAACCGGCTTTCGCATTACTCCGGTTCTGGCGGTCGTAAAGCGCGGCTTCGAGCTGAAACCCAATCCCGATGAGGTTGACGACGTCTTCGAGGTGCCGCTGTCGTTCCTGATGAACCCGTCCAACCATACCCGTGACAGACGCATGGTGGACGGGCTCGACCGACATTTTTATCGGATGCCCTATGAAACATGGATGATATGGGGCATCACGGCCGGCATTGTCCGCACCCTCTACGAAAGGCTTTATGCATGACCAACCTTGCTCAGGAAGCATGGTTCAAGGACCCGGCGCTCGAGCGCGTGTTTGCGCTGCTCAATGCCGATGGCGGCGAGGGACGGGTGGTCGGCGGGGCGGTGCGCAACAGCCTCATGGGGCTGCCTGTCAACGATATCGATGTGGCAACGACGCTAACGCCCGAGATGGTGGTGGAGCGTGCGAAGGCCCTGGACATCAAGGCGGTGCCAACGGGTATCGATCATGGCACGGTGACGCTCGTGGTCAACGGCAAGCCATTCGAGGTCACGACACTGAGGGCCGATATCGAAACGGACGGGCGCCGCGCCAAGGTGGCATTCAGCACCGACTGGCGCACTGATGCTGAGCGACGCGACCTGACCATCAATGCGCTCTATGCCGATCAGCGAGGAGATATCGTCGATCTGGTCGGCGGGCTTGCCGATATCGAAAAGCGCAACATCCGCTTCATCGGCGATGCCGCGACGCGCATTGCGGAGGACTACTTGCGCATCCTGCGCTTCTTCCGGTTTTTTGCCTACTACGGTTCGGGGCGCCCGGATGCCGACGGATTGCGGGCGTCGGCTGCTGCGCGCTCGAAGCTGCGTTCGCTTTCCGCGGAAAGAGTATGGTCGGAGCTTCGCAAGCTTCTGTCCGCCGAGGACCCGGGCCGGGCGCTTCTCTGGATGCGACAGGCGGGCGTGCTCACCGAGATCCTGCCGGAGACCGAAAAGTGGGGTATCGACGCAATCCCGGCGCTGCTTGCAACCGAGAGGGCACTCGGCTGGAAGCCGGATCCGCTTCTTCGGCTTGCCGCGATGGTGCCGCCTGATGCCGCGCGTCTGGAGAAGATGGCAGCAAGGTTGAAACTGGCGAACGCCGAGGCTGCCTTCTTGAAAGCCTGGGCAACGTCAGCGCCGGTCAATGACGAGGTGTCGTCGGCTGCCTTCGACCGGCTGCTTTATCGCAACGGAACGGACGGGATTGTGGCAAGAGTCAAGTTGGCGCTCGCCGTCGCACGCGCCAAGGCGGAGGGCGAATTGAACGAAATGTCCCGTTCAGCCCGGCTCGGCAAGCTTCTCGATCACGCCAAGCATTGGAAAAAGCCGTCCTTTCCATTGAACGGCAGCGATGTCATGGCCGCCGGCATTCCCTCCGGTAGACGCATTGGCGAAATCCTGTCGGACTTGGAAAACCAGTGGGTCGAAGAGAATTTTGCGGCCGACCGGGCGGCGCTGCTCGCCCGGCTCGGTGAGCGGGTCAAATGATCAGGCCGCAGTCGCTTCGTTGCGGATACGGGCCTTGATGTTGTCCACCATGTTTTCGCGGATGACGGTTTCCCCGTGCGCACCCTTCATGTGCTCGACTGCGCGACGGACAACTTCCGCATCATCGTTCGCCCGTGTATGCCAACTGCATCCGGGCACAAGCGTTCCACATTCGAATAGCCTCATTCGTTCCTCCTGCCTTGAATTCGACGGTTCCCTCACGCTTTCGCGTCTGTTGTGAATGTTCGAAGTGGTGAGAAGGTTCCGGCCGGTGCCGCACCGGCCGGTTTGGTCGCGGTGTTATTCGGGCATTGCCCAGGCACGATAGCAATCAGTATTCGCCCTGTTGTCCTGGCCTTTTGCCAGGCGCGCCAACTCCTCCGGAGACCTGCCTCCGGCCAGTTGCAGCTTTACTTGCTCGACAAAGCAGGAAACGGGCAGGTCGGAGCCGCTTTTCGCTCTCAGCGCCTCGGCAAGCCGCAGCAGGAACTCCGGTGCATCGTTTTTTTGGGTTGGCTGCTGAACGCCAGGCGATGCCGGTGATCCAGTCTGTATCGTCATGACAATCCTCCTCCGATTGTTACGCACGTACATTTCCAAATTTAGTATCCGAACTGCTGTATTGAAAGCCTCTCACGGCCTTTTTTATCGACTATTCCTCCAGCGTCACGGCCAGCGAACCATGGGGGGCAGGGACGAGAGAATGGACTCGACATTTCCCCCTGTTTTCAGGCCGAAGATCGTCCCACGATCGTAGAGGAGGTTGAACTCAACATAGCGCCCACGGCGAATCAATTGTTCGTCACGATCCTGCTCTGTCCACTGTTTATTGAAGTTGGCGCGGACAATCCGTGGATAAACCATGGCAAATGCCCGTCCGACGTCACGAGTGAAGGCGAAATCGGCATCCCAGCCACCAGCCTCGTCACCTGAGTGGAGCCAGTCGTAGAAGATGCCGCCGATGCCGCGGTGCTCGTTGCGGTGCTTGAGGAAAAAATAGTCATCGCACCATTGCTTGAAGGCAGCATAGTCGGCGATGTCAGCGTGACTGCGGCAGGCGATTTCCATCGCCTTGTGGAACAGCCGGCTGTCCTCGTCTTCCTGTGTCCGGCGTCGGTCGAGAACCGGCGTTAGGTCGGCGCCGCCGCCGAACCAGCGGCTGGAGGTGACGACCATGCGCGTGTTCATGTGCACGGCCGGAACATGCGGGTTGACGGGATGCGCGATGAGCGAGATGCCGGAGGCCCAGAAGCGCGGGTCGTCCTTGGCCCCAGGCATCTGGGCACGGAGATCGGGCGCGAACTCGCCGTAGACGGTCGAGGTGTGGACGCCGACCTTCTCGAACACCCGGCCTTCCATCATCGACATGCAACCGCCGCCACCGGCGCCGTTTTCCCGCTGCCATTCCTTGGCGACGAAACGTCCCGGTTGCCGGTCAGAGAGCTGGCCGGTGGTCAGCTCGTCCTCCAGGGCTTCGAAAGAGGCACAAATCGTGTCGCGAAGCCCTTCAAACCAACTCCGGGCAGCCGTCTTCTTTTCCTCAATGTCCTCAGGCAGCCCGATCGGGAGTTCCGGTCTTTCCATCTACGTCGTCTCCGGTGAGCAGCGTCATCCGGCGCGACTCGTCATCTTGTCATTATCGACCCCTGATAGCAGGTGCACCGGGCTCTCGCCAGCGGCGGGCGCAGCCTGAGGCTATCTCAGATTCGACTCGCAAAATGCGACTTTCGATACTACCTTTTGCGTTAGAGGTAGGTTTTATGACAAAAATCCCAGGACCTCCGTCCTTTGACGGCTTGAAGCGAAGGATTGCCACGCACCGGGCAGAGGGCACGCCGCGCAAGAACGATCGTTTCGTTCGGCAGACCTATTGCCTCGCTCTGCTCGACGCCCGCGCCAAGGCGCGCGAGTGGTTCGACGAGTACCCGAAGGCTGCGTACTGGACCGAGGTTGAGAGCTGGCGCCAGCTCGACGGCGACCAGATCGAGTTTACGATGCGGCGATTGCCTTCCGCCGACTGACCGCTATTCGGCGGGTTTGCGCAACCGGCTTTCTATCAAGAGCCCACTTTCATCCAGAATAGGATGTGCCACCGAGACGATGTGAGCGTTGATGCGCTTCAGGTCGCGCAGCATGTCGAGGTGCAGGGAGCTTGTCTGCAGGCTGTCGGCGCGGCCGTCGCGCAGGCGCTCGAGATGTCGTTCGGACGACTGCTTCTCCATCCTCCGGACCTCGACCTTCACTTCCATGAGCTGCCTTGCCAGGTTGAAGTCGCGGGTGACGAGGATCGTCTGGGCGATGCGAAGGTTGTCGATCGTCAGGTGGAACAGCTTCGTCAGTTCCGCGTAGCCGTCGTCGGAGAATTTGAGGCCGAGCGACACCTTCTTGGTAACCTGCGGCAGCAGTCCCTTCTCGATGATGTCGCCTATGTGCTCTAGGTTGATCGCATAGTCGATCACGACGATCGAGCGACGGCCGTCCTCTTCGCTGAGGCCCTCGCGTCCGAGCTTGGAAAGATAGATCTTCACGTCCTGCTGGAGCCTGTCGACGCGCTTTTCCAGTGAAGGGATTTCCTTGAGTTTTGCGAGCTCGTTTCTCTCGAAGGCATCGGACGTGCGCAACAGCATCCGCTCGATCATGTCGCCGACGCCAAGCACCTCGCGGGTGGCGCTGGCCAGTGCCACCACAGGCGTCGAAAGCTCCTGCGGGTCGAGGTATTTCGGTCCATCGTCGGCGTGTGCGTCCTCGGGCACGAGGTTCAGCATCAGCTGTGACAGTGTTCGCGAAAACGGCCAGGCAAGGGCGGCAAGGATGAGATTGAAGCCGAGATGTGCGTCGACCGGCAGCTTGGCCGGGGAAAGCGGAAGCATTTCCAGTAGGTCGGCGCCGTAGCCTGCGAGCGGAAGCGCGACCAGACAGCCGATGGCCCGGACGATCAGGTTTCCAAGCGTGACACGTTTGGCCGAGGCCGGACCGGAGAGCGAGGCGATGACAGGCGGGATGGCGCCGCCGAGATTGGCGCCGAGGACAAGCACGATGACCAGTCCGGCCGACAGGATGCCCGTCGAGGCGAGCGACAGGATGAGCACCACAGCGGCGAGGCTGGACGACGAAATGAAGGCGATGCCGGCTGCAAACGCAAGTGCCACCGGCCAGGCGCCATCGAGCAGGCCGAGGAAGGCCGCGAGCGCCGGCGACTGGCGCATCGGCTCGGTCGCGCTGCTGAGGAGATGCAGCGACAACAGCATCAATCCGATGCCGATCAGCGCCGTGCCGCCGCCCTGGCGGCCGGTCGAACCGCTGCGGTAGAGTACGATCCCGGTCAGGATGACCAGCGGCGACAGCCATTCGATCCCGGTGGCGACGATCCAGGCGGTGACGGCGGTTCCGACGTTGGCTCCGAGGAGCACGATCTGAGCCATGCGAGGTTTGACCAGCTCGCGCTCGACAAAAGACGACACCATCAGCGCCGTTGCGGTCGAACTTTGCAACGCAACGGTGGCGACGAAGCCTGACAGAAAAGAGCGAAGGCCGCTACGTGTGCCCGATGCAAGGCCGGTTCTAAGCCTCGCGCCGAAGGCTCTCGACACGCCGTCCTTAACCTGAGCCAGGCCGAACAGCAGCAGAGCCACCGCACCGAACAGGTTGATCATGACGATTGTTGATTCCATGCGGCCTTGTCTTTTTCTATCTCTTGGCGTCTTGCGGCGACGCGTAATATCGAATCTCTCTTGACGTCAAATCATTGAAATCGTGGTGATCAGCTGGATTTTTTGATTGCTCGGCTAATAACTATACGCCGGTCTCGCGATTTCACAACGCCGTTCGCGACATATTCTGGGACGGAACCGGCATTTGTATGGAAGCGGCGCGAGATCAAGCCCACACGGTCTGTCGCATGGCCTCTCCCGTTATCATCGCCGCGGAGACGGCGAGGTTGATCGACCGCTGCCCTTCCACCATCGGAACGAGAATGCGGGCATCGGCCGTGTCGTGAACATGGTCGGGAACACCGGCGCTTTCGCGCCCGAAAAGCAGGATATCGTCGGGTCGGAATGCGAAGTCGGTATAGCGCCCGGACGCCTTGGTGGAGGCGAGAACAAGCCTGCGCCCGGCGGTCTGCCGCCACGCTTCGAAATGCTCCCAATTGACATGACGGGTGAGGGCGGCGGCGGCGATGTAATCCATGCCGGCGCGCTTGAGGTTGCGGTCCGAAATGTCAAAGCCTGCCGGCTCTATGATGTCGACGGCGCAACCCAGACAGGCGGCAAGACGCAGGATCGTTCCGGTGTTGCCCGGAATATCCGGTTGATAGAGTGCTACTCTGAGATCTGTCATGCTCAATCTCGCTTGGTCTGCCTTGGCCGAAAACTCGTATTGCAACTGTGATTTTGGCGCAACATGGTCATTTTTGAACCGAAAACGGCGAATTTTCGGCATTCAAGGGCTGGAATTTCAGACAATTTCGCGTTATCGGTGTGCATCTTCAATCGTCAACAGGGAGCGCCAAGATGGAAATATTTCGACGCATGTGCCTCCCGTCCGCGGATCCGCGACTGGCGACCTGGCACTCCTAGTGCCTTTTCTTTGTTGATTTCCCATTTCTGATTCCTTGCGCGGCTGTTGTGGCCTCGTCCCTTGAACGTCCGGTTCCCATATGAGCTTCAGCGCATCTTTTGCGCGGGGCAGGAGCCGGAACGCTGAAGTTTCGGAGCACTTTCATGTTTGCCTGGTTTGAACAGCGACTTAATCCCTTTCCGAGCGAGGACCCGACGGTTCCTCCGAGGGGACTCTATGCCTTCTGCTGGCACTACACCAAGCCGGCGGCACCCTGGCTCGGCATGATGGCCGTGCTGACCATGCTGATCGCGATCGGCGAAGTGGCGCTCTTCCAGTTCCTCGGCAATGTCGTCGACTGGCTGACCCACGCGGATCCGGCAACCTTCCTTGAAAACGAAGGCCACAGGCTTTTCTGGATGGGTGCGCTGATCCTGATCGGCCTGCCGCTGGCGGCCGTGCTGGACTCGATCATCATGCACCAGGTGCTCCTCGGCAACTATCCGATGATGGCGCGCTGGCAGATGCACCGCTTTCTGATGCGTCACAGCATGACGTTCTTTGCCAACGAGTTTGCCGGACGCGTCGCGACGAAGGTGATGCAGACGTCGCTTGCGGTGCGCGAGACCGTCATGAAGATCCTCGACGTCTTCGTCTACGTCGTCACCTACTTCCTGACGATGATCATCGTCATCGCGGCGGCCGACTGGCGGCTGATGATCCCGATCCTTGCCTGGCTCGGCATCTATGTCGGCATCGTCTCCTACTTCGTGCCGCGGCTTCGCAAGATTGCCGCCACGCAGGCGGATGCTCGCTCGATGATGACCGGGCGCGTCGTCGACAGCTACACCAACATCGCGACGGTGAAGCTGTTTTCGCACGCGGGCAGGGAAGAAACCTATGCCAGGGAAGGCATGAACGAGTTCCTGCAGACCGTGCATCAGCAGATGCGCAAGGTCACGATGTTCCACGCGGCCGTCTATATCAACAACTGCGTGGCGCTGTTCGTGATCTCCGGCCTGTCGATCTGGTTCTGGCTGAACGGCGGCATCTCGGTCGGCGCCATCGCGATCGCGATCGGCCTGGCGATGCGCGTCAACGGCATGTCGCAGTGGATCATGTGGGAAGTCTCGGCGCTCTTCGAGAACATCGGCACTGTCTATGACGGCATGGAGATGATGGCGAAGGACCACGACATCGTCGACCGACCCGGTGCGCCGCAGCTTGCCGCCAAGAAGGGGGCAATCCACTACGATCGTATCGGCTTCCACTACGGCAAGGCCAAGGGCATCATCGACAACCTTTCGCTCGACATCCAGGCGGGCGAAAAGGTGGGTCTCGTCGGTCGCTCCGGTGCCGGCAAGACGACGCTGATGAACCTGCTCCTGCGCTTCTACGATCTGGAGAACGGGCGCATCACCATCGACGGTCAGGACATTTCGCATGTGTCGCAGGAAAGTCTGCGCGAGCTGATCGGCGTGGTGACGCAGGATACTTCGCTGCTGCATCGCTCGATCCGCGACAACATCGCCTACGGCCGTCCGGATGCGACGGATGCCGAAGTGATCGAAGCCGCGAAGCGGGCGAATGCCTGGGACTTTGTCGAAGGCCTGGTCGACCTGCAGGGGCGCAAGGCTTTGGACGCACAGGTGGGCGAACGCGGCGTCAAGCTATCCGGCGGCCAGCGTCAGCGTATTGCGATTGCACGCGTTTTCTTGAAGGATGCACCGATCCTGGTGCTGGACGAAGCGACCTCGGCGCTCGATTCCGAAGTCGAGGCGGCGATCCAGGAGAACCTGTTTGCGCTGATGGAAGGCAAGACGGTGATCGCGATTGCTCACCGCCTGTCGACGCTGACCGAGATGGACCGACTGATCGTGCTCGACAAGGGGCGGATCATCGAGACGGGCTCGCATTCCGATCTCGTCCGGCAGGGCGGCATTTACGCCGACCTGTGGAACCGGCAATCGGGCGGCTTCCTGGCCGAGCATTCGGAAGATGCCGAAGAAGCAGCCGAATAGGCACGAAACGCCGTAAACGCAAAACGCCCTCCCTGGGATATCGGGAGGGCGTTTACTTGATGGGCCGGCTCAATCAGTGCCGATCGGCCGAAAGGCTATCTGCCCAGTCGATGATGCGGTGACCTTCGACCGCCATGCTGTTGGCGAATGCGAGGGCGCGCAACGCCATGAGGCGCCGCTCTTCTTCGCGGTCGATCCACGCGGCAATGGCGTCGGCAATGACGTCATCATAGGGAAGTTCAAGCTGTTCGATAATCGCGTCAAGCCTCTCCGCCAACGGCAGCGGAATACTCGACACGAGCGTCCTTGTTTGCATTGCGGCCGTCTCCCATGAAAAACTATGGTACTCCGAGATTGTGGCGAGTTCTGCTTCATTCAACGGCGATGCCGCTGATGTTACCGATTGTTACGAAAATATGAGGCTTTTCCGGCGGGCCCATTCCTTTCCCGTTCCGGCATATAAGCCTATATCGCAAATATGCTCCTGAATCGAATCTTTAGTGCCTTCGAAAACTGGATCGATCCCTTCCGACCGCGCGACAATATTCAGCCGCCGCGTTCGACGCGCGGATTTATCTCCTTCTATATTGGCCAGGCAAAGGCGCCGTTCATCGCCATGCTGGTGCTTGGCGGCATGTCCGCGGCGATCGAAGCGGCGCTCTTCTGGTTCGTCGGGCGCGTCGTGGATATTCTGGCGACTATTTCGCCCGCCGATGGGTGGAGCGGTCTTCTGGCGGCCCACGGTACCGAACTTGCCGTCATGCTCATTCTGATCGGCATCGTCCGGTTCGTCATTGCGCTGCTGATTGCGCTTGTCGATCAGCAGGTTATCACGCCGGGCTTCTACAATCTGGCGCGCTGGCAATCCTATCTGCACGTCTCCAGGCAGTCGTTGTCCTTCTTTCAGAGCGATTTTTCCGGGCGCATCGTGACCAAGGTGTGGTCGGCGGGCCAGGCGACCGGCGATCTGGTGACCTCGCTCATGGAGAGCGTGTGGTTCGTCGGGATCTATGCGGCCACCACGCTTTTCCTGGTCGCGCGGCTCGATCTTTCGCTGGCAATCGTCGTTCTGTGCTGGCTGTGCGCCTTCGGGTTTCTTGCGCGGTATTTCGTGCCGCGCATCCGCTTTCATTCCCGCGAAACGGCGGAAGCCGCCTCGATGCTGAATGGCCGCATGGTCGATGCCTACAGCAACATCCAGACGCTGAAACTGTTTGCAAGAGACGAGGAAACCGACCGATACATGCGGCGGGGCTTCGATTTCTATCAGGAAACCGTCCTTCGCTTCACGCGCTTCATCACGGGCGTGCGCGCTTCCATGGCGCTTCTCTCCGGCGTGATGATCGTGATGATGGCCGGGCTCAGCGTGCATCTGTGGCTGCAGGGCCTCGTCACTTCCGGCGCCGTGGCCTTCTCGCTGGCACTGGTGCTGCGGCTGAATTTTCTTCTCGGACGGCTGATGACACAGTTCAACGGCATCATGCGCAACCTCGGCACGATCCAGAACGCGGCCGAACTCATCTCACAGCCGCTGGGGCTGGTCGACCGACTCAATGCGTCGGATCTCGTCGTCGGCCGGCCGGGCATTCGCTTCGAGAATGTTTCGTTCCACTACGGCCGCACCAACGGCGTGATCGACGATTTTTCGCTGACCATCCACCCCGGCGAGAAGGTCGGTATCGTCGGCCGTTCCGGGGCGGGGAAGTCGACGCTCGTAAACCTCCTTCTGCGCCTCTACGATCTCGAGGGCGGGCGCATTCTCGTTGACGGTCAGGATATTGCCGCCGTCAAGCAGGAAACGCTGCGCATGCAGATCGGCGTTGTCAGCCAGGACACGTCGCTGCTTCACCGCTCCGTGCGCGACAACATTCTGTTCGGGCGCCCCGACGCGGGCGAGGGAAGGCTCCTCGAGGCTGCTCGTCGTGCCGAGGCGCTCGACTTCATCGAACGGCTTCAGGATCAGCAGGGGCGACGAGGTTTCGACGCCCATGTCGGCGAACGCGGCGTCAAACTCTCCGGAGGGCAGCGCCAGCGTATCGCCATTGCCCGCGTCATGCTGAAGGACGCGCCGATCCTTGTGCTCGACGAAGCGACTTCGGCGCTGGATTCCGAAGTCGAGGAGGCCATCCAGTCAAACCTCAACCGGATCATGGACGGAAAAACTGTCCTTGCGATCGCACACCGGCTTTCAACGATTGCTTCTCTCGATCGCCTGATCGTCGTGGACGAAGGAAAGATCATCGAGGATGGCACGCACGAGGCGCTGCTTCAACAAGGCGGCCTCTATGCGGAGCTCTGGGCGCGGCAGTCAGGCGGGTTTCTCGCCGTCGACTACGACGAGGCAACCCCTCGGTCAGCGGTCGATGGCAATCTCGGCCACGAGGCCAAAGTGGTTTGAGCCCATGCTGTCGTCCATCCGCTCGACCGAGGTCAACCGAAGGGGTGGGCGGGCGAGCACATGATCGATGGCAATGCCGAGGCGACCGGCCGTGATCGGCCAGGTGGCCGGTTCAGGGAAAACGGTCTTGAGGCCCGCTGTGCTGACGAAACGCTGAATGTGCGGATCGATGATCGCCGAATTGAAATCCCCGGCGAGAACGAACGGCCCCTCGATCGTGGCGACCGCGTCGCGCAAGTCAAGGAGTTCCTCCACCTGGAAATCGTCGAAATAGGGCTTGGCCAGGTGAACCGAGACGAAGGTAATTCTGGCGCCGTCGAAATCGATCACGGACCTGACAAGGCGGTTCGGCCAGAGGTCGCCGATGCTGCTGATTGACGTCTCGATGAATGGCCGCTTTGAGAGTACGAGCGTATCGCACCCGTCCGTACCGACGCCGCAGCCGATGCGATAGGGATATGTTCGTGTCATGCGTGGAATTTGAAGGCGCACCGGCTGCGCCTCGAGGATGTTGACGACGTCGGCGCCGGACGCGATCACGGCGTCGGCAATATGCGCTCCATTCTCAAAGTTGAAGTTCTCGATATTGAAGGATATCAGCCGGAATGGCTCCTGCGAGGCGGCAGTCGCGGGATCTGCTTGGAAGGCTTTCAGCATGACAATGCCGTGCCCGAGCAAGAATACGGCGCCGGCGAGCAGGACATAGGCAAACCAATGGCGTTTTAGCAGCAACAGCAGGAGTGCTCCCAGCAGCGCCACCAGCGCAAAATGGACCTGAAAGCTGTAGACGAAGGCAAGGAGCCACGTGTGCGTCACGTATCGAAGCGATATCGCCGCGAGCAGCAGCGACACGAGGACACTCCCCACACAGAACAAAGTGTCTTTCATCGCCGGGTGCCGAGAGTGGAATAACAATATGCCGGCGACCTAGCATGTGCCAGGATTTGGTGCAATGCAACAATGTTGCAAGCATGTGATTGTCTTAAAAAATCAACTCAAAATTCCCGCGACATTGTGCCCACATGCCCTTGCCAAGGCTGGACATAATTTGCGATGAGGCTTAGAACGCGCCGGATTGGTGGGGAATCTATGTTCGAACCGTGTCACGACAGATTCTTCGCCTTGAGGGGATGGGCGGAGTTCCGCGAAAATTGCGCAGAGGATTGTAAGCCGTGAGCGAACACGAAACGACAGGCGGGGTCTCGAGCGAGCCCACTCGCCGTGATTTCCTTTATCTCACCACAGGGATGGCGGGCGCGGTGGGCGCCGTTGCGGTCGCATGGCCGTTTATCGATCAGATGCGCCCCGATGCTTCGACACTGGCTTTGGCTTCCATCGAAGTTGACGTGTCCAGCCTCGAGCCCGGCATGTCGCTGACGGCGAAGTGGCGCGGCAAGCCGATCTTCATCCGCAACCGCACCGACGAGGAAGTGAAGGAAGCCGATGCCGTCGCGCTTGCCGACCTCAAGGATCCTGTTGCCCGCAACGCAAACCTTCCTGCTGATGCTCCGGCCACCGCCGTCGATCGCTCGGCAGGCAAGGATAAGGCGAACTGGATCGTCATGATCGGTTCGTGCACACATCTCGGCTGCGTGCCGCTCGGCCAGGCCGGCGAATACAATGGTTGGTTCTGTCCCTGCCATGGCTCGGTCTACGATACGGCCGGCCGCATCCGCAAAGGTCCAGCGCCGCAGAATCTGGCGATACCGACCTTTTCGTTCGTTTCCGATAAAGTAATCAAGATCGGTTGAGGGGGACTGATTTATGAGTGGCCATTCCAGCTACGAGCCATCAACCGGCCTTGAGAAGTGGATCGATGCACGCCTGCCGTTGCCTCGTCTCGTCTATGACAGCTTCGTTGCATATCCGGTTCCGCGTAACCTGAACTATGCCTATACTTTCGGCGCGATGCTGTCGGTCATGCTGATCGTTCAGATGCTGACCGGCATCGTGCTTGCCATGCACTACGCCGCCGAAACGACGGTTGCGTTCAACTCCGTCGAAAAGATCATGCGCGACGTCAATCACGGTTGGCTGCTGCGCTACATGCATGCCAACGGCGCATCGTTCTTCTTCATCGCGGTTTACCTGCACATCGCCCGCGGTCTTTACTACGGCTCCTACAAGGCGCCGCGCGAAATTCTCTGGATCCTCGGCGTTCTCATCTATCTCCTGATGATGGCGACCGGCTTTATGGGTTATGTTCTGCCCTGGGGTCAGATGTCCTTCTGGGGCGCGACCGTCATCACCGGCTTCTTCTCGGCGTTCCCGCTGGTCGGCGAATGGGTTCAGCAGTTCCTGCTCGGCGGCTTTGCGGTCGACAATCCGACGCTGAACCGCTTCTTTTCGCTGCACTACCTGCTGCCTTTCGTCATTGCCGGCGTTGTCGTCCTGCACGTCTGGGCACTGCACGTCACCGGCCAGACGAACCCGACCGGCGTCGAGGTCAAGACCAAGACGGACACGGTCCGTTTCACGCCTTACGCAACCCTGAAGGATGCGCTCGGCGTTTCGATCTTCCTGCTCGTCTACGCCTACTTCGTCTTCTACCTGCCGAACTTCCTCGGTCACGCCGACAACTACATCCCGGCAGACCCGTTGAAGACGCCTGCCCACATCGTTCCGGAGTGGTACTTCCTGCCGTTCTACGCAATGCTGCGCTCGATCACCTTCAACGTCGGCCCGATCGACTCGAAGCTTGCCGGCGTGCTTGTGATGTTCGGTGCGATCATCGTCCTGTTCTTTGTGCCGTGGCTCGACACCTCCAAGGTCCGCTCCGCGGTCTACCGTCCGTGGTACAAGCTGGCCTACTGGCTGTTCGTGATCAACGCGATCATCCTCGGCTGGCTCGGCTCACAGCCGGCGGAAGGCCTCTACACCACGATCTCGCAGATCTGTACGCTCCTTTACTTCGCCTTCTTCCTGGTCGTCATGCCGGTTCTTGGTCTCGTCGAGACGCCGCGCCGTGTGCCGAATTCGATCACGGAAGCCGTGCTTGAAAAGCGCAACAAGACTGCCGCGGCTGCAACGGCCAAGGCATAAGCGGGCGACGAGAGGGAATAAAAACATGAAAAAGCTTGTTGCAAGCATTCTGTCGCTCGCAATCGCCGCCGGTCTCGGCACTGCAGCTTTCGCCGAAGAGGCCACGCCTGCGGAACATCACGAAGCCGCGACGCCGCACTACCCGCTGAAGGAACCGAGGGAGGTCGATTGGACCTTTGCCGGCCCGTTCGGCAACTTCGACAAGGGCCAGCTGCAGCGCGGTTTGAAGGTCTACACGGAAGTCTGTGCTGCCTGTCACTCCATGAAACTTGTGCCGTTCCGCACGCTGGGCGACCTTGGCTACTCGGACGCGCAGGTAAAGGCTTTCGCTGCAAACTACGAAGTACAGGACGGTCCGAACGCCAGCGGGGACATGTATACCCGCAAGGCGGTTCCTTCCGACTACTTCCCCTCGCCCTTCGCCAACGCCGAAGCGGCCGCTGCCTCCAACAACGGCGCAGCACCGCCCGACTTCTCGCTGATCGCCAAGGCACGCGAAGTCGAGCGCGGATTCCCGCGCTTCGTCTTCGATATCTTCACGCAGTACCAGGAAGGTGGGCCGGACTACATCTACTCGCTGCTGACTGGCTACGAAGAGCCGCCCGCTGGCTTCCAGTTGCCGCAGGGTGGGCATTACAACCCCTATTTCCATGCCGCCGCAGTCTTGGCGATGCCGAAGCCGCTCTCGGACGGCCAGGTGACTTATGACGACGGCTCGCCGGCGACGGTCGACCAGTACGCCAAGGACGTTTCCGCGTTCCTGATGTGGGCAGCGGAACCGCATCTGGTTGCGCGCAAGCATACCGGCTTCATGGTCATGGTCTTCCTGCTGATCTTTTCGGGCCTGATCTACCTGACGAAGCGGTCGGTCTACGCGAACAAGGAACACTGAGAGCATTGCTCCTGTGTCACGAAAGGCGGCCCGGTGGCCGCCTTTTTTGTTGGTTCCGTCGAGCGCAATTGATAGGGTGCGCCGACCTCATAATCCCTGCACATATGGATCTTGCATGAACGATACGACCTCGGAGCTTGCTGCCAGCATCCGCTCCATTCCGGACTATCCCAAGCCCGGTATCATCTTTCGCGACATCACGACGCTCCTCGGCAATCCACGTGCTTTCCGGCGGGCGATCGACGAACTCGTTCAGCCCTATGCCGGCCTGAAGATTGACAAGATCGCGGGTATGGAAGCGCGCGGTTTCATTCTCGGCGGGGCGGTGGCGCATCAGTTGTCCGCCGGATTTGTGCCGATCCGCAAGAAGGGCAAGCTGCCGCATGACATCGTGCGGATCGCCTACAGCCTGGAATATGGCGTCGACGAGATGGAGATGCACCGCGATGCCGTGCAGCCGGGAGAGAAGGTGATCCTGGTTGACGATCTGATCGCCACCGGCGGTACGGCTGTCGGTGCGACGCAGCTTCTTCGTCAGATCGGCGCGGAAGTCGTGTCGGCGTGCTTCGTCATCGATCTTCCCGACCTCGGCGGACGCGCGAAGCTCGAGGCGCTTGGCGTCGAAGTTCGCACGCTTGTCGAATTTTCGGGCCATTGAGTCCCGATCATTCGAACTCCAGAACGCTGCCTTCGAAACGGATGACGGGCGTCCCGTCTTCGAGGATGCCCTCCGAAAGGATGGTGTTCAGCCGCATTCCGGGGCGTGACGCGAGTGCGCGGCTGTTGAGCAGAGTGTTGGAATAGTGCACCTCTTCACCAGAGAAGACCGGCCGCAGCCACTGCATGCTGCGAAATCCGGGGGAGGGGCCGAGCTTCGGCGGGGACGATCCCTCGCGCTTCAGTCGGGCGCATTCCTCCTCCCAGTAGGCCATGAAGACCTGCATCCAGGCGGCGCAGGTATGCCAGCCTGAGGCGCAGAGGCCGCCGAACAGGCTGTCGCGAGCGGCGTCTGCATCGAGGTGAAACGGCTGAGGGTCGAAGCGGGCGGCAAAGGCGATGATCCTTTCCGCCGTGAAGACGTAACTGCCGATATCGGTCTTTTCTCCGTAGGCATAGCGCTGCGACATCATCATGGGCGGGCCTCCGACGCGTTGCGCGTCGCGAACATGATCGATCCCTCCGACGCACAGACGAGCTCGCCCTTCTGATTTGAGACTTCATGCCGGAACTTGACGATGCCGATACCCGGCCTCGAGGTCAGGGCACGAGCTTCGGTCACCGTCGATGAGCCCGCCAGCGTGTCTCCTGCGAGCACCGGCTTTTTCCACTCCATGATATCGACGCCGGGCGCGCCCTGGGACAGGGAGTTGAGGATGAAGCTGTCTGCCATCATCCGCATGAGCATGGCCGAGGTGTGCCAGCCGGAGGCTGACAGACCTCCGAGGATGCTGGCGCGACCGGCTACTTCGTCGAGATGCATCGGCTGGGGATCGAACTCACGGGCGAATTCGATGATCTCAGCGGCGGTCACCGTCTTCGGACCGAGGGCGAAGGTGCGCCCCAGTTCGAAATCTTCGAACGTCAGCTTCTGATCGGTCAAATTGGTCTCCGCGTCATAGGAAGTTCACAAGGATTACAATAGCCTCCGGCCAGGCACAATGATTGCGCGGGATTTCAAGCATGAGTGGACTAAAGTCGATCCTCGATGAGGCCGAGCGGGACGGGGTGATTCCCCACCAGGCCGCCGACCGGCTTTTGCCGTTTCTGCTCGAGCGCGGTGTGCAGGTTGACGGTGAGCCGGCCGTGATTACAGGGGAGGGAGCGGCGTTTTCCGACACGGAGACGCCGAGCTTCGTTCGCGGCTTCCACGACATACTGATCACTATCGGCATCGTCGTTGCGCTGTCGGGGCTATGGGGCCTTGCTTCCGTCTATGCCGTGTTGCCGGCCATCGTTCTGTTGGCGGAGGTTCTCGTTCGCAGGCAGAGGCTGGCCTTGCCAGCCGTCGCGCTGACGATCGCGCTTGCGATCTGGACCGTCGTAATCTCTGCAAACTGGCTGGAAGGCCCTCTTACGATCGTTGGACTGGGCGACAACGCGGCGCTGGCGTTCACCCTGACCTTCCCGGTCGTTCTCGGCCTCTTCTATCTGCTTTACCGGATACCGCTTGCCCACGCGCTGTCGCTCATGGGGGCTTTTGTCGTCGTGCTGCAGCTTGTTCTGCGCGCTCTTGGCTGGCTGAGCGGCGACCCGCTGTATGCGGTCAACCATACCGGCGTTCTGTCGATGATTGCCGTTCTTTGCGCTGTCGGTCTTTTCGCGCTAGCCTTGAGGTTCGACCTGCGGGATCGGCTTCGGCTCACCGTTAACGCCGACATTGCCTTCTGGCTGCATCTCGGCGCGGCGCCGGCCTTGCTTTACAGCATCGTCTCGCTGACGGGGCTGAACGACAGTCTGCTTGATCCGGTGCAGACGGCGTCCTCCCGCACGCCAGTGGTGGTTGCGACAGTGGCAGCACTGATGCTCGTTGGGCTGATTATCGACCGTCGCGCCTTCGTGACATCCGGGCTCGTGTCGCTCGGCTTTGCGCTCTACGGCATTTTCCGCCAAGGCAATGCGCGCGTCGATACCTATATCTTCGTCACGCTGCTGACCGTTGGCGTCATCGTACTCGTCATCGGCACTGGATGGATGCCGCTCCGGCGCTTCGTCATGCGCCGGCTGCCGGCTGCGCTTCGCAATAGACTGCCGCCGGCATAGCCAGGGTATTTCCGCTTTTCTTCAAATCGCGAAAATGCCCTGTCTTTTCGTTTCTTCGCAAGTCCGGACGCAAAACCGTTGCGCACTTTTGCTGGAATTGCTCTGGGCGGCAGTCGCTTCTGCCTGCTTTAGGTATTGAAGCGGAAGTGGATCACGTCACCGTCCTGGACAACGTATTCCTTGCCTTCGTCCCGGCCCTTGCCGGCTTCCTTGGCGCCGACTTCACCCTTGAAATTGATGTAGTCGTCATAGGCGATGGTGAAGGCGCGGATGAAGCCGCGTTCGAAGTCGGTGTGGATGACACCCGCGGCGGCCGGCGCCTTGGTGCCGCGCACGATCGTCCATGCGCGCGTTTCCTTGGGGCCGACGGTGAAATAGGTGATCAGGTCGAGCAGGTGGTAACCGGCGCGGATCAGCCGGTCGAGGCCGGCTTCTTCGAGGCCGAGCGCCGACAGGAACTCCACAGCTTCCTCTTCAGGAAGCTGTGCCACTTCGGATTCGATTGCGGCGGAAATGATGATGCACTCAGCGCCTTGTTCCTTGGCCATGGCGGCCACGACTGTGGTGTGCTCGTTGCCCGTGGAAGCGTCAGCTTCGGCGACGTTGCAGACATACAGCACCGGGTGCGAGGTCAAAAGGTTGAGGCTCTTGAGGATCTCGATGTCTTCGGGCGCCAGCGTCTTCAGGAGCAGGCGCGCAGGCTTGCCCTCGTTCAGGAGCTTGATGACCGCTTCCATGACAGGCAGCTGCGCCAGTGATTCCTTGTCCTTGCTGGCCGCGCGCTTGCGGGTCTGCTCGACGCGGCGCTCAAGGCTTTCGAGGTCGGCGAGCATCAGCTCCGTCT
Source organism: Rhizobium sp. P1_C7 (assembly GCF_056406295.1). Taxonomy (NCBI): domain Bacteria; kingdom Pseudomonadati; phylum Pseudomonadota; class Alphaproteobacteria; order Hyphomicrobiales; family Rhizobiaceae; genus Rhizobium; species Rhizobium sp. P1_C7. The sequence goes on from NZ_JBFUAL010000005.1 coordinate 255,534, forward strand.
CGATCGTGTCGGCATCACCGACCGGATTGATACGGCCCTCGACATGGGTGATGTCGTCATCCTCGAAGCACCGCAGGACGTGCACGACGGCATCGACTTCGCGGATGTTGGCGAGGAACTTGTTGCCCAGACCTTCACCCTTTGACGCGCCACGCACGAGGCCCGCGATGTCGACGAAGGAGATGCGGGTCGGGATGATTTCCTTGGAGCCCGCGATTGCTGCGAGCTTCTGCATGCGCGGATCGGGAACGGCGACTTCGCCGGTGTTCGGCTCGATCGTGCAGAAGGGATAGTTCGCCGCCTGCGCCTGCGCCGTCTTGGTCAGCGCGTTGAAGAGAGTCGACTTGCCGACATTCGGCAGACCGACGATACCGCATTTGAAGCCCATGGCCTGAAACCTGCTGTTTTTGAATTCCTTGGTCGTGCCTATGGGATAAAAGGCGCCTCCGGGTCAAGCTTTTCGCGCATGTCGGTGGCGTTCGATGCGGCCTTTTGCTTGAAACTGGTGCTCGCGATGCAATATAGACAACTGGCTGAGCATGTGCTCGCCTTTCCCATGTCATCAACGGGTGGACTTCCGATGAGTGACAACGATATTGCCGTGAAAACGAAAATCAGATCCAGGCCGAAGCTGGAACGGCCGAAGCTCTACAAGGTCATTCTCGTCAATGACGACTTTACCCCGCGGGAATTCGTGATCGCGGTGCTGAAGGTGGTGTTCCGCATGAGCGAGGAGACCGGATACCGGGTGATGCTCACTGCGCACAAGCTCGGCACCTCTGTGGTCGTGGTGTGCGCCAGGGACATTGCCGAGACCAAGGCGAAAGAGGCGGTGGATTTCGGCAAGGGGGCCGGGTTCCCGCTGATGTTCACCACCGAGCCGGAGGAGTAAGCTCTCAGGGGCGGCGCATCTGGTAACCGGTCTTGTTCTGGACAAAGCCGCAACTCTCGTAGAAACGCAGCGTGGCCGGCTCGTCGGATCCCGTCAGCAGCATGACCTTGTAGCAGCCTGCGCCCCAGGCCGCGTTTGCGGCATGCCGAACGAGTGCGCCGGCATGGCCGCGTTTTCGATGGTCGCGATGCGTGACGACATTCTCGATCAGGGCATATGACGCGCCGTTTCGCGTGAGGTTCGGGACGACAATCAACGTCACGGTGCATGTCGGCGCCTCATCGAGAACACCCATGAAGACGGTCATGCCGGGCTGAGCCAGCATCGCGGCGAAGCGCTCCTTGGCCTCAGCGCATTCGAGCGCAGGATCGCCGGGATTGAGTTGCCGATAGAGTTCGAGCAGGTTTTCGAGGTCGCCCGCCACGGCCGGGCGGATCGAAAAGGACGCGCCGGTCATCGGTTACTCTTCCTTCTTGCCGAACATCCTCTTCAGCATGTCGGCCATGGGGCCGCTTGCCGGCAGCTTCGGCTGGCTGTTGTTGCGTGCCTGGTGGATGTGCGACTTTGCGGCCGGCTTTTTCTCGGCCTTCGGCTTTTCCTCTTCGGCATTGCCGCCGACTGCAAGCGCCAGCTTGTTCATGAGCTGCGAATCTTCCTTCCGCACCAGCATGTCGGCATTGTCGGCCAGAGCATCGAGGAGGGGTTCCAGCCACACCCGGTCGCCCTTTGCGAAATCGCCGAGCACGTGATGCTGCACCATTTCCTTGACGCCGGGGTGACCGATGCCGAGCCGAAGACGGCGGTATTCCTTGCCGCAATGAGCATCGAGCGACTTGATGCCGTTGTGGCCGCCGTGGCCGCCACCGGTCTTGAGGCGGGCCTTGCCCGGCAGCAGGTCGAGTTCGTCGTATACGGCGACGAGATCGGCTGTCTCGAGCTTGTAGAAACGCATCGCCTCGCCAACGGATTCGCCCGAGAGGTTCATGTATGTCTGCGGCTTGATCAGCAGCACCTTCTCTCCGGCGATCTCGCCCTCGGCGATTTCCGCCCTGAACTTCTTCGACCACGGCGAAAAGCCGTGACGGCGATGAATGGCGTCGACGGCCATGAAGCCGATATTGTGGCGGTTGCCGGCATACTTGCCGCCGGGATTGCCAAGGCCCGCAATGATCAGCATGGCTCGTTCGTTCCTTGCAAAATGCTCTCGCCGTTCACCACCGCGAAACGCCGGCAAAGTCAAGCACAAGAAGCTGGCGGGCGGGCAGGAAAATCAATCGGAGCGATGCAGGCCGTATTTCATGAAGATGGCCTTCTGGGTGCCATCGGCAATCAGCTTGTCGAGGGCTGCCTGCATTCTCGCCAGAAGATCGTCCGGAAACCCCTTTTCGCACGCAATTCCCATCAGTTGCGAGGTAAGTACCGCGACCTTCTCAAGGGGCTGTTCCGTCTTCAGCCTGTCGAAATAGATCTCGGATATCGGCATCATGTCGATGCGGGCGTTGAGAAGTTTGCGAAGCGTCGCATTGAAGTCGGTCGCGACGTCCAGTTTGGTGAAGCCCTTCTCTCTGAGAACCGTCTCGGTATAGTCCTCACGCTGCGTTCCGATCGTGTATTTCTTGGCTTCCTCAAGATTCATGGCGGGTATGCCGGAGCCGGATCTTGTGATCAGGATGTTGTCGTCGACCAGCAACGGCTCGACCCATTTGAACATCGAATGGCGCTTGGCGTTGTGCGCTGTCGTGAAGACGCAGGTCATCTGCGTGGTTTGGGCGAGGCTATAGGCTCGCGCCCAAGGCATCATCTCGACGGCGTAGTCGATCCCGGCCGTGGTCATCATCCGGTCGATCTGTTCGATGGACGCGCCCTTGATCGCCTTGCCGTCGCGGTAGCTGAAGGGTGGGTATTCTTCCGTGAGCAGGCTGACAGTCGCCGCACTGGCCGACGCAAACGAAGGAAGGCACAAAAGGGCAAGGAGCAGCAGGCGTTTCATCGTGTGGCCTTCCTTTTGGCGTTTACGAAGCACGGGCGACCGGAATCGTTGCGACGGTCAACTGGTGGATCAGCTGCTCTGCATTCTGAGGGCGATGGAAGAGATATCCCTGGCCATAGTCCAGGCCCATTTCGCAGAGCGTCCGGCATTCCTCTTCGCTTTCGATGCCCTCGGCGATGACAGTGCAGTCCATCTTGTGGGAGAGGGTCGTGATGCTCTCGACCAGCATGCGGCTCTTGTGGCGCACCTCCGCATTGGCATCGTTGATCGAACGCGTGAACGACTGGTCGATCTTGATGATATCCACAGGGAAGCGGTTGAGGTAGCTCAGCGACGAATAGCCTGTTCCGAAGTCGTCCAACGCGATGCGGCAGCCGAAGCGGCGCATTTCGCTGACGATCGCGCGGATCGCCGGATTGTTGTGCATCAGGACAGCCTCCGTGATTTCGACGACAATGCGCTCCGGGCGGATCCCATGACGACCGAGCAGAGAGGCTAGGCGCGCGGGAAGAGCGGGCTCAAACTGCAGTGGGGAGAAATTGATGGCGAGATAGCTCTCCTGCATGCCGGACAGCTTCGAGATCCGGGCCAGGTGGGAGATTGCCTTTTCCATGATGACGTTGCCGACGCGGACGATCTTCGACGTCTCCTCCGCGACGTTGACGATCGCTGCCGGGGCCATCAATCCTTTCTGGGGATGGTTGAGGCGCATCAGCGCTTCGAAACCGGCGATCCCGCGGCCGCTGAGGTTTACGATCGGCTGTAGATGGGCTTCGAACCAGTCATCGGCCAGCCCGGTCTCGATGCAGTTTTCGATCTCGGCGCGGGCGCGGGCATGATCGAGCATGCTGGTGTCGAACATCTGCGCACCGTTCTTGCCGTCACGCTTCTTGGCGTACATCGCCATGTCGGATTTCTGCAGCAGTTCGGCCGCGTTGGCGGCATGGCGCGGATAGATCGCGATTCCCACACTGGCGCTCAGGTGCAGGTCGGGGCCGAACGGTTCGCTGAATATCGAGGCGATCTGCTCGGCCAAGGCATTTGCGCGCCGGGCGGCGTCCTTTGCCGGCAGCAGAATGGCGAATTCGTCGCCACCGAGGCGCGCTGCCTCGTCGGATGGTGCCAGATGGGCTTTCAACCGGTCGACGAATTCGCGCAGTGCCTTGTCGCCTTCGGCATGGCCGAGATTGTCGTTGATCCACTTGAACCGGTCGAGGTCGACGAAGAGACAAGCAAGTTCCTGGCCGGTGGTGTCCGCATCCCGGATCTTTCCGTCGAGCGCGTGCTCGAAGCCTTGCCGGTTGAGCAGACCGGTCAGGTGGTCGCTGATGGCCTGGCTATGGTTTCTTGCCTCGGAAGCCTTGAGCTCGGTGACGTCGGTCATCACCGAAAGCGACAGCATGTCGTGGCCGCCTGTGGCGTCCCTGGATTCCAGGATCAGCACGTCCATGACACGACCGTCTGCGCAGAGAAATTTGACGGTCACATCGAAGGCGGCCGCGTTTTCAATCTCATTCCTGCGATTGAGAAAGGTCTCGCGGGTGTTGGCGGTGACCAGATCGATGAACCTGCCGCCGATGACGTCCGGCCGTTCGTAGCCGGTGGCAACGAGCCAGTAGTCGCTGACGGCGGTAATGCGATCATCCTCATCCAGCGAAAACAGCATGGCCGGGGTGAGGCCGTAGATGTCGATTGCGCGGCGATGGGCGAGCTTCAGCTCCTTCTCCTCGCTTTCGAGCTTGGACTGCATCTCGTTGAAGCTGCTCGCAAGGCGGCCCATCTCGTCGTTGGAGTGCCAGTCAACATGATGGCGCGAGCCCAGTTGGCGCGTCGCTTCGATGGCTGCGATCAGGCGCTTCAGCGGTCTGATGATGAAGATGCGGTTGCCAATCAGTGCTGCGCTGAAAACGGTGAGAACGGCGAAGACGAAGATCGACATGAAGACGATCTCTTCACTCCTCATGCCGGAGAAGAGGCCGAGGGCGGGGTAGAAAACCGAGATGCTGCCGAGATTTTTCGGACCGTCGATCGTATTGTAGATGATGGCGCGCGAAACCTGCACAAGCTCGCCGCGGAATGATTTCGGTATGGTTGATTGCGTGACGTCGAGCTGGCCGGACTGATCCCGGACCTGGACCTTGACGATTGCGCCTTGCGAAACGACGGTCGCGCTGATCTGCGCGACGCTGTCCTCATCGAGATCCCACAGGGGTTTTGCCAGCGCCTGAGCATTGGCAACAAGAAGAACGGAGATGTGGTCGCGGATCTCTTTTTCTGCGCGTTCGGAAGACAGAAGGAGAAACAGAACAAATAGAGGCGCGACGAAGAGAAGCAGTGCCCCGCAAACGATTGCTAGAAATCTATTCTGAACGGAATGGTGCATGTGTTCCGTTTTCTCCTTGCCGCATTCTTTACCGCTTGCTGCCGCCGCAGCATCCCTCGTAAACGGTCCCAAATGCTTCCACCAAATGTATTAAATGTTGCTGAAACGGCCCCTTTCGCCCAAATGAAAAGGCCCGCTTTCAGGAGAAAGCGGGCCTTATGCTTTACAAATTATTGGAAGCTATCAGGCTTCAGCTTCGCCAGCTTCTTCGGTGCTTTCGACGCCCGCTGCCGGAGCAATGATCGTCGCGATCGTGAAGTCGCGGTCGATAACCGTTGTCACGCCCTTCGGCAGGGTGACTTCGGAAATGTGGATGCTGTCGCCGATCTTCTTGCCGCTGAGGTCAATGTCGAAGAATTCCGGAATCGCATCAGCCGGGCAATGAACTTCGATCTCGTGGCGAACGATGTTCAGAACGCCACCGATCTTGAGGCCCTGGGACTTTTCTTCATTGATGAAGTGAACCGGGATCTCGACGGTGACCTGGGTGTTGGCCGAAACGCGCAGGAAGTCTACGTGCATCGTGAAGTCGCGAACCGGATCGAGCTGATAGTCCTTCGGCAGAACCTTGAACTTCTTGCCGTCGACGTCGATCGTTGCAACGGTGGTCATGAAACCGCCGGCGTGGATGCGCTTCGTCACCTCATTGGTGCTGAGAGCGATAGAAATCGGGGCCTGCTTGTCACCATAGATGACAGCGGGTATTAAACCGTTGCGGCGAAGTTCACGGGCGGACCCCTTACCAACCCGTTCGCGCGCCTCGGCCTTGAGCTCGTAGCTTTCGTGGCTCATGACTTTTCCTTCCGAGGTTATTTGGAGAGCCCCGCGGTGGCAAATGCCTGTCGCGGAACTGGAGGCGGGTTTCCCCATCCTCATCCGCGTTGCCTCCAAGGGTGTCTGCGCGGACGCGTGCGCTATAGTATAGTTGTTCTGTAAAGGCAAGCGATGGCGGGCTTTCGAGCTGTATCCGCGTCCCGACAAGCTGCTGGCGAGCGTTGTTGTGCCGGAGAATTCAGAAGTTGCATAGCGTCGTCAACATTTAACCATATGGCCGGAATTCGCGCGCAATTAAGGATTGCTAACATCGGCAACGCTATGAAGGGCCGACATCAACGTGGTCCTTCTGCATGCTCCGCATCATTTCCTGTATCGCCGTCGAACACAGCCTGCCGCATCTGCTTTTCGCAACGACGATTTGCGTACTCGGTTCTCTGTTGACGGTACGGCTGTTTTCCAAGGTGAGGCGAACCCAAGGCCTGCAGAGACTCAACTGGCTGTTTCTGTCCGGCTTTGTCGGTGGAGCGACGATCTGGACCACGCATTTCATCGCCATGCTCGGCTATCATGCGCCGACGCTGTCGGGCTATGAGCCGGCAATGACGCTGCTGTCGCTCTTCATCGGGATCAGTTCAGCGATGATCGGATTTACCATTGCCTCCTTGCGACGCGAGAGAACCGCGCTGATCGAGGCCGGCGGCGCGATTGTCGGCCTTGGCGTCGCGGCGATGCACTATGTCGGGATCGCCGGTTTCATGGTTGCCGGCGATATCGAGTGGAACAGGGCCTATGTCATTGGCTCGCTGATCACCGCTGCGGCTTTCGGCGCGCTGGTGACGAACCGCGTCGCCCGACCCACGACCCGCTTCAGCAAATGCGGTGCAGCGCTTCCACTGATCCTCGCCATCGTCTCCACGCATTTCGTCGGCATGGCCGGCATGACAATCGTGCCCGATGCGGCCGTTTCCGTTCCGGTTGAAATTCTCTCTGTCGGGATCATGACAAGCCTCGTGGGGGCGGTGATGATCATCATCCTACTGCTCGGCGCTTCGACCTACATCATCGACATGCAGTCGACGGTGGCCGCGGTTGCGCGCTACCGCCATCTGTCGCTTCACGATCCGCTGACCCATCTGGCGAACCGGGCGGCATTGAACGAACATCTCCCGGCGCTGACCAAGAACCTTGGCGGCCCGACGGATCGTATCGCAGTCCTTTGTTTCGATCTCGATCGGTTCAAGGAGATCAACGATGTGCATGGCCACGCAGCAGGCGATGCGGTGTTGCGCGCGATCGGCGAGCGGTTGACCGCGGTGACCGGGAAGGGACAATTTGCGGCCCGTGTTGGCGGCGACGAGTTCGTCGTCGTCATGCGCGATCACATTGCAAGGTCGGAAGCTCCGGCATTGGCGCAGCGCTTGCTCGATGAGATCGAGCGGCCGGTGGAGTGGCACGGTCAGTCGCTGTGCGTCGGATCGAGCATCGGCATCTCTAGCTTCCCGGATCGGGCGCAGACGATCGACGATCTGCTTTCGCAGGCCGATGTCGCCATGTACCGGGCAAAGACATCGGTGGGCGGCAGCATCTGCTTCTACGACCCTTCGATGGACGAGGCCGCGCGGGCGCGCAGCGCCTTGGCAATCGAAATGCGCGAGGGCCTGAAGCGCAACGAGTTCCTGCTGTTTTACCAGCAGCAGAATGACACGGTCAGCCGTGAGGTCGTCGGACTGGAGGTGCTATTGCGATGGCGCCATCCGACGCGCGGCTATGTTTCTCCTGGCGAATTCATTCCGATAGCGGAAAAGACCGGTTTCATCATGGAGCTCGGCGAATGGGTTCTGCGCGAGGCCTGCGAGGAGGCCGCCACCTGGAAGAACCCCTTGCGAATTGCCGTGAACGTCGCGGCCCAGCAGCTGGCCGACAGCCGTCTGCCGCAGATCGTCTATCAGATCCTCATCGACACAGGCCTTGCGCCATCGCGCCTTGAGCTGGAGATCACCGAATCCGGCATCGTCGCCGACCATTCGCATGCGCTGAATGCGATCCGACGCCTGAAGGGGCTCGGTGTCAGAGTGGCGATGGACGACTACGGTACGGGCTACTCATCGCTCTCGACGCTGCAGAGTTTCCCGTTCGACAAGATCAAGATAGACCGCGCCTTCGTCGATGGTGTCGTCACCAACAAGCAGTCGGCGGCCATCGTACGTTCCACTCTCATTCTTGCGCAGAGCCTCGATATTCCGGTTCTCGCCGAGGGTGTGGAGAACGAAGAGCACATCGACTTCCTGCGCCGGGAGGGCTGCCTGCAGGTGCAGGGCTTCTTGTTTGGCAGGCCGGCGCCGCGTGAGGACATCGAGTCGATTGTGAACGGGCGGCCCTCGGCCGCTGACAATGGGTCACGAAACGCCGCCGCCTGAGCGTCATGCGCGGGCTGGCGGGTTGACATCGAACCTAAGCGACTTCACATGTGCGATGAACGCCACGGGGGAAATCCGGTATGAAGCTCAATACCATAACAGTCACGGGCGCCATCGTTCTCGGGGTGCTGTCGGCCGGGCAGGCGGCCGAAATCAATCAGCAGGGCGCACGCGATATCGAGAAAAATCTGACGAGGCTGCTGCCGAAGAAGTTGAGCAAGGATGGCTTTGTCACCGTCAATCCCGCGGGGAGCCGCTACGAGATCATCTACGATCTCGAAAAGCTGCTGAAGAACGTCAATCCCGCGGATTTTGCCATCAGCGGCGTTGCGCCGTGGTCGATATTCGCAACGCCGCAGGATGGCGGCCTCTGGAAGGTCGAGGGTAACAATTCGCTCAATGCCTCGGGTCATTTTTCGGCGGCCGGCCAGCCGAAGACCGATTTCACGTACACGGTGGATTCGCTGGTCTTCAGCGGCCTGTTTGATCCGGCGATCAGCTATCTGCGCTCGGGCGATTTCTCGTCGAAGGCGGTGCGGTTTTCGTCCAAGACCGATGCGGAGGACGTCAGCGTCGCTACTGACAGTTCCAGCTACAAGCTTACCTCCTCGCAGAGCGCATCCGCCGGGAGGACGAACTTCGCAGGCAGCGGAACACTCTCGGCGCTTGTCGAGAAGATCAGTGGTCGGAACGTTCCACCGGTCGAGATCCGTGCCGACACGGTCGATTTTGCGGCTGCGGTGAACGGTGTGCCGGCAAAGGAAATTCGCGATATCGTCATCTTCGGCCTCGATCACGCTGGGGACAAGAAGCTTCGGCGTGCCGATAGCGAAATGCTGAAGAACTTGCTCCGCAAGGCTTTTCCGTTGATGACGAGCCTCACTGAAACGATCAGTCTCAACAACCTGACGGTCGCGAACGTCGCCGGGAACGGTGGCGCGAAGACGTTGGACTATACGGTTGCGATGAGCGGGCCAAGCAATGCCACGCGGTTCGATATTGGCATGGCGGCGCGCCAGATCAGCGTCGACAGTTCGTTGGTGCCGGCAGCCTATTCGGCCTTCGTTCCCAATTCGGTTCAGGTGCAGCTGGCCCTTCCCGACATGGATCTTGCTGCCTTTGGCGAGGAGCTGCTGAAGGTCGATTTCTCCACGCCCACATCCGACAAGGAAAGCGAGAGGGCGTTTGAGAAGCTCGTCGAAGGACGCGATTTCGTCGTCGCGTTTCCGAAGATTGCCGCGGTTTCGAGCGTCTACGATGCCGATATCTCAGGCGAGATCCGGGGTGATCCGAAAACGAAGAAGGAATATTCCATGAAGGCGTCGATCGTGGCGCGTGACTTCGACAAGACCATCGCGGCCGTCCAGGAGCTGGCCAAGACCAGTCCAGATCTCAACCAGGTCTCCTTCGGACTGATGATGGCCAAGGGTTTTGCCAAGGCAGACCCTGATGGGCGCCAGCGGTGGGACATCGACATCGCGCGCAACGGCGCCATCACGATCAACGGACAGGTCGTCAAAGGTGCTGATTGAACGGGAAGGCGCGGCACCCTGAGTGGCGCTGCCTCGTCTCTTGCGGGGGCAGCGCGGCAGGTCCATTGTACGTCGCTGGTGTCCGCCTTGCATGAAAGCCGAGACTGAGCGGCACCCGGCGTCCTGAGGTCGGTTCCATGAAGTGTACCGTCTGCGGTTTTGCGATCGAGAGCGGCTTTGCGTTCTGCCCGAAATGCGGCGCACGGCAACCGATCACATGTGCCGTATGCGGCGAAGCCTGCCAGCCCGATTTCGCCTTCTGCCCGAAGTGCGGCAATGCAATCGCGGGATCCTCCGTGCGTGCGCGTGGCGGCGACACGACCCAGCGCGGACAACCGGTTCCGCAACCGGTTCCGCCGGCGCCCGACGAAGGTGCCGATCGCCGGCCGTTGACCGTGCTCTTTGCCGATCTCTGCGGTTTCACGACGCTCAGCGAGAAGACCGATCCGGAGGTCATGCGGGCCTTGCAGAACGAAGTCTTCGAGGAACTGACGCACGCGGTCGAGGCCTATGGCGGCTTCGTCGACAAGTTTGTGGGCGATGCGCTGCTGGCGCTCTTCGGAGCGCCGACAGCGCATGAGGACGATCCCGACCGTGCCCTGCGCTCCGCGCTCGAAATGATGGCGGGCGCCGAGCGCGTCGGCCGCCGGTGGCCGGCGCTGGAGGGGGTTCCGCTGCAATTGCATATCGGCATCAATACCGGGCCGGTCGTCACCGGCGGCTTCGGAGCGTCGGCGTCGCGCTCCTATTCCGTGACCGGTGACACCGTGAATACTGCGCAACGACTTCAATCGCTGGCAGACGCGGGGGCAATCCTGGTGGGGCCGACGACCCATCGGATGACACGACATGCGTTCGCCTTCGAGAGCCTCGGCGCACGGGCGCTTCGCGGCAAGAGCGGGGATGTCGAGGTGCATCGGCTGGTGGGACCGTTGGAGACACCGCATTCCGTGCGCGGATTGGAGAGCCTCGGGCTGCATGCCGACATCGTCGGGCGGGATGGCGAACTCCTGCGGATGGCCGATTGCCTGGAGCTTGCCTGCGGCGGCGGAGCGCAGTTACTCCAGCTCGTCGGCGAGGCGGGGATCGGCAAATCGCGACTGGTCAAGGATTTCCTGGAGCGGCTTCCCGGCGACGCTCGGTTTCAGAATGTCGTTGTCAGGCGTGCCGTCTGCTCGCCGCTCGGGGAGCAGTCCTATGGCACTTTGGCGGCCGTGCTGCGCAGTGCCTATGGGATTGCCGAGCGGGAGAACCCACAAAGGACGGTGGAGCTGCTCACATCGGGGCTGCGCGATCTGCATTTTCCCGATGAGGATGTCGCCGGTTTGACACCTCTGCTCTTCTGCGTCTTCGGCTTTGGCGATCCAGGCGAGGCGCTTCGCCATCTTGAACCCGAAAAGCTGCGGCGCCAGATCCTCTACGCCACGCGCACGATCATCGAACGGCGCTTGTCGCTGAGCCCGCTTCTGCTCGTCGTGGAAGACCTGCACTGGGCCGATACGGCCTCTGTCGAGGCATTGCGTTTCGTGCTCGACAGGCTCGATCGGGCGCGCCTGATGATGTTGACCACGGGCCGCTCGTCGGAGGAGAGCGAAGGTCTGTCGTCCAGCCGAACCAGTCGCACGGTCTTGCGGCTCGCGCCGCTGTCTCTCGACGACAGTCAAAAGCTGCTGACCCAATTCTTCGGTGCTGGAAGTGCAGTTCCCGCCGACATGCGGTCACGCATCCTGATGCGTGCGGGCGGAAATCCATTGTTCATCGAAGAGATCGTGCGGGGTTTGATCGAAACGGGAATGGTCAGGCTCGATGGCGAGAGATGGAGCGTCGCGGATGCCGAAATGGGAACGGAGATTCCCATCAGTCTGCAGGCGATGCTGTTGGCCCGCGTGGACCGCCTGCCTTTTGACGTGAAGCGACTGGCGCAGGAGGCCGCGGTGATTGGACCACGTTTCGAGGACGCGCTGTTGCGGGCGATCACGTCCGATCCCGCCCGCGTCGAGCCCTGCCTGGATTTCTTGTGCGAGGCGGAGATTCTGGAAGACGTCAGTCGGGATCCGGCGAAGACTGCCGGCTCCTATCGTTTTACGCAGGCCATGTTGCATGATGTCATTTACGCGAACCTCCTGTTGCAGCGGCGCAAGGAACTGCATGCCCGGATCGGGCACGCGATGGAGATCCTGCATGAGGGGTCGCCGTTGCGGCTCGAGGACATTGCGTTACTCGGCCGGCACTTGTGCCTCGCCGGTGAAATCGACAGCGGCGCCCGTTACCTGACGGCGGCGGGCGACCTTGCGCGCAAGACTTACGCGAACGATGACGCCATTCGCCTCTACCGAGAAGCGCTTGCGGCCATTGCGGATAATGCCGCGACTCTGCCGCAGCGGCTAGATCTGCTTGAGCGGCTTGCGGACCTCTACGGTCCCGCCGGAAACCGGGACAATGCACGCGATCACTACGGGCTGGCGCTGGCGATCTTCCGTGATGCCGGCAACCTGCCCGCTGCGGCAAGAATCCTACGCAAGCTTGGGCGTCTCCATCTGGACGCGGGCAGGCGGGATCTCGCCAATGACGATTTCGCGGAGGCGGCCGTGCTATTGAGCCGGAGCGATGCGCCGATCGAGCTTGCGCATCTGCTGCAGGAGCGGGGGCATCTTGCCTTTCGCATGGGCGACCAACGCGCAGCCGCGCGCTGCGCCGACGAAGCACTCGCCTGCCTCGATGCATCCGATTGCGTGACCTCGGAGGCGGCGCAGGTGCGTGCTGAGGCGCTGAACACAAAGGGGGTGGCGCTCGCGCGTCTTGGACATCACCGCGACGCCCTGCGCGAGGTCGAGCGAAGCCTTGAGGTTGCCGAGAAGGCAGAATTGCTGGGGGCAGCCTGCCGTGCCTACGCAAATCTCGGCGTGCTCTACACGATTGTCGATCCGGCACGTGCGATACAGGTCTGCCGGCGAGGGCTTGAGGTGGCCACGCATATCGCCGATCTCGCCTTTCAGGCGCGGCTTTATGCCAACCTTGCGGTCGCTTGCTGCACGTTCACGGATAATTGCGCCAAGGAGGGCGTCCCGGCTGCCGAGAGGGCGATCGAGATCGACCGGGCACTCGACCAGCGCGATCATCTGGCGGTGCCGCTGATCGTGCTTGGACAGATATATCAATGTCATGGCCAGCCGAAACTGGCGCGCGACTATTACGAGGAGGCGCTGAAGCTCGCAGTCGAAATTGGCGAGCCGCAACTGCTGTTTCCATGCTATGATGGCTTGGCGACGCTGAACCTGGAAAACGACGATATGGCGGAGGCCGAGCGGTATTTTACACTGGCTCAGGATGTTTGCGCCAAACACGGTCTGGATCCGGATGCTTTGGTGGTGTTGCCTTTTCTTGACTGAACTGACGCCGTTGGTCTTGCCCGAATGGGGCAGTTCGATGCCTGCCGGCGGTCGGCGCCCAGACCTTTTCCCCACCGACGCGCAGTGCGCCTGGCGAACATGTGAAGGAGGATGACATGCCGGAGATCCAGAGCGACAGACCCTTGCAGCCGGGCGATCGCGCGCCCAACGTCATTCTCGACGCGATCACGCGCCAGGGCAAAATATCGATAGACGATTTTCGCGGGCAGAAGCCGGTTCTGGTCGGTCTGTTTCGCGGCTTGCACTGCCCGTTCTGCAGACGGCAGATCGCCGCCATGGCAAGTCTGGCGGGGGACCTGCAAGCGAAGGGCGTGGAAAGCCTGACGATCGTCAATACGCCGATAGAGCGCGCTCGCCTCTATTTCCGGTATCACCCGATTCCCAACCTGCTTGCGGCGTCGGATCCCGACCGGATATCGCACCGCGCCTTCGGGCTTCCGAACGTCGAATTTACGGAGTCAGAGACGGCATGGCCCTACAAGGTCAGTCTCGATGCGTTCACCTCCATGCGCGTCGACCTGCCGGATCTGCCGGAGCCGATGGGCGCGATGGCTGCCATCGAATACCTCGACACGGCGGACGGTTACGAATTTACCGACGACGACCGCAGCATGATCGCCACGGGCGAGGGACAGCTCATCGGCGAGTTCCTGCTCGACCGCGACGGCGTCGTCCGCTGGTGTTTCACCGAGGTCGTAGACGATGGGCGGCGTCTGTTTGGCGTGCCGGCTCCGCAAGAGGTGATGTCCGCAGCGTCGCATATCGCCGCCTAGCCGGTCACCTCATGTCAGGCGCGATGAGATGGTCGCCAACATCACCGGTGGAATAAGCGTCAACTGGGGCGCTGTTCACCTGCCTCACGGGCGGCATTCACCTTGGCCGATGATCTGGAAACCGCTCGTGCGGGCCTGACGGGCGTTGGCCAACATCTGTGTGCGCAGGCCGCGCTGGCCGCAGACCGGCGCATACTCCATGGTCTACATTTGCGGCTGCGGCGGACGAGGGCGCGGCGGTCGCGAATAGCTGCGGTCGACATCAGCGGGGCATGCCGAAAGCATCGATATCGGAAAAAGCAGCGCGGACCTTTTCGGCGTTGTGAAACCGGCAAGCATCATCGGTCCACGTGCGGCTTGACTTCGTTCGAAATCCCAGCCGAAGGCTTCAAGCGCAAAGCCCTGTAACTGTTCGAGCATCTGCGGGTGCTCAGTCAAAGAGGCTGGAAACAGACTCTTCCTGACTGGTGCGGTTGATCGCTTCGCCGATGAGGCTGCCGGTGCTGACCACGCGGATGTTGTGGGCGGACAGTACGGCAGTCGTCGGCTGAATGGAGTCGGTGATGACCAATTCTCGAAGCTTGGAGGAGGTGACGCGGGTAACAGCACCGCCGGACAGCACGCCGTGCGTGATATAGGCTGTGACGCTGGTCGCGCCATTCTTCAGCAGCGCCTCGGCGGCGTTGACGAGGGTGCCGCCGGAATCGACGATATCGTCGATCAGGATGCAATCCTTGCCGGTGACGTCGCCGATGACGTTCATGACTTCAGATTCACCGGGGCGGTCGCGGCGCTTGTCCACGATCGCCAGCAGACAGTCGAGCCGCTTGGCAAGCGAACGGGCGCGCACGACGCCGCCCACGTCCGGCGAGACGACCGTGACGTTGCTGATATCGTAGTTTGCCTTGATGTCGCGCGACAGGATCGGCACGGCATAGAGGTTGTCCGTCGGAATGTCGAAGAAGCCCTGGATCTGGCCGGCGTGCAGGTCGAGCGTCAGGACGCGATCGGCACCAGCCTCGGTGATCAGGTTCGCGACGAGCTTGGCAGAGATCGGCGTGCGCGGTCCCGGCTTGCGGTCCTGGCGAGCGTAGCCGAAGTAGGGAAGAACGGCCGTGATGCGTCGTGCCGAAGACCTACGCATCGCGTCGATCATAATCAGCAGTTCCATCAAATGGTCGTTGGCCGGAAACGAAGTGGACTGCACAAGGAAGACGTCCTCGCCACGAACATTTTCCTGGATTTCCACGAAGATTTCCTGATCGGCAAATCTTCTGACGGTGGCTCTGCCTAAGGGCACATTGAGATAGTTGCAGATCGCTTCGGCGAGATGCCGGTTCGAATTGCCTGCGAAAACCTTCATCTTGGTCCGCCTGTTACCTGCTGATAGCCGCGCTTTTTAGCCAGCTTGTTCCCGAATGCAAGCGCAAAGGCGCCACAAGCTTCCTTATTTCTAAAAAGCTTGTGGCTTAGCCACCACGAGCTTCACGCCACGAAGAGAACTCGGTGATCGTCTTCGAGGCAATTTGCTGCATGACAGAGGCGGGGACGGCCGCCCAGGGATCCTGCGCTGCCGACGGCACGCTCTCCTGTCCCTGGATGCGGTGCAAGCGGGAGCCGCTGTTGTCCAGTACGTCCCAGACGTAGACGACCGTCACCTTGCCGCTGTCGGAAAAGGCGGAGAGATAGCCCTTCAGAATGTAGGAGCTGCTGTTGTCGTTGGAGCTCTTGATGGAAAGGCCGTGCGAACGCGCCTCGGCGCCGAGTTGACGCGACAACGGGGTTACCGCCTGGACCGGGGCGCCGATGATGGGCAGAAAGCGCACCGTCGCGCCGCGGCTTGTGCCCTGATTCAGCATTGCTGTCTGGCTTTGCTGCGCAGGCTGCTGCCGCGCCGGCTGTTCCAGCATGTCCTGTTCTTCGGCTTCAGCGTTCGAGACCGGCTCCGAAAGCGTCTTTCCCTTGATCGGGGCGGACGCTGCCGGCGGGCGGGCGTCGCCGTCGAGAGCGAGAGCCTGCGCCTCCATCGTCGTCGGAGGCGTGCCGGTGCCCTGCCTGTATCCCTGTTTTATGTAGGCCGGATGGTATCCGCCTTGCTGGTACGTGCCTTGTGGGGGCTCGGACGCAAATGCCTGTCGGCGCGGCGCCGTTCCTGCCATGCGTTCGACATCGCGTTGGGTCACAGGAGACGAGCGGACGCTGCCCGACGTGTCGCCTATGTCGACCAGCGGGGTGAGGGCATCCGTGGTATTGCAGGCCGATAGCAGGGTTAGGCAGGCCATGAGCGTGGGCGCCGTCGCAACTCGCGTCATCCCTCGGTTCGTCCTTCCCTCATGCGCGTGCCAGCCCCGGCCAACTTTATGACGGTCGGGGCTGGTCTGTGTCAATTGCGGATTCTTGGCCTGGACGCTTTACGTCAGGCGTTGATGAAATCCAGGGAATGACGGGACAGCGCTCGAGGCGCACCCTCGGTCGTCCGATAGGTCTGGCCAAGCGTCATTGCCGTTCCCGTATCGGAATCCATGATGATCATGTGGACGAAGAGCGACATACCCGCCTCGATCGGCTGGGGGTTCCCGACGTGGAACATCTGGTGCTCCATCCATGATGGCGAGAAGCGGGCGCCGAGCGAGTAGCCACAGGCGTTGAGGCGATGGCGGGCAAGCCCACGTTCGTCCATGATCTTGGAATGCATGTCGAAGACGTCGCCAAACGTGTGGCCAGGCTTCAGGACGGTTTCGATCGCCTGGATTGTTTCGAGGCAGGCATTGTAGAGTTCGCGATGACGATAGGCCGGTTCGCCGACGACGATCGTGCGCATCATCCCCGCATGATAGTGCGCGTAGGCGCCCGCCCATTCCAGCGTCAGCTGATCGCTGGAATCGAGCTTCCTGCGTCCGGCCTTGTAGCGGCAGAGGAGAGCATCCTGCGCGGAGCCGATGATGAACTCGTTGGCGGGGTAGTCGCCGCCGCCAGCAAAAACCGCCCCCTGCATGGCGGCGAGAATATCGGCCTCGTCGGCGCCGGGCTTCGTGAGCGCGATGGCGGCGTCAAGCGCGTCATCGGCCAGTGCTGCGGCGCGTTCGACATAATTCATTTCAGCCGGGCTCTTGATCAGCCGCAGACGGCTGACGAGGTAGGAAGCATCGAGGATCTGGCCGAAGGCCGCAAGCTGGGTGTCGAGCAGGCGGGCGACACGGCCGGTCATGCCGTGCGTGTCGTATTCGATGCCGATACGGGCGCCTAGCAAGTCCATTTCGACCAGCAGGTTCTTGAGGTCGACCGTCGGATCGGCGTTCACCCTGTCGACCCAGATGTGGATGTTCTCCAGGATCGACGTCTGCCTGGCCTGACGCAGATCGGCCGAGCGTGTAATGAGGGCCATCGTGCCGTCTGATTTGACCACCAGGGTCTGGAAGAAGCAGTAGCCGAAGGTGTCGTAGCCGGTCAGCCAGTACATGCTCTCCTGAGCGAAGAGCAGGACGGCGTCGAGCTTTTCTTCCTGCATCTTTTCCGTCAGGCGCGCGAGGCGGCTGGCGAACTCGGGCTTCTCGAAGTGCAAGGCCATACCGCTCAAATCTCCCTAATGGCAATCGCAGAAATCTGCCGGCCGTAGTCCGGCTCCTGTTTATGCGTCGTGCGCCGATAGGAGTAGAATCGCTCGCTATCGGGATAGGTGCAGAGCCCAAGGCTTTCCGCCCGGACGCCTGCGGCAAGCAGCCGGTCGACGGTGAGTGCGGGAAGATCGAACATCGCATGGCCGGGTTTTTGCGATGCCGTGAAATACTGCGAATATGCCTTGTTCTGGCTGACAAAACGGTCGACAAATTCGGGGCCAACCTCGTAGCTCTGGCGGCTGATCGATGGACCGAGGCAGGCGACGATCGCCTCCCGCCTGGCGCCAAGCTTCTCCATTGCATCGATTGTGTTTTCGAGGACGCCGGTCAGCGCGCCCTTCCAGCCGGCGTGGGCCGCGCCGATGACGTTTTTTTCCGGATCGGCAAACAGGATCGGCCCGCAATCGGCGGCGAGCACACCGAGCGCGATGCCGGGCGTTGCGGTTACCAACGCATCGGCGGGGGGGCGGGAACCGTCATAGGCGGCATCGACGACGACGACGTCCGGCGAGTGAACCTGGTGGACGGTCGCCAGTCGTTGGAGCGGCAGCGCGAACCAGCTTGCGACGCGCCGGCGATTTTCCTGCACCCTCTCGCGGTCGTCATTCGAACCAAGGCCGACATTGAGGCCGCGATAGATGCCATCGGACACGCCCCCTTGCCGGGTGAAATAGCCATGAACGATTGCGCCGCCTGTCGCCTGGTTCAGCAGCGCGCTTTGGATAGGTGCCGGGGATGGCGCATGTGTCATCAGTCATTCCGAGATTGGGTTTGGCGCTGCCTATGCGATCTTGTTCGGCAAAGCGTTTTTCGTTGCCACGGATGTTGGCCCAGCCGCGCGCGCTCTGTCAATCCACAGGGCGGAAAGGCATGAGACCGATATCGGGATGAGAAACCGCCATGACCTTGAACAGTTCCCCCATTTTTCCCTCGCCTTCGCCGGCAAGCCGATCGACGGCGGTCTGGACAATCTGCTGCGTGCGTGGCTCGTGATCGCGTCCGAGCGCGGCGGCACGTTCAAGAATGCCGAGCCCGACCAGAAAGTCTCCCTGGCGGAGGGCCCCGTTGACATGCAGCCCTGCCGAAGCGGCGGTTTGCGCGAGCGCCTGGAAATCGACGTGGCTGGTCAGATCTGCTTCGCCCGGATGGGCGAGCGCCGGGTCGAACTCATGCATGCGAACGGCCTGCAGCGTGTCACCGAAGCCGGTGACCAGATGACCGTAGTCGATCGCCAGCGCCGTTCCGTCAAAACGCTTGAGCCGCTCAGCGATTGCAAGCATCACGGATTGCCGGGCAGGAGAAATCTCGAAAAGCGTGCCTGCAGGCATGGACTGCGCCCCTTCCGGCAAAAGGGCAGGGTCGATGCCTGCGACGCCGGCACCGAATGCCAGTTCGCCAGCGGCGTCAAGGCCAACCATGCGCTCGCGAAAACCCGTCGCCGTCTTGACGAACTGACGGATAGGGATGGCGTCGAAAAGCTCATTGGCAACAATCAGCGTGAAGCCCGGCGGCACCTCGTCAAAATCTGCATGCCACTCGATCTTGCCCGCATGGTCCGCAAGGGTTTCCTGCTGGATGTTGCGCAGGCGCTCGCTGGTCTCCACGAGGTGCGCCTTCGTGGCTTCGAAAAGCGGCGGCGCGAGGCGGGAGATCACCCGCAGCATATCGGCCATCATGGTGCCGCGGCCGGGGCCGATCTCGACAAGCCTGACATCCGCGGGTGTCCCGTGACGCTGCCAGGCGTGAACGACGAAGACGCCGATCATTTCGCCGAACAACTGGCTGACTTCGGGCGCCGTCACGAAATCGCCAGAAAGCCCAAAGGGTTCGCGGGTGCGATAGTAGCCGTATTCGGGATCTGCGAGGCAGAGCGAAAAGAAATCGGTCACGCTGATCGGTCCGTTCGCCTGGATGATCGCCTTGATCTTTTCACCGAGTGCGGTGGTCACTTTTCTCCTCCTCCAACGGCCCAGATCAGTGCTGCAGGGCAGCCTGCCGGCGGGCACGGATCATGGCCCAGACGCCAAGTAGAAACATGGGAGACGAGAGGACCATTCCCATCGTCAGCCAGCCGGTGCCGAGAAGATAGCCAAGCTGGGCATCCGGCTCGCGGAAGAATTCAACGAAAATACGGGACAGGGCGTAGCCGCCGACAAACACGCCAGTGACAAACCCAGGCGATTTCAGTGCGCGCAACGCGTAGATCAATACGGCGAGCACGATGAGCAGCACGATGCCCTCAAGGCCGGCTTCGTAGAGCTGGCTGGGGTGGCGGGCAAAGGGGCCGCCCGTCGGAAAGACGACCGCCCATGGGACGTCCGCCAGCCGGCCCCAGAGCTCGCCATTGATGAAATTGGCAATGCGGCCGCAGAACAGCCCGATCGGAACGACGGCCGAGACGATGTCGAAAAGGCTCCACAACGGAATAGCGTTGCGCCGCGCGAAGATGATCATCGCAATCGTCGTGCCTGCCAATCCGCCGTGGAAGGACATGCCGCCGTTCCAGATCTGGATCGCGCGGATCGGGCTTTCGATCACTGAGGGCAGGTCGTAGAAGAGGATATAGCCGATGCGTCCGCCCAGCACGATCCCGAGCGCTACCCAGACGATGAAGTCGTCGAGCTGTGTCCTTGAGATCGGCGAGGCGTTGTCCGGCCAGAGCTTGTCGTTGCCCGCGATCAACCGCGCATAGTACCAGCCGAGCATGATGCCGGTGACATAGGCGAGACCGTACCAGTGGATAGCCAAGGGACCGATCGAAAACGCGATCGGATCGATGTCAGGGAAAGGCATGATGGCCAGAAGGTTGGCAGCTGTCGGCAAGGTGTTCCCATCCGTTGATGTCGGCGGAACATGGCGCTACGCCCGCAGACGGTCAAGTCGATTGTTAGTGATCCGTAATGCGCGGCGTGCTTATCCAGAGCAAAGCGCTTGCATCCTTAATGGCGAAGTCCTACCTCATCCTCATAGGCCGCGCAGGCCCGAACCTATTCACTTAAAAGGGAGAAGACCGCCATGACGACTGGAGCAAACCGCATCATGGACGAGTTCGCGAAGTTGATGACCGATGCCGCCGGCGCTGCCCAGGGCGTGCGCAAGGAGATCGAGACCGCGTTCAACGCGCAGGCCGAGCGCTGGCTGAACAGCATGGACATCGTCAAGCGCGAGGAATTCGAGGCCGTGCGCGAAATGGCGATCAAGGCGCGCGACGAAAACGAAGCCCTTTTGGCGCGCATAGCAGCGCTGGAAGCGAAACTTGCCGCAAAAGGCAATTAATCTCGTTTTGAGACAGGCCGTGGTGTGGCCTTTATGAGACACGCCGCGGCTACGGCCAAAAAAGCCGGTGCGGTTATCCACCTGTGGACACTGCCAAAAAAGCCAATTCGCAGAGTCGCTTAATCCCCCTTCTGTATGCAAATCCAAACACCTTTCCACAGTGGCGTTTCCGAAAACGGGCCTTTTGGGGCTGGTATGCCACCGGGTGCGTTATACACTGATTTTAAATGATGATTCGAAGCGGTTGGTAAGCTCCGGGCAGGTTCACTGCGTAAGTCTGGTAAGCGGTTCAACGATCATCTGAGTTGGTGGTTTCCGGGTAGCTGTATGCGTTTCTGCTGTGTCTCGTTGGACAAAGTCGTTGCGCATTCACTCCGGTCAAGAAGGTGCTGCATGAGCCTCATGGAATTGGAAGTCGAGCGTCAGTCGAACCCGGTCGATATGATCGAGTACGTCGCCGCCAACAACGACTGGGCTTTCGAGCGGTCCGGCGACGATGAGATCGCAATGACGGTCGAAGGCAAGTGGACGGATTACCACGTCTCCTTTTCCTGGATGGAAGAGTTTGAAGCGCTGCATCTCGGCTGCGCCTTCGATATCAAGGTGCCGGAACAGCGGATGAATGAAGTCACAAGGCTTCTGGCGGCGATCAACGGCCAGGTGCTGATGGGGCACTTCGATGTCTGGCGCCAGGAAGATGTGATCATTTTCCGGCAGTCTCTCCTGCTTGCCGGCGGTGCCGAGCCGACGAACAGACAGGTCGAGGTGCTGCTGGCCAGCGCGCTCGATACCTGCGAAGCCTACTATCAGGCATTTCAGTTCGTGATTTGGTCCGGCATGGAAGCCAACCGCGCAATGGAAGCGGTTCTGTTTGAAACGGTAGGTGAAGCGTAAAATGTCGTCAGTGCTTTCGTCTTCGGGCCCAATCGTTCTCGTCGGTGCCGGCAATATGGGAGGCGCAATGCTCTCCGGCTGGCTGAAGAGCGGTGTCCCGGGAGCTTCGGTGGTCGTCGTGGATCCGGGTCCTTCGGCACAGATGATGGATACCATCAGGGCCGCTGGCGCGACCCATGTGACGGCTGTTCCTTCCGACCTGACGGCGGGCGTGCTGTTTCTTGCCGTCAAGCCACAGGTGATGGAAGCGGTTCTGCCCCTGGTCAAGAGCGCGGTTGGCGCCACGACGGTGGTCGTCTCGGTTGCAGCAGGCAAAACGCTCGGCTTTCTCGAAAGGCATCTCGGCGAGGCCGCGATGGTTCGCGCCATGCCGAACACTCCGGCAATGGTGGGGCGTGGCGTAACCGGTGCCTTTGCCAACGGGCGTGTTACGCAAACGCAACGCGACCACGTGCATGCGCTTTTGCGCGTATCCGGTCCTGTCGAGTGGGTGCCTGACGAAGCCGATATCGATGCGGTCACCGCACTGTCGGGCAGCGGTCCGGCGTATGTGTTTTATCTCGTCGAATGCATGGCAGAAGCAGGCCGCAAACTCGGCCTGCAGGCGGACCTTGCCATGCGCCTCGCACGGGAAACGGTCGCGGGGGCTGGTGAACTCTTGCATCAGTCCCCCGACGACGCTTCGCGCCTTCGACAGAACGTGACGTCTCCAGGTGGCACCACTGCGGCAGCTCTTTCGGTGTTGATGGCCGAGGACGCGATGCAGCCGCTGTTCGACAAGGCGCTTGCGGCTGCGCGCAAGCGCGCCGAAGAACTTGCCGGCTGAGGCGCTGTGATGACCGAAGAGATCACCTACGCCGATTTCGAGCGTGTCGACATTCGCGTCGGAACGATCATCGAGGCCACTCCTTTTCCGCAAGCACGCAAGCCCGCGATCAAGCTGCTGATCGACTTTGGTCCCGACATCGGCGTGAAGAAATCATCGGCGCAGATTACGGTGCATTACACTTTGGAGGACCTTGTCGGACGGCAGGTTCTCGGCGTCGTCAACTTTCCGCCGCGCCAGATCGGCCCGTTCCGGTCCGAAGTGCTGACGCTCGGCTTCGAAGATGAGGCAGGCGCCATCGTGCTCGCCGCGACCGACAAGCCCGTCCCGAACGGCAAGAAACTGATGTGATCAGCGAATGCTGATGGGATCAGTGGATATCGCGGGAAAGCGGGTCGGTGAGGCGGTAGTCGTGGAATACGGCTTCGAAGCCCGCGCGCTTAGGTGAACAAAAGACCGGGCCGACCGCCAACTCCTTCAATTCCGGATCGAACCAGGCGAGGCGGGCCATTTGCCGCTCGGTCATGCGATCGGTCTTGAACTGGATGAAGAGGGCATCGCGGTTGCGCGTGACCCGCACGGCCATTCGCTCAAAATCATGATCGATGCGCAAGGCCGACCAATCGGAATTGCCGTTGGTCACGACGACGCTGAAATGTCTGGCTCCATCCGTGAATTCTATTCCACATTTCATCCAGTGCGTGGCATCGGCTCGCAGCATGATACCGGCCTGATCGTACAGTGTCTCGTAGCGCCCCGAGAAACAGAGTTCGGCGGTGAAATCGCCGCGTCGGGACTGATGCAGGAAATGGCCGTCGTCGCGATGAAATCCGTAGTAGGTACCCTGCCAGAAATCCGTTTTCTCGCCCGAGCGAACATGCAGCGCGCCGTCGCGCTCTTCGACGAAGGGCGGGGGATTGAACCACTTCATGTCATTTGCAGCGATGGTCATCGGATATCTCACGCAGGCAGGCGGATCGTTGCGCGCAAACCGCCCTGCGGACTGTCGCCCAGCGTCACGTTGCCCCCGTGGCTGCGGGCGATGTCACGGGCGATAGCAAGGCCAAGACCGGTGCCCGATGCATCCAGGTTTCGCGCTTCGTCGAGCCGGAAGAAGGGCTTGAAGACGTCCTCGCGGTTCTTCTCCGGAACTCCCGGGCCGTCGTCGTCGAACGTGATGGTCAGCCATTTCGCACTGTGTCTCGCGTCTATGCTGAGCGTGCTGGCATAGCGACGGGCGTTGGAGGCGAGATTTGTCGCCAGGCGGGTGAAGGCGGTCGGACGGACCGAAATGCTGTCGTCGCCTTCGATCGCATAGGTGAGCGTCTTGCCGTGCAAGGCGAAATCCGGCTCGAGTTTCTCGAAGAGTTCGCTGAGCTTCAGTTCGCCGACATCCTCTTCGACTTCGCTGCGGGCAAAGGCCATGTAGGCCTCCAGCATCGATTGCATGTCGTTGATGTCCTCATTCAATCCATGCAGATCCGGATGATCGCCCGCGAGCGCGAGCTGCAGCTTGAAGCGGGTCAGGATGGTGCGCAGGTCGTGGCTGACGCCGGTCAGCATGGCGGTGCGCTGCTCCATCTGGCGCTCGATACGTTCGCGCATGAGAATGAAGGCGAGACCGGCGCGGCGGACTTCGTCTGCGCCGCGCGGATAGAAGTTGTCCGCCTTCTGGCCCTTGCCGAAGCTTTCGGCGGCGGCGGCCAGCGTCTGGATCGGGCGGATCTGGCCCCGGAGGAAGAGAATGGAGATGGTGATCAGCACGAGCGATGCTCCAACCATCCATACGATGAAAATATGGGTGTTGGAGGCGTAGGTCTGGCTGCGCCTCGCCAGCACGCGCAGTATCTTGTCCTTGAGCTTTACCCGGATCTCCACAAGGTTGGAGTCGCCTACCGTGTCGATCCAGAACGGGCGCTTGATCTGGTCGCTGATCTCATCGCTCAAAATGCCATCCAGGATCGAGAAGAACGGCTTGATGCGCGGCGGAGGCAGTTCGCCGTCCTGTTCGATCGATATCTGCAGGCCGAGCTGGTCGCGCGCGATGCGCGTTGCTTCGCTGTAGTCGGTATCCTGAGGATAGGTCTCGATCATTTGAATGATAGCCGCAATATCGCGCGTCACTGCCATCGAGAGCCGCTGCGTGACCATCTGCCAGTGCCGTTCCATGAAAAGGGCGGCGACGACGGATTGCAGCAGCACCATCGGAATGATGATGATGAGAAGCGAGCGGACATAGAGGCCTTTGGGCAGCTGGCGGCGCAGCCAACGGCCAAACCATCGCCATCCGTAGGTAAGTGAGCGGTCCTCGCGCCGCAGGGAATCGAATGTCACCATCTAGATCGCCGGTCCTGACGTTGGGTCCTCAATCGATGCTCAGCCGATATCCTATACCACGAACCGTCTGGAGCCAGACCGGATTTGCAGGGTCGTCCTCGATTTTCCGGCGCAAGCGGTTGATCTGCACGTCGATCGTTCGCTCGCCGACATCCACGTCGCTTCCGATCAGCTCGTGACGCGGAATGGTGTCGCCGGCGCGTTTGGCGAACAGCAGCATGATTTCCTGCTCCCGGTCGGTGAGACGGACGACCTCGGAGGCTTTCTTCAGTTCCTTGCGGGTCAGCGAGAATGTGTAGGGGCCAAACATCACCTGTTCGATCTTCGGTGCGTCGTTCGTGGCATTGCGGCGCAGGATGTTGTTGATGCGCAGAACGAGTTCGCGTGGATCGAAAGGCTTGGGAAGATAATCGTCGGCTCCAGCCTCCAGACCGGCAATGCGACTGCCCGCTTCCGCGAGTGCGGTGAGCATGATGATCGGCACGCTCTTGATCGTGCGCAGGCCCTTCGTGACGTCGATCCCGGATTCGCCAGGCATCATCACATCCATGATGATCAGATCGAAGTCGAGGCCGGCCAGCTTGCGCCGGGCTTCGGCGCCGTCGGCCGCCACGGTTACCCGGAAACCGTTCTCGGTCAGGTAACGGTTAAGCAGGGCGCGAATGCGCGTGTCATCGTCCACAACGAGCAAATGCGCTGCATCGTCCGAAATAACTGTTTTCGCCGCCATTCAGTCCGCTTTCGAGTTTTGTCTGTTCCGCATGCCCCTCAGAAAGGCTTTCACACCTTCCCGTACTTCCGGAGTAGCTCCGTCGAATGCTCTCTCAATACGGCGCGATTGCGGCTCTGCCAGTGCAAAGGCCAGTTCGCGCCCCGTCTTGGTCGGATATAGCTTGCGCTGCCGTCTGTCCTGCGGCCCCGCAAGCTGCCTGATATACCCCGAATCGATGAGCTGTTTGAGTACCCGTGCGAGACTCTGCTTGGTAATCTTCAACGTATCCAGAAGATCGGCAACGGTCATGCCCGGATTGCGGTTAACGAAATGCACCACGCGGTGATGCGCGCGTCCGAAGCCGCTTTCCGACAGGATGGCATCGGGGTCGGAAACGAAGTCGCGATAGGAGAAAAACAGCAGCTCGATGATGTCGAAGTCGATGGTGTCGGTGTTTTCCATCGGCATCTTCAGCGGCTCTGGCTTGCCGGCTTTCGGGCTGGGCTGTCGTGCCAATTTGGCATTTCCTTTCTTATTCGGCGTCCTTCGGGAACTATCTGAAAAATTATGTCAGCTTTATTGACATAATTTTACGTCATTGTTAGCTTCCGCGGGCTTTGCGAAGCCAAAGAGATCGCAGTTTCCACCGAAAACCCGACCCGCCTTCGCAAAACTCCCGATCGACGCGCAATTTCCCCTACTTCAGTGGATAGAACGTATTTGGGACAACAATCAACAGGCATGGCGTAGGCGCGCCGAGGAGTGCAGGATGGCTTCAGTTCCTTTCGATCAGCTGGATGGCGAAATCTGGTTCAACGGTGAGTTCGTTGCGTGGAAGGATGCCAAGATCCACGTGCTGACGCATGGTCTCCATTATGCCAGTGCCGTATTTGAGGGCGAACGCGCCTATGGCGGCAAGGTCTTCAAACTCACGCAGCATAACGAGCGTCTGCACAGATCGGCGGAAATCCTAGGTTTCAAGATCCCGTATTCCGTCGCCGAACTGGATGCAGCCACGGTCGAGCTGTTGAAACGTCAGGGCTTTTCGGAGGCCTATGTCCGCCCGATCGCCTGGCGCGGCAGCGAAATGATGGGCGTTTCAGCTCAGTCGAACCGCATCAACGTCGCGATCGCCATCTGGCAGTGGGGCAGCTACTTCAACCCGGCTGAAAAGCTCAAGGGCATTCGTCTCGATATTGCCGAGTATCGCCGTCCTGACCCGAAGACGGCGCCGTCCTCGTCCAAGGCAGCCGGACTCTACATGATCTGCACCATTTCGAAGCACGCTGCCGAAGCCAAGGGCTATGCCGATGCACTGATGCTCGATTATCGCGGGCAGGTCGCAGAGGCGACTGGCGCAAACATCTTTTTCATCAAGGAAGGCGTCATCCATACGCCGACGCCGGATTGCTTCCTCAACGGCATCACCCGGCAAACCGTGATTGAGCTCGCCAGGCGTCGCGGGATTGAAGTCGTCGAGCGCGTCATCATGCCCGAAGAGCTTTCAACGTTCAGCGAATGCTTCCTGACCGGATCGGCCGCAGAAGTGACCCCCGTCTCTGAAATCGGTCCTTACCGGTTTACCCCCTCTACAATCTGCGAGACGCTGATGAACGACTACGTCAGGGAAGTTAACCCGGCTGCTGCGGCGGGATAACAATATGGCACGCGCGCTGCGGCCAGTTTCCATGGGAGGCCGGCCGTTTTTCTTGCGTGTGCTATCTTGCCTTGGCGACAACGGCACCGACGATCGTCGACAGGATGCCGCCGATCGCGCCGGCGATGGTTCTGGCGACTGCGCCCGCGATCACTGGGGTAATGAGTGGTAGTTCGCGCTTCCTCAAACGCATCGCCGACTGCGCCACCCAACGGGATGACCAGCCCTACAGGCGATCCGGCGTCCAGCGGGCAACAGGGCTATCGTCTGGATATCAGTATCTTAGCATATGAAAGGCGGCAGCGACATGGATAGCAACCGATGCGTGAAAAATCTGGCGCGTGCATTCCCGCACGAGAGGCGGCCCTGAGGCCGCCCTGCTGATCACCCGCTGGTCATCGATTTCCGCTGTTATCGATAGACATAGACAATACGTCTGCTGCCGGGATCCACCAGAACCGGCCGGTCGTTGATGCGCGCATAGCGATATTGGTAGTCGGGGATCTCCTGGAAAGTCACCTCGCCGGGGACTTGTGCGCCGACAACCACGTCGCCCCCGACGTCATATGTCCGACCCGGATTGGTTTCTATATAGGTCGTAACCGTCTCGGGCGGATCTATCGCTTCCACCGAGCCGACGGGGCCGAGCAGCTCGTCCCCGGGGGCTGGTTCGGCCGGAGCAACGCTGGCTGTCGTTTCATAGGTCACTATGGGAACGCCGAGATCGCCCCGGTGGTCCTGGACGATGACAGTATCGCCACCCTGGTCCATCTGCAAATATTGCGCGTAGACCCAGCCACGAACGCCGTTCACGTCGACCCGGCACCAGCGACTATCCTGAATGCAGCCGTCGAGGATGGTTTCCGAGCCGCGTGGGGCAACGCCTACGGATCGGTATTGCGTGCCTGGGCCTGCATGGATCGTAAGATCGTTGATGGCCGTCGCAGCCATTTCCGCCTGGGCAAAGCCGGCGCTTCCCGCGACGATTGCGCCAGCCAGGAAAAGTTCTCGCTTCAAGGTCATCTTGGTTCTCCTTCTTTCCAACGGGCTGGTAACGCCCCGCCTGACGGGAGGTTCCCAGATTTCCGACCACTGGCTGAGAGAGGGCTTTCTGACCGTTCAGTAACCAATTGAATTATTGTTGAAATCCTGATTTTCTTTCAGCATCACCTTGGGTTTCGTGGCTGTGACTTTTTGTGATGCTGCAGCGTCTCGCCATTTGGATATGACGTAATGTTTACAAAAATGGCGGTGTGCCGGCTTCATTTCCGGACTATATCGGTCCATCAGAAAGACGAAGCGAGGCACTCATGAGCATGCTCCAGGCAGGCATTATTCCTGTGACGGCGTTCCAGCAAAACTGCACGATCCTGTTCGATCCCGAGACGAAGGAAGGCGTCGTGGTGGATCCCGGCGGCGATGTGCCAATCATTCTGCAAGCGGTCAAGGACAACAACCTGGTCATCAAGGAGATCTGGCTGACGCATGGCCATCTTGATCATGCCGGCGGCGCCAAGGAGCTGAAGGAAGCATTGGGCGTCGATATCGTCGGACCGCATGAGGACGATCTTCCGCTGCTGACGCGCATCGAGACGCAGTCGCAGAAATACGGCTTGCCGGCGGGTATGCAGAACGTCCTGCCCGATCGCTGGCTAAAGGACGGCGACAGGGTATCTTTCGGCGAACATACGTTCGAGGTGTACCATACGCCCGGGCACGCTCCTGGCCATGTCATCTACTTCAACCGAGCGCAGAACTTTGCGCACCTGGGTGACGTGCTCTTCAGCGGCTCGATCGGCCGCACCGATCTGCCTGGCGGCAACCACCAGCAGCTCCTGGATTCCATTCGAGAGAAAGTGCTGCCTTTGGGCGACGACGTCGGTTTCATCTGCGGCCACGGTCCCGGCAGTCGAATCGGCGACGAGCGACGCAACAATCCTTACCTGCAGGGGATCTGACCCTGCTCAAAACAAAAGCGCCGCTGAAAAGCGGCGCTTGGTTTGCCTTCGGCTGACGTTATCAGTTCGCTACGCAGAAATGGCTTCGGCCGTCGTTGCCGATGAAGGTACCGCTCCGCGGATCGAACGAACGATAGCGATAGGAGCAAAAACGTTCCCACTGCGGCGTCCAGGGCTCGACCGCAGCACGGACCTGTACCGGGCGATAGTAGCGCGGCGGTGCACGATAGACCGGCGCATCGTCATACGCATAAGGGGGGTCAATGTAACGTGGTTCGTCATAACGCGGAGCGCTGGCGATTGCCGAGCCTACGATCAGGCCGGTTGCAAGACCGACTGCACCGCCTACGAGCGCATCGTTGTTGTGGTTGTGATAATGGTTATAGCGCCAATCGTCAGCCGATGCCGCACCGATCGACGAGAATGTGATGGCAGCAGCGGTTGCCGTCAGAAAGAGGGTTTTGGCGAGCCTATTCATCATGTCCTGTCCTGTTCAACTAATCAGCGGTCTTGCACCTTGATGATGTCAAGGTAAGGGCGGGGATGTGAATACAGGCTGAACGACAAAACCCGGCATTCCTGCCGGGCTTCAACTCGAATTGACAGCGTTGGCTAAGGTGTCAGCCCGGGCTGAAATATCAGCCCGAAATCTGCAGGTTGACAGCCTTCGGACCCTTGCCGCGGCGATCCGGCTCCGTGTCGAAGCTTACCTTCTGGTTTTCCGTCAGTCCGGCAAGACCCGAAGCCTGAACGGCTGAAATGTGAACAAAGATATCAGCGCCGCCACGGTCCGGCTTGATGAAGCCGAAGCCCTTGTCGGTATTGAAGAATTTTACAGTGCCAGTCTCGGCCATGCGTCAGGTCCTTTTATCTCTGCCCGTCATCCACACGGGCAGCATCACTGATAATGCCCCCTCTCGGAGGCGCTAGCAGGCAATTATTGAAATGTGAGAAAAAGGTCCCCTCTTACTCCGCCGGTCGCCACGGGACTTTTGCCCGATTTATCGGAACCAGCAGACCGGAATATTTGCGTCTCCGGCGCGCATATTATCAAGGACTTCCCATGCTCGCAAAATGCCCGAACGCCATGAGAGTGCTGCGATTATTTAATTTTGGCAAGCAAAAGTTTTCTTGCGGAGCGGCCGCGGCGAACCCGCTCCGGCGGCCTTATTTGGCTCTCGCGAAAAAAATCGCTCATAAGCAAGCGCTGATTAACGTTTTATATCGTCGGCAATATAGTTTAGGGGCAGATTTTCCCAAAAATGCAACGCTAGCGCGACCGATTAAAAATTAAAGTTTTTTTATCTTTTCGCCCTCACCCCAGACTTTGGCTCGTTTTCAGCCCGTTCGAGGCGCGGCGGCGCGTTATCTCGGGTACGATTTCAACCAGAAGCATCGCCAGGAACATCAGCGCGCAGCCGGCGTAGCCGAGCGGCGGAATCGTCTCGTTGAGAAGCAGGGCGCCAAGCGAAGCGCCAAAGAGAGCTTCCGACGACAGGAAGATTGCCGCCTGCGACGACGTCGTGTAGCGCTGGCCGATGATCTGAAGCGAGAAGGCGACGCCAGACGAAAAAAGCCCCACATACAGGATCTCGGGCGCGGCCGTCCGGACGGCTGTCCAGGTGATCGGTTCGGTCACGATGGCAACGGCGAGCGCGCAGACGGCGGTGATGGCAAACTGAGCGGTGGCGAGGCTAAGCGCCCGGCCGTTCTCCGATACGGCAATGCCTGCCAGTGTGATCTGTCCCGCCCAGAAGATGGCGCAGACGACCGTCAGGAGATCGCCTTGTGACAGGGCCGACAGTTGACCGCCGGACAGCAGGAAGATGCCCGATACCGCCATGACCGCGCCGGGCCAGATGATCCAGTGCGGAGACCGGCGCAGGAAGACGACCGCGATCAGCGGGACGAAGACGACGTAGAGCCCGGTGAGGAAGCTCGAGTTCGTCACCGTCGTCGTCTGCAGGCCAAGCTGCTGCGTTGCGGCGCCGCCGAACAGCGCAAGGCCCGTCAGCAGGTTGAGGGTGAGGTGGCGAGGCGTCGTCGTTGCGGTTGCCTTGCGGGCTTCGAGCAGCATGAAGGGCAACACAGCGACGGTTGCGACCGCAAAGCGAAGGCCAATGAACCAGAACGGCCCGATCGCCTTCATCGCCGTTGACTGCGCGACGAAGCCACCGCCCCATATGGCCGCTGCAAGCAACAGAAGAAGATTCGCCTGAACGCGCGTCATTGCATCCTCGATGTGGGGAATGGGTCGTATTGTGTTTCGAGCGTTAGCAGTTGCCTTTCCGTTGGGCAAGGGCGAAAAATGTCGCTGTTTTCGATGCTGCCTGACAGGAATGCGGTGTCGCCGGTGTCCGTTCCAGCCGTCATTGCGGCAAGCGGGATCAGGACGACGGATGCATCGCGAAAAAGGCAATCGACGTGACGACAGGGTACTCCGCCACGCCCCTCGGACGGAAGCCAGAGCCTAGGGAAGGGCAGGCGGCCCTGCTGCTGGATGGGCCGCAAATCGATGCGCCCGAGCATGTCGCCGGTCGCCAAGGTCTCAAGGATGATGCCAGCCCATGCCGACCGCTGCTTCGACTATGTCCATATGGTCGCGACCGACCGCATTGCCCTGGAGGCCCGGTTTGAGCTGCTGTTTCGGGCTCTCAAGCCGGATTGCATGCTCTGGATATCCTGACCGAAGAAGGCATCGCAGGTGCCGACGACGATTTCACAGGACGTGCTGCGCGAGGTTTTCCTTCCCCTCGGGCTTGTCGACGCAAAGGTTTGCGCGATCGACGAGGTCTGGTCGGGTCTGAAGTTCGTGATCCGCAAGATGTTGTGAGACAGTTTCTGGCGGCATTCAGCCATTGCGGTCCGGAGTGCGTGAGACGCGCAGCAGTGCGCCGTTGTCTTCATCGGTCACGATCAACAAGGCCCCATCGGGAGCCACCACGACATCCCGCATGCGGCCGTAGGTGCCGTCGAACATTCGTTCCTCTGCCACGAAGGCACCCGTGCTGTCGCGCTGCATGCGCGACAGCAGCTGGAATTTCAAGGCGGCAACCAGAAAATCGCCGTCCCACTCGGGAAACATCTTGCCGTGATAGATGGCGAGTCCGCCGGGGGCGATCGAGGGATCCCAATAGTAAAGGGGTTGTTCGAGCCCCTCCTTGGCGGTGCCTTCACCGATTTCCGCGCCGGAATAGTCGCGGCCATAGGTGATAACGGGCCAGCCGTAGTTCTTGCCGGGCTCTATGTGGTTGATCTCGTCACCGCCGCGGGCGCCGTGTTCGACTGTATAGAGTTTGCCGTCAGCGGTATCGAACGCGATGCCTTGAGGGTTTCGGTGCCCTTTCGACCAGATCTCCGGAAGCGCCTTCTCGCCGCCCCTGAAGGGATTGTCATTCGGTATGCCGCCGTCGGCATTGATATGAACGACCGCGCCGGCGTCGTCGTGCCAGTCCTGGGACCTGTCGCGATCGCCGCGGTCGCCGATGCTGATGAAGAGGGAGCCGTCCATGGCGACAGCGATGCGCGAGCCGTATTGAATGTTGCCGCTCGTGAAGCGCTTCATCGTGAAGATCGACTTGACGTTCTCAAGCGCTTTTCCATCCGCCGAAAGCGAGGCGCGAAAAGCCTCTGTGCCCGAGCCATCCTTGCTGGTGGTGGCGGCGGTGAAGTAGATCGTGCGGCTGGTCGCGAAATCGGGAGCGAGCTCGACATCCATAAGTCCACCCTGGCCCCGGTTTCTGACCTCGGGAACGCCGGAAATGGGCGCTGAAAGCTTGCCGTCTCGGACGATTCGCATGCGGCCGGGCCGCTCGGTCAGGAGATAAGCGCCATCCGGGAGGATTGCGACGGCCCAGGGATGTTCAAGTCCCTTGGCAATCGTCTCGACCTGAACTTCCACTTTCTTGGTCTGGACGACATCGGCGGCGAAGGCCTGAACGGAGACGGCAGCTGCCACTGCCAATATCGCGCTGAACTCAATTTCCCGAATTCTCTTCATCGTCCATCCCGTCGCTTGTCTCGAACAAGGTGGCGCTGTGGCATGTCGGCTTCAACCCTGCTCGGCCTTGGATAACGGGTTTGTGTTTGTCGCGGGAAGCGCGCCGGTCGGCATCGCGTCGACGAGGTCGGCCTCCACGATGTAGCGAAGCGATCCAGGTTCCGTTGCACCGAAGGGCCAACAGGTCGCGAGAACGAGGTGGCGTCCCTGCGCGGTGGGGTCGATGCCGCTCTGGTCCCACGGGACCACACGGCCTTCGGCGGCCTTGAAGGTCAAAATCTTTCCGTCACGCCTGGTAACTTCGATCTCGTCGCCCGGCCGCACGTCTTTCAACCAGCGAAAGTGCGTGTCGCGATGCGCGGCGATGACGGACGTACCCTCGTCGCCCGGCTGCGGTGTGTTGGCGAGCCATGCCGGCCCGAAGGCGAGTGCTTCGCCCGAGGCCCCGGACAGGACGATCGCGTGCTTTCCGAGGCGTGGGGCGCTGACCTCCGCCTCGGTGGTAAAGTCCGCCCACGGCCATGGCTTGGCATTTTCGCCGCGCAACTCGGCAGCGAAGGCTCTCCTCAACAGGACCTGGGAAAGCTCCGCCTTCGCCTTGATGTAGAGCCCGTCGCCAATCAGAATGGCTCCGTAGATCGCCAGGACTGCGATGCTGATGGCGATGGCTTTTTCGACAGCGGAGAAGCGGGGGAGGAGGGAGGCGCCCTGCTTGGCCCCATGCACGTCATAGGCTGTCGCGGCAGCTGTCGCCATTGCCAGCTCGAGGTAGGTCGGCAGCGGGTCGAAGTCGTCCGGCTCGTTGTACCCCATGGTTTTAGCCCGTCTAGTGGTCATTGCGCTTGGCTCCCGCAAACACGCCGCGCACCCGACGTCGCCAGACGGCCAATCCGCTTGCGGCTGTCATCGCAAGCAGCAGAGCGGTCAATCCGCGCATGATCTGCTCGTCGGCGCGCGTTGCCGTTTGCGGCAGCTTCACCGAGGCGGATTTCTGCGCAATGAGGGTTGCCGCTTTCGGTGTCGGCGCGGCCGCCATCCGTGTCGCCGCCAGCTCGGCGAATTCCTGCTGCGGAGCCGTCATGGCGTGATCGGGGGCCTTGCCTCCCGGCGTGGCGCGAGACGGTGCTGCCTCGCCGAAAACCTTCTCGAAATCCCAACCTTCAGGCAGGTTGAGCGGTACCTTGAGCGAGCCAAGGGGCTCGTCTGCGGCGCGCGCGGGGCTCACATCGACCGCGACGAGGCTGGTCATGCGCGAGACGAGGTGATGAGCGAGCGCGACGGTCTCGACGTCCTTGTCAACGGCCGCAGGGTCCTGACGTTCGTAGGCGCGCGCCTCGAGATCATCGATCTTCCGGCGTGCCCAGAGCTTCGAGATGCCATGGCCATCGGCTGCATTGGCAATGTCCATGTCGACGCGCCAGGGCTGCGCGCCCATCTTGCCTGTTATCTGCAGCTTGCCAGACGGCTTCTCGTCCGGCAGTTCCGCCGTCAGCACGACCGGTTCGCCGGAATAGAGGTCCGGCATCGGGTTGGGCGTGATGTCCTGCGCCTTCACGCCGGCGAAGGTTGCGGCGATATCGGTCATTGCCGGGTTTTGCAGCTTGTTGAAAAGCTCTGCCATGCGAATAGCAACCTGATCTGCTGATCCGATCTGGGTGAAGGTGCCGCGACCCATCTCGGCCGCTTTCGTCATGAAATAGGAGTTCGGCGCCGAGCCTATGCCCACCGTGAAGACGCGGGCGTCGCCGCGGTTCTGGGTGATCTCCATGAAAAGCTGCTGTTCGTTGCCGATCGCGCCATCGGTCAGGAATACCACTTGGCGAAGCGCACCGTTTGCGACCGGCCCCTGGTTGCGCAGGGCGTCCTGCAGGGCCGGCAGCATTTCGGTGCCGCCGTCCGCAGTCAGGCCGCTGATATAGGCAATTGCTTTCTCGCGATTGTCGGGTGAGGCGGCCACGAGGCCACTGAAGTAGTCCGTCATGGTGTCGTCGAACCGGATGACATTGAAACGGTCGCCCGGATTAAGCCTAGAGATGGCGAGCGTCAGGCTCTCCTTGGCCTGCTCGATCGATGGGCCGGACATGGAGCCGGAATTGTCGATGACGAAGACGATTTCTCGTTTGGCCGGGACTGCCGACGCATCATCCGTTGCCGGCGGGGTGACGAAGGCGAGCAGGTAGGTCTTGCCGTTCATGGTTTCACGGAAGAGACCTGCGCTCGGCGTCTTTCCCGGGGCAGCTTTCCAGGTCAGCTCGAAGTCCCTGTCAGCCGGAACACTCTCGCCTTTCAGCGTGATCGTCCTGTTGCGTTCCCCATCCTGCTTGATGTCGACGTCGTGAAACGAGGATTTGACGTCGCCGAGCTGAAAGCCGGCCTTGAGGCTTACGGTGAGAGCCACCGGATTGATCTTGGCGTTCTCGCGGGGATCGAGGGCGGGCGCTTCGATCTTCTCGCGATGTTCGACGGGATCGGCAGGCAATGCGAAGCCTGCGCCGTTGTTGAATTCCACGGTCTGCACGATGGGTGCTGGAGTGTATCGGGGTGCGACGACCATCGGGAAGCGGAGCGCGAATTCGCCCCCGGACTGGCGAGCGGCCTGCTGGTACTCGATCTGGATGACGACGGTTTCGCCGGGGCCAATGTTGGCGACCTGATTGGTGAAGATATTCGGACGCTGCTGCTCGAGGAGCGCCGCCTTCTTACCCTCGGCCTTTGCCTGCGCGTAGATCTCGCGGGCTTCCTGGCGCGGCTTGATCTGGCCCTCGATGAAGCGGTCGCCGATCTGCATTTTCAGGACGTCGACGGCCGAATTTTCCGGCAGCGGGAAGACATAGGTGCCTTCCACCCAGCCTTTGCTGGGGTTCTGGAACCGCTGCGTAACCTTGACGCGTGCGATGGGACCGGACACATCCATCTGGACATCGGTCTTCAGGCGCGGTGCCTCCACGAAGAGGCCGGGCTCCTTGGCCGGAAAAAGCAGTGAGCCTCTGTTGACGTTGTTCGGTCGCACGAGGCCGGCGAGCTGTTCGCTCTTTTGTTGGCTCTCGTCAGCGTAGGCAGCCGTCACCACCCCGAACGTCATGACAACAGAGGCGGCAAAGGCGACAAACACAACCAGCATTGACAGGCAAAGGCGACTGGCGCGCAGGCGCTTTACGGCAAATTCGTCTTCCGGAAACATGGCATGCCCTCAATAACCAATTTCGGATGCGTCAAAATGGGGCTTCGATCTCGGCGGGCTCACGACTGAAATGCGGCATGGCGCGGTATTTGTTGCGGCGAATTCGTGGCAACGGCGGAAATTGGCGAAGTTTTTGATTTCAGGGCGTAAATCGACCTGTGTTCAGAGACTGATTCAAGTTCTTCGCAAACCGGATCATGCCGCTTTAGCGAGCATGGCGCGAATCGGCGGCAGCTGTGGCCAATCGATCATGAAGAATCATTGGTCCCATAACGCCTTTGCGCTTGAAATGCCTGCTTACATTGGACATAGAGCTTAGCGCAGAGATCCGGTCCCGGCTTTCTGCCCAGATCAACCGTATAGGACCGCTATCATGGCCTTTCTTGCCGATGCTCTTTCCCGTGTGAAGCCTTCAGCCACCATCGCCGTTTCCCAGAAAGCACGCGAGCTGAAAGCCAAAGGGCGCGATGTGATCGGCCTTGGTGCCGGCGAGCCGGATTTCGACACGCCCGAGAATATCAAGAAGGCCGCCATCGACGCGATCAATCGCGGCGAGACGAAATACACGCCGGTCTCCGGCATCCCTGAACTGCGCAAGGCGATTGCCGCAAAGTTCAAGCGCGAGAACGGCCTCGATTATTCCTGGGAGCAGACGATCGTCGGTACCGGCGGAAAACAGATTCTTTTCAACGCCTTCATGGCGACGTTGAATACCGGCGATGAAGTCGTCATCCCCGCACCGTATTGGGTGTCCTACCCGGAGATGGTGGCCCTTTGCGGCGGCACGCCCGTCGTCGTCTCCGCAACGCAGGAAAACAACTTCAAGCTCCAGCCCGCCGATCTCGACAAGGCGATCACGCCGAAGACGAAGTGGTTCATATTCAACTCGCCATCGAACCCGTCGGGCGCTGCCTATACACATGCCGAGCTCAAGGCTCTGACCGACGTGCTGCTCAAGCATCCGCATGTGTGGATCCTGACAGACGACATGTACGAGCACCTGACCTATGGTGACTTCAAGTTCGTCACTCCTGTCGAGGTCGAGCCGAAGCTTTATGACCGTACGCTGACGATGAACGGCGTCTCCAAGGCCTACGCGATGACCGGCTGGCGCATCGGCTACGCAGCCGGGCCGCTGCAGCTCATCAAGGCAATGGACATGATCCAGGGCCAGCAGACTTCGGGTGCGACCTCGATTGCTCAGTGGGCTGCCGTCGAAGCGCTGAACGGCACGCAGGATTTCATTCCCGAGAACAAGAAGATCTTCGAGGGTCGCCGCGATCTGGTGGTTTCGATGCTGAACCAGGCCAAGGGCATTTCGTGCCCGTCGCCGGAAGGGGCCTTTTACGTCTACCCGTCCTGCGCCGGCCTGATCGGCAAGACCGCGCCGTCGGGCAAGGTCATCGAGACCGACGAGGACTTCGTCTCGGAACTGCTCGAAAGCGAAGGCGTTGCCGTCGTTCATGGCTCGGCGTTCGGGCTCGGACCGAACTTCCGCATCTCCTACGCAACGTCGGAGGCCCAGCTTGAGGAAGCCTGCAAGCGCATCCAGCGCTTCTGCGGCGCCTGCAAGTAGCTTTTCTGTTTGATATTGCGCTTGAAAACCCGCCGGATCCGGCGGGTTTTTTGTCGGAGGGGTGTCATGTCGCTTCTCAACGATCACAGATGACCAGGCTCAGAGAGAGAGCAAGCTGCTGCGCAAATTGAATCAGCCCTTGGCTCCAAGCCGTTGATCGCAGAATCCTATTGTCGTTTTGGCGGTGCCGTTTCTCCCGCTTGCGAAGCTGTCAGAGGCCCAAGGCCGTCAGCATGATGAACGTCGCGAAGAGGATGAAATGCGTCATTCCTTCGATGGCGTTCGTCTCGCCGTCGTTCAGGTTGATGGCCGCTGCAATGAGGGTGATCGCGACCATGACAGTCTGTGCCGGTGACATTGCCATGATGAAGGGTTGCCCGGTGTAGAGCGCTATCCCCTCCATGACGGGGACGGTCAGGATGACCGTCGAAAGAGATGCGCCCATGGCAATGTTGACCGTTGCCTGCATCCGGTTGCTCAGTGCGGCGCGCAGTGCGGTCATGATTTCAGGGGCAGCAGAGATTGCGGCGACCACGATGGCGGTCACGGCGACGGGCGTGCCGGTGCCCCTGAGGCCGGACTCCATCAAGGACGACATGACCTCGGCCAACGCGCCGATAATGACGACGCCGACGAGGATGGCGGCAATGGATGCCACCGTGGGCTCTTCGACATTGTGCTCGTCCGAGGCGTCCTTGGCGCGCTCGTGGCGCGGATAGCTGTAACTGAAGAAATAGCTGTGCTGGCCGACCTGCATGCGCAGGAACAGTGCATAAAGCGCAATCATCGCAACGATCGTGAACGCGGAGTAATAGTGCCATTTGTCATCGGGCACGAACTCGGGAACGATCATGGAAATGCCGATGGCAGTCAGGATCATGACCCCATAGGTCTTTCCCGAATTGTCGTTATAGGGCTGTTCTCCGTGCCTGAGGCCACCGAGCAGGGCGGCGAGACCGAGGATCCCGTTGATGTCCAGCATCAGCGCCGCGTAGATCGTGTCGCGCACGAGCGTCGGCGAACTCTCGCCGGTCATCATGATGGCGAGGATGATGACTTCGACGGCGACTGCCGACAAAGTCAGGATCATCGTGCCGTAGGGATCGCCAACCTTGATGGCGAGAATTTCCGCGTGGTGCGCGACGCGCATCGATGCGAGCACGATGGTGCCGACGAGGGCGAGGGCTGCAATCAGCGCTGCGCCCTGGCCCATTTGCATGACGTCATGCTCGGCCGCGTAGGCGATTACTCCCACGACGAGCGCCACAGCCATGTATTTTTCGTCTTTCAGGCGTGATGCTATCCCCAAGGGGCGGCTCCGACTTTGATTCATATCTCAAGTCTAAGGCGATGATTTTACATATCAAGTGAGCGGCCGCCCGGCCATGTTTGCAGTCTTGCGCATTTAATGGAATACTGACGTCTCGGTCAGCCGGAAGCATATCGCGGCGCCTCTCGTTTCTTGCCAAGCGGCCCCGCGGCGAAACCGGATCCAATTCGGTCTGCATTCGGGTGCGGAACAGAAGAAGAGGAGTGAGATGCATGGTCAAGGTGGTCTACGAAGTCGTCCCGCATGACGGGGGCTGGGCCTACCGGCTGGGAGATGTCTATTCCGAAGCGTTCCCGACGCATTCCGACGCGCTTGAGGCAGCCCGCATCGTTGCGGCCGAACAGCAGGTTGGCGGCGATTCCGCCGAGATCAGCTGGCAGGACGACAGAGGCAAATGGCATGAGGAATATGCCGAAGGCGGCGATCGGCCGGAGACCGAGGTGGTAGATGGCCACCGGATCATCCGTTCCGCTGACGCTTCGCCGCGCGCCTGATCGTTCCAACTGTCGATTGACGATCGGTCAGCCTGCACGGTTGCGCGGATTTTCCCGCACATAGCCAATAAGTCCCGCCACCAGCGCATCGAAGACGACGCGGTAACGCGATGCCGTCTTGATGCCCTCGTGCATCACGACCCAGGTGGCGAGCGGAATTTCGAAGGTCGGCAGCAGATGAACGAGATCCGGATCGCGTGCTGCAATGCCCCTCTGGCAGATGCCGATGCCGAGGCCGGCGCGAATGGCGGAGAGTTGGGCAAGCGGCTGGTCGGCCTTGAACGCGAAGTCGATGCCCTCGGGCATGGGGAAGCGCTTCATCATCGTCCTGATGTAGGCCGTCTGGCGATCGAAGCCGATGACCCTGTGGTCCGCCAGATCGGCAAGTGTCTGCGGCACACCCGCCCGTTCTAGATAGCGACGGTGCGCATGCATGCCGAGCGGGATATCACCGATCCGGCGCACGATCAGAGCGTCCTGGGTTGGCTCGGCCATCCGCACGGCGACATCGGCCTCGCGGCTGAGAAGGTCTTCGATCGTGTCGGATGCCGACAGCTCTATGCGCAGCTCCGGATAGGCGTCCATAAGGTGTGCGAGGATGGGAGGCAGCACCTCCACGCCGATGATCTCGCTGGCGCTGATGCGGACTGTCCCGGCAACCCGCTGCCGGTGACCCGATGCCACGCGCAGGAGGGCGGCCGATGTCGCCGCCAACGCCTCCGCATAGGGCCGAAGTTCCAGCGCGGCATCGGTTGCCAGCAGGCCGTTCGAGGAGCGAACGAAAAGCTTCGAGCCGATCCGTTCCTCAAGGGCGTCGATATGGCGGCCGATCGTGGGCTGTGTGAGCCCAAGCTCGCGCGCTGCGGCTGACAGCGAACCGTGCTGGAGCACGGCCAGCATGGTTCGAAAGAAATCCCAGTTCGGTTCCTTGTCCATACAGTTATGTATAGCTGGTGCACGTATTTCGTCAATTTTGTTTATGTCGGGACGGGCGCATAGTCCGGTTATCGAATTGACGGAGGCCACTATGACTGAGCAGACACGGAAGATTGCACTTATCCTTGGCGCGACCGGCGGTATCGGCGGGGAAGTCGCCCGCAAGCTTATGGCGCGCGGCTGGCAGATACGGGCGCTCCATCGCAATGCAGACAAGAGGAAGGCAAGCGAGCCGCGCTTCGAGTGGGTGCAAGGGGATGTCATGAACGCCAGCGATGTGCAGAAGGCGGCCGAGGGCGTGAGCGTGATCGTCCATGCGGTCAATCCTGCGGGATACCGCGACTGGGAAAAGCTGGTGCTGCCGATGCTTGACAACACGATCGCCGCCGCCGGTCCCGTCGGCGCCTGTATCGTGCTGCCGGGCACTGTCTACAATTTCGGGCCGGATTCGTTTCCCACCCTTCGCGAGGACAGCCCGCAGAATCCGGTGACGAAGAAGGGGGCGATCCGTGTCGAAATGGAAAAGCGCCTCAAGGCGGCTTCCGATGCAGGCGTATCGGTCATCATCGTCCGCGCCGGGGATTTCTTCGGTCCGACTGCCGCTAACAGCTGGTTTTCGCAGGGCATGATCGTTCCCGGCAAACCAGTGAAGACAATCCGAAACCCGGCAAGTCGCGACGTTGGACACCAATGGGCCTATCTTCCCGATGTGGCGGAGACCATGGTACGTCTCCTCGAGCGTGGCGATCGACTTCCGCCCTTCGCCGTCTATCACATGGACGGCTTCTGGGATGCCGACGGCAGCCAGATGGCTGCGGCGATCAA
The DNA here is from genome assembly GCF_056406295.1 of Rhizobium sp. P1_C7. Classification (NCBI taxonomy): domain Bacteria; kingdom Pseudomonadati; phylum Pseudomonadota; class Alphaproteobacteria; order Hyphomicrobiales; family Rhizobiaceae; genus Rhizobium; species Rhizobium sp. P1_C7. Next base: position 297,327 of record NZ_JBFUAL010000005.1, read on the forward strand.
TCGGGTCGTCGGCGGCAGCGCAAAGGTGCGGGCATTTCCCTGGTGGCTCGTGCCGCTCGCGGCACCCTTTGTCACCTTCATCCGCGAGCTGAAGGAAATGCGCTACCTCTGGCGCAAGCCGGTGCGCATGGCGAATGATCGTCTGGTCGCCGAGCTTGGTAGCGAGCCGCATACGCCGATAGACGAAGCGGTTTTGGCGACGCTGGTCACATTTGGTTGCCTGCCCGCGCCGCGTCGCGAAATGGCTTCTGCGCTCCTGACACGAGGAGCGAACTAGGCCTTCTGGAGTTCGGCGAGCGCGATGCGCGCGACGGCGAGCGGGCTCTCTGCGGCTTTGAGCGATCCGTCGCCGAGGAACCAGGCCGCCGAGAGGCCGGAATAGGCGGCTATCCACCGCAGCAGGCGTCTTGGCCCGATGCCGGCTTCCGCAGACACGATCTGCAGCTGCCTTTGCAGACGCTCGGGTGTCGTGACTGTCGGAAGGTCCTCGTTTGCGAAGGTGTTGGCGTAGTCGAAGCCGCGCTCGCCATAGAGCCCCTTGGGATCGATCGCCAGCCAGCCGTGCTCCTGAAAATCAAGGATGTTGCGGTGATGGATGTCACCATGCAGTACGACGTTATCGCGGGGATCGGCAAGGAGAGCCTCGGCTATTACGGAGCAATCTACGAGCGTGTCGCCGTATGTTCGCGCCGCCGGCGCGAGTTCGCGGAACCAGCGGCTCAGCGGAATGAGGTCTGGCAGAGGCTTGTTGCGCGGAGCGTGCAGCCGGGCGACCGTGTCGCAGATGATGCGGCTTGCCGCGTCGTCTTCGCCGTTCATCGCCATCGCGAGCAACGAGCGGCTGCCCTCGGCTCGTTCGAGCACGACGGCGTCAGCGTCGCAGGCATAGACCTTGGCAGCGCCGATGCCGTCCCACCATTGCATTACTGCGCCGCCGGCTCTTTCGGCCTCGTCATTGGCGATCTTCAGCATCGCCGGCCGGCTGTTCCAGAGAACGGGCAGGAGGTGGCTCGAGTGAGTTGTGATTGCATCACCGTCTGCGGTCAGCCGCCATCGGTCGAGATAGGATTCGAACATCGCTGCATGCTAGCTGCCCGGGACAAAAAGGAAATCCCGCCGGAGGGCGGGATTTCAGCTTACAGCTCTTACGCGGCGGTATCGAGCGCCGGGTAGTCCACATATCCCTTCGGGCCGCCGCCGTAGAGCGTTGCCTGATCCAGGTCGTTCAGAGGTGCGTTGTCCTTCAGACGTTCGACCAGGTCCGGATTGGAGATGAACGGCTTTCCGAATGCGACAAGATCGGCGCGGCCGCTCTCGACGGTATCGATTGCCAGCCCGCGGTCGTATCCATTGTTGACCATCCAGCTCGCTTTGCCTCCGGCCTTTTCGTAGGCCTCGCAGAGCGCCTTGTAGTCGAAGGGCTTGTCGCCCTGCTGGAAGTTGCGATCGCCGCCGGTGGCGCCTTCGATGATGTGAATGAAAGCGAGATCGTACTTTGCCAGTCCCTCGACCACGTAGGTGAAGATCGGCTGGGCGTCTGGATCGGATGCGTCGTTGGCAGGCGTCACCGGCGAGATGCGGATGCCGGTGCGGCGCGCGCCGATCTCCTTTGTGATCGCATCCACCACTTCGAACAGGAAGCGGGCGCGGTTGTCGATCGAGCCTCCATACTGGTCAGTGCGGTCGTTGATGCCGGCGCGCAGGAACTGGTCGATCAGGTAGCCGTTGGCCGCATGGATCTCAACGCCATCGAAGCCGGCGTCGATTGCTGCACGAGCGGCCTTGCGGTAGTCCTCGACGATGCCGGGGATCTCAGAGGCTTCCAGTGCGCGGGGTTCCGACGTCGGAGCGAAGCTGCCGGTGCCGTCCTCGTTGACAAGATAGGTCTTCGACTTGGCAACGGTGTTTGTCGAGGAGACGGGCTTGCCGCCGCTCGGCTGCAGGGTGGTGTGCGAGATACGGCCGACATGCCACATCTGCACGACGATCTTGCCGCCTTCTGCGTGGACGGCGTCGGTCACCCGCTTCCAGCCATCCAGAGCCTCCTTGCTGTAGAGGCCCGGCACGTCGGCATAGCCCTGACCCTGCTGGGTGATGGCCGTTGCCTCGGTAATGATGAGGCCCGCCGTGGCGCGCTGGCGATAGTATTCGACGTTGAGGTCGTTCGGGATTGCGCCCGGGGATCGATTGCGCGTCAACGGCGCCATGACGATGCGGTTCTTGAGGGCAATGTCACCGATTTCTGTGGGTTCGAAAAGCTTGGTCATGGGAGTCCTTTCTTGGTCTGCGGAAAGATCACTCGGCGGGAGCAGGCACGGCCTGGCCCCTGGCGGAGAGATAGGTGAGGGCGGTGGCGCCGAGACCGATGAGGGCCATCAGCGCGGCGGCAAGCGGAACGCGGGTCATGTCGAAACCCGCCTGGATCACGATGCCGCCTGCCCAGGCGCCGAGCGCGTTGCCGGTGTTGAAGGCGCCGATGTTGATCGTCGATACGAGATTTGGCGCAGCCTTGCCGAAGCGAACCACGCCGACCTGCAACGCGGGCACCGCCGCAAAGCTCGCCATCGCCCAGAGGAAGAGCGTGATTTCGGCCGGGATGAAGAAGCGGCTGGTAAAGCTGAACGCAACGGAGGTGATGGCGATCAGCGCGAAGATGCCGGCCAGCGTTGCACCAAGCTTCCAGTCGGCAAACTTGCCGCCGAGCAGGTTGCCGATGGTCAGGCCGAGGCCGATCAGGAACAGCGTCCAGGTGACGCCTTCGGGCGACAGGCCCGTGACGTCGCGCAGCAGCGGCGCGATGTAGGTGAAGAGCGCGAACATCGATGCGGAAAAGAAGACGGTGGTCGACAGCGCCAGCCAAAGGTGGCCGTTCTTCAGGGCGGCGATCTCGCGCAAGATGTTGCCCTGCTCCTCATTCTTGTCTTTCGGCAGGATTGCGCACAGGCCGATGATGGTGAGGATGCCGATGCCGGTAACGACTGCGAATGTCGAGCGCCACCCAAAGGCCTGGCCGATCGCAGTTCCCAAAGGGACGCCCAGCACATTGGCAAGTGTCAGGCCGGTAAACATCAGGGCGACGGCACGCGCCCGGCGATCGGGCGCCACCAGGTTTGCAGCAACGACCGAGCCGATGCCGAAGAATGCCCCGTGGCACAGCGCGGTAATCACACGGGCGACCATCAGGACCCAGTAGTCGGGTGACAGGGCGCACAGCAGGTTGCCGGCGATGAAGAACCCCATCAGAGCGATCAATGCGGTGCGGCGCTTCAGGTGCGCGGTCGAGACCGCCATGATCGGAGCGCCGACGGCGACGGCCAACGCATATCCCGTGACCAGCCAGCCTGCCTGCGGAATGGTGACTGAAAGGTCGGAAGCGACCTCGGGCAAAAGGCCCATGATGACGAATTCCGTCGTGCCTATCGCAAACGAGCTCAAGGCCAGAACAATGAGGGCAAGGGGCATTTTTTACAGGTCCTGAGCGAGCTGTTTCAGAAAGGCGGCAATGGTTTCTTCGTTGCGCTTGTAGAAAATCCATTGGCCGACGCGCTTGGTACTGACGAGACCGGCGCGACTCAATGTTCCCAGATGCGCCGAAACGGTCGATTGCGAAAGGCCGCAGCGCTCGAACTGGCTGGCACATACACCCATTTCCAGCGGATGCTCCTGAGAGCTGAAGTGCGCCTCGGGTTTCTTCAGCCAATTCAGGATCTCCATCCGCGTGGGATGGGACAGCGCCTTGAGGATTTCGTCTTTGTCCATCGTCATCAACCGAACTATAAATCGCTTATTGCCGATATATGGATTGGTCGTTTTCGATATTCAAGTCACGAGACGGTGATGCGTGCCTATTCTGTCTGGTTAAATTTTAAGCAAAAAAAGAGGGCCACCGAAATGTCGGGGCCCTTTAAGGTGTGAAGGTCAATAAACCTCCAGAGGGGAACAGCTAACGCGGTGGCACTGGGAGAGAACCACCATGTGCATCAGCTGAGTGCGATATGATGCTTTGGGAGGCGTATTTCAATGGCCGTTTACGCATGCCTGCTATGCGTTGCAGCAATTTATGCTGCGGTGCGAAAAAATAAGGCAAAAAAAGAGGGCCACCGGAAAGCCGGGGCCCTTGTAGGTGTGAAGGTCTAAACCTCCAGAGGGGAACAGCTAATGCGGTGGAACTGGGAGGAAAAGCCACCGTGTGCATCAGCTATGTGTGATATGGTGCTTTAATGGGCAAACGGCAACCATTTTTTGTGCATGCCAGACATGCGTCAGTTGCACAGCTTGCATTTTTCGGGGAAAAACAACTAGAAGTTCCAGTTTCTCGCCTTGCTGACGATGAAGTCCCGGAAAGCCTTGAGCTTCGCGGCATTTTTCATTTCATCTGGATAGCAGAAGTACGTGTCGAACGACGGTACGTCGGCATTGATCGGCAACTGGATGAGACCCGGATCTCTTCCAACGATGTAGTCGGGCAGGCATGCGACACCCATGCCGAGCAGGCATGCGCGCTTGATCGACGTCTGGCTGTTGATCTGCAGGTGCGGAATGCGCTTGTTGTCCGACGAGCGGCCCGCAACCTCGAGCCAGTTTACGTCGAGCAGATAGTTCGGCGCGGGTTCGCCGAAGGTGATGATCCGGTGGTTGTCCAAATCCTCAACCGCCTGGGGTTCGCCGTGGCGGTTGATATAGGAAGGAGCTGCATAGACGTGCATGTGCACGGTAAACAGCTTGCGCTGTATGAGATCGGATTGCACCGGCTGGCGCAGGCGGATGGCGCAATCGGCATAGCGCATGTTCACGTCCACTTCCTCGTTGTCGAGGATGAGCTGGATCTGAACATCGGGGTAGAGCTGCATGAACTCCTGGATCTTGTCGGTGAGCCAGCCCTGGCCGAGGCCAACGGTCGTCGTGACGCGCAGCTTGCCGGTCGGCGTTTCCGTCGTTTCGGTAAGCTGCATCTTCACCGTTTCCAGCTTCAGCAGCACGTCATGGGCGGTGCGATACAGCAATTCGCCCTGTTCGGTCAGGATCAGGCCGCGCGCGTGTCGGTGGAACAGCTTGGTGCCGACATCCTGCTCCAGTGCGCTGACCTGCCGGCTGATCGCGGATTGAGACAGATGCAGCTTATCGGCGGCATGCGTGAACGATCCCGCTTCGGCAGCTGCGTGAAAAATACGCAGCTTGTCCCAATCCAATGGCATTCCCCCACCCCTCATAGCCGATCTTACTCCGCGGCCACGGCGACGGGCATATGGCCCGTCAGATATCGTTCGGCTTCAAGGGCTGCCATGCATCCCAGACCAGCTGCGGTGATCGCCTGCCGGAACGTGTCGTCCGTCACGTCGCCTGCGGCATAGACGCCCTCGACGCTGGTCGCAGTCGAATCGGGCGCTGTCCAGAGATAGCCATTGTCCTTCAGCTTCAGCTTGCCATTGAACAGCTCGGTCGCCGGCGCATGGCCAATCGCCACGAAGACGCCGTGGACATGCAGCTCGCTGATCGCACCCGTGCGGGTATCGCGCAGCCGCGCGCCGGTTACGGAAGGCGGCATCGGGGGCTTGGCCGGCGTTCCCGTGATCTCGGCGACCTCGGTGTTCCACAGAACCTTGATGTTCTCCTTGGAGAACAGGCGCTCCTGCAGAATCTTCTCGGAGCGGAAACTGTCGCGGCGATGCACGACCGTTACCGACTTTGCTATGTTCGACAAGTAAAGCGCTTCCTCGACTGCGCTGTTGCCGCCGCCGACCACGATCACGTCCTTGTTGCGATAGAAGAAACCGTCGCAGGTGGCGCAAGCAGATACGCCGAAGCCCTGGAAATGCTGCTCGCTCTCGATGCCGAGCCACTTGGCCTTGGCGCCGGTGGCGATCACGAGCGTATCGGCTGTCCAGACCTGACCGCTGTCTGTGCGCGCCACGAACGGCCGCTGATTCATCTCGACCTCGGTCACAATGTCGTTGACGATCTCGGCGCCGACGTGCTTGGCCTGCTGCAGCATCTGATCCATCAGCCACGGACCCTGGATCGGATCGGCAAAGCCTGGATAATTCTCGACATCGGTTGTGATCATCAACTGCCCACCTTGCTCCATCCCGGCAATGAGCACCGGCTTCAGCATTGCACGTGCCGCATAGACTGCAGCCGTGTAGCCGGCGGGGCCGGAGCCGATGATGAGCACCTTTGTGTGGCGGGCGGACATGGTATTTCCTTTCGACTATCAGGAGGCGGCGGCTAAGAGGTGAATGCGGCCGTTTCGCGATCCATTCGCCATTTATGAACGACCAATGCTTTTATTCAAGGGCAGCCTTGCGTTACCAACAAGGCATTCCAACCGGTTGTGCAAGATTCGGTCATCGCGGCGAAACATTCTTGCGTATTGCGCTGCATTATATAGAAGCTGGCTTGAGCAATTTAAAGAAAGGCACCCGCTTGGTCCGCGCCGAACTTGACGCCATCGATATAAAGATACTGCGTGAGCTGCAGGCTGACGGTCGCATGACGAATGTAGAGCTCGCCGACAGGGTAGGGATATCAGCGCCGCCTTGCCTGCGACGCGTCCGCAAGCTCGAAGACTCTGGCATCATCGAGGGCTATCACGCGATGTTGAACAGCCCGAAGCTGGGCTTCGACCTGGTGGCATTCTGCATGGTCGGCCTCAAGCATCAGTCGGAAGCAAATCTCAAGGCTTTTGCGGCAGCAACCGGCCAGTGGCCCCTGGTGCGGCAGGCCTGGATGGTCTCAGGCGACAGCGACTTCCTGCTGCACTGCGTCGCGGAAAATCTGACGCGCTTTCAGGATTTCGTGATCGAGGTGCTGACCGCGAACGAGCATGTCGATACGGTACGTACCATGCTGACGATCCGGCAGGTGAAGAAGCTGGGTCTGGTCGAGGTGTGAGGGGACGCGGCATACGGCCGTACCGCTTGTGCCGCGTTGCCGGATGCCGTTGCCTTGTGGCCTTTCAAGTGAGCCTTTCGTAGACGTCCCGCAATTTCGTTGCCTCGCCCTCGATGCTGAAATTGACCGTCACGTGCGGCCTTGCGTTGGCGGCGTAGTGGGACAGGCGTACCTCCTGATCCATGAGCGAAGCGGCTGCGTCTGCCATCGCGCTCACGTCGTCGCGCCCGATCAGCATGCCGGTCGCACCGTCTCCGACCGCGATGAGTTCCGGAAATGCACCGACGTCGGTCGCAACCACAGGCACGCCGGTTGCCATGGCCTCCAGGGGCGTCAGGCCAAATCCCTCCCATCGCTGCGGGGCGATAAAGAGGTCGAGTGCACGGTACCATTCGTTGATATTGGTATGTTCGCCGACGAACAGAATACGGTCAGACAAGCCTGCGGCCGTCACCCGTGACTTCAGTCCGTTTTCGAACTCCAGATGTTGAGCCGTTGCTCTGCCGGCGATGATGGCGATCCAGTCGGGGCGATCCGGAAGGAGGCTGATCATGCTGTCGACGAAGACGTCCGTTCCCTTCTGGTGGCGAACGCGGCCGAAGCAGCCCACGATCTTCTTGTCGGGGTCAAAGCCTCGATCCAGCTTGGCCTGTGCCTTGTCGGCGGGCGGTGAAAACCGGTTCGTATCGATCCCGTGCAGGATCACCGTGTTCGGCACTTCGAGATAGGCCGCCGTCTTGCTGCTGGTGGCAATGACGGCATCCATCTTCGAGATCAGCCGCTTCGTCCAGCCGGAGTGCTTTCGCTGCGAGGCGGAGGTGAAGACGATCTTGAGCTTCATCCGCAGAATGTCGCGCATGACGATTGCGGGAAGCATCTCGATATTGCGGCGCGCATGCCAGATACGAAATTGCTTTCGGGAAGGCGCGCTCCATAGTTTCAGCAGATCCGGGAAGCGGACATGCGGAAAATTCGACGGCAGTCCCGGTCCGAGCGCAGCAATCTGTTGACCGAGCGCCCGCTGCACCGGGATCAGCTGAATGATCGTCGATGTGACGCCGGAGAGCCGCTTTTTGAAGTTCGGCGCTATGATCTCGACGTCACTGATATCGACAAGAGCGGATCGTGCGCGATCTGCCACGCGCCATCAGCCCCAGCTGATCGCGAGCACTTCGTAGGCCTTGGCGCCGCCAGGTGCGTTCACCTCGATCGAGTCGCCGACCTCCTTGCCGATCAGCGCGCGCGCGATGGGCGAGGAGATCGAGATACGGCCAGCCTTCACATCCGCTTCCTGGTCGCCGACGATCTGGTAGGTCTTTTCTTCGTCGGTATCCTCGTCAACGAGCTTCACCTTGGCGCCGAACTTGATCTTGTCGCCGGACATCTTGGAGAGGTCGATGACCTCGGCGCGTGCCGTCAGGTCCTCCAGCTCGCCGATGCGGCCTTCGTTGTGGCTCTGGGCTTCCTTGGCCGCATGGTATTCGGCATTTTCCGAAAGGTCACCATGCGCGCGTGCTTCGGAAATCGCCTCGATGATCCGAGGACGTTCTTCCTGCTGACGCCAGCGCAATTCTTCGTGCAGCTTGACGAAACCACCCTGCGTCATCGGTACCTTATCAACCATTTCTCTGTCCTTAACTCCCTGTGCCATCTCAGCCGACGACACAAAAGAAAACAGGTCCCGAAGGGGAACCTCGGAACCGTGCAACAAACCTAACTGTTCAGCTTATAGCAGATCGGTGCTGCTGATTTCCAGAAAATTCGAATGTGCGGGCCTGCAACCTTGTGCGACTTTTCACGTCAAACTGGAAAAACGAGCGCCAGCGGTTCCATGAGATCGAGCTTTTCGGTGGGACATAGGGTGAATATGTCTGTGACTATGTCAATCGAACACCGAACGGCAACCTTTCGGATGCGCCGATCCCGCGGTTCCTGTGGGGGGCGACCAAGAGTGTTTCCTTAGCGAGCGGCTGCCCCGGATAGACTGAAGTGAGGCGCGCAACTCCACCCCGACCAAAGTGATTCTGCTGGTCAGGCGAAAGGGTCAGTGGGATGGATCATCCCGGAAAAAGATCAGGACCCAAGCTTGCGCCAGGTCCTGATCCTTTGTTCACGTCGTGAAGGCGAGCGTGCCATCCGAACGCTTAATTGAAGTAACTTTGCAGCGGCCGCACTTCGAGATTGCCTGCCTTGAGCGCCTTGATCGCCTGGGCGGCGGCTTCGGCGCCGGCCATCGTCGTGTAGTAGGGCACCTTCTGCATCAGCGTGGCACGGCGAAGCGACTTGCTGTCGGAGATCGCCTTGTTGCTGTCGGTGGTGTTGATGACCAGCTGGACCTGACGGTTGCGGATCGCGTCCTCGATGTGGGGGCGACCTTCGAGCACCTTGTTGATCTTGGTGGCGGCGATGCCGTTTTCGGCGAGGAAGCGCGCCGTGCCGCCGGTTGCCAGAACCTTGAAGCCCTGTTCCACAAGGAGGCGGATCGCCGGCAGGACGCGGGGCTTGTCTTCGTCGCGCACGGAAACGAAGACCGTTCCGTCACGCGGCAGTTCGACGCCGGCGCCGAGCTGTGCCTTGGCGAAGGCAAGCGCGAAATCCGTGTCGAGGCCGATGACTTCGCCGGTCGAGCGCATTTCCGGGCCGAGCAGGATGTCGACGCCGGGGAAGCGGGCGAACGGGAAGACGGCCTCCTTGACGGCGATGTGCCTGAGGTTGCGCGGATCGGGCTTTTCGCCATAGGCCGCAAAGGTTGCATCGAGCTTTTCGCCGGCCATGGCGCGAGCGGCGATCTTCGCAATCGGTGCGCCGATGGTCTTGGCGACGAACGGCACGGTACGCGAGGCGCGCGGGTTCACTTCGAGGACGTAGACGGTGCCGTCCTTGATCGCGAACTGCACGTTCATGAGGCCGACGACGTTGAGCGCCCTGGCCATGGCCTTTGCCTGACGCTCCAATTCGTCGATCATCGCTGGAGACAGGGTGCGCGGCGGCAGCGAGCAGGCGCTGTCGCCGGAGTGAATGCCGGCTTCCTCGATATGCTCCATGATGCCGGCGACATACACGTCACTGCCGTCGGAAAGGCAATCGACGTCGACTTCGATGGCGTTGCTGAGGTAGCTGTCGAACAGAAGCGGGTTCTTGCCGAGCAAGGTGTTGATCTGGCCGGTCTTGTCGTTCGGGTAGCGCTGCTTGATGTCTTCCGGAACAAGTTCCGGAACGGTGTCGAGGAGGTAGGTCTGCAGCATCGATTCCGAATGGATGATCTGCATGGCGCGGCCGCCGAGGACGTAGGACGGGCGCACGACCAGCGGGAAGCCGATTTCGGTGGCGACAAGGCGGGCCTGCTCGACGGAGTAGGCAATGCCGTTGTTCGGCTGGTTCAGATCGAGCTTCATCAGAAGCTTCTGGAAGCGGTCGCGGTCTTCGGCAAGGTCGATCATGTCAGGCGCCGTGCCGAGGATCGGGATACCGTTCTTTTCGAGCGCTTCGGCAAGCTTCAGCGGCGTCTGGCCGCCGAACTGCACGATGACGCCGACCACTTCGCCCTTTTCCTGCTCGGCGCGCAGGATCTCGATCACGTCTTCGGCCGTCAGCGGCTCAAAATAAAGGCGGTCGGAGGTATCGTAGTCGGTCGAGACCGTTTCCGGGTTGCAGTTGATCATGATCGCTTCGTAGCCCGCATCCCTCAAGGCGAAGGCGGCGTGGCAGCAGCAATAATCAAACTCGATGCCCTGGCCGATGCGGTTCGGGCCGCCGCCGAGGATGACGACCTTTTTGCGGTCGGAAACGTCGGCTTCCGAGCGCGTGCTGCCCACGAACGGTGTCTCGTAGGTGGAGTACATGTAGGCGGTCGGCGAGGCGAATTCGGCGGCGCAGGTGTCGATGCGCTTGAAGACCGGGCGGACGTTCAGGCTGTTGCGCAGTTCCGCCACTTCCTTCGGCCGCTTGCCTGACAGTGTCGCAAGGCGCGCGTCGGAGAAGCCCATGGACTTCAGGGTGCGCAGGTTCGTTGCATCGCTCGGCAGGCCGTGCTCGCGGATGCGGGCTTCCATGTCGACGATCGCCTTGAACTGCGCGATAAACCACGGGTCGATCTTGCAGCCTTCGTGCACTTCCTCCGGGCTCATGCCCATGCGCAGCGCCTGGGCGACCATGCGCAGGCGATCCGGCGTCGGCGTGCCGATGGCTGCGCGGATGGCATTCTGGCTGCCTTCGCCTTCCTCGACGCCGGGGATCTCGATTTCGTCGAGGCCTGTCAGGCCGGTTTCGAGGCCGCGGAGCGCCTTCTGCAGCGATTCCGCGAAGGTGCGGCCGATCGCCATGACTTCGCCGACGGACTTCATCGCCGTGGTCAGGACAGGCGAGGCGCCCGGGAACTTCTCGAACGCGAAACGCGGGATCTTGGTGACGACGTAGTCGATCGACGGTTCGAAGGAGGCGGGCGTTGCGCCGCCGGTGATGTCGTTGTCGAGTTCGTCGAGCGTGTAGCCGACGGCGAGCTTGGCCGCGACCTTGGCGATCGGGAAGCCGGTGGCCTTCGAGGCCAGGGCCGAGGAGCGCGAAACGCGCGGGTTCATTTCGATGACGACGAGGCGGCCGTCCTTCGGGTTGACGGCGAACTGTACGTTCGAGCCGCCTGTTTCGACGCCGATCTCGCGCAGAACGGCGATCGAGGCGTTGCGCATCATCTGGTATTCTTTGTCGGTCAGCGTCAGCGCCGGGGCGACGGTGATCGAGTCGCCGGTGTGGACGCCCATCGGATCGATGTTTTCGATCGAGCAGATGATGATGCAGTTGTCCGCCTTGTCGCGGACGACCTCCATCTCATATTCCTTCCAGCCGAGAACCGATTCTTCGATCAGCACTTCAGTGGTCGGCGAGGCATCGAGGCCGCCGCCGATGATTTCGAAGAATTCCGAGCGGTTGTAGGCAATGCCGCCCCCGGTGCCGCCCATGGTGAACGAGGGGCGAATGATCGCGGGGAGGCCGACGACGTCGATCGCCTGGGCGGCAATCGCCATGGCGTGGCTGATGTAGCGCTGCTTGCGGTCGGTTTCGCCGAGGTTCCATTCGTTCTCGAGCGCATCGAGCGCCTTGTCGAGATCCGCGCCGGAGAGGCTTTCCTTCAGCTTGTTGCGCTCGGCCTCGTGCGTCTTGCGATCGGTATCCTTGATGTCGGTGGCATTGGCCAGCATCGAGCGCGGCGTTTCAAGGCCGATGCGGGACATGGCTTCGCGGAACAGGGCGCGGTCTTCTGCCATGTCGATGGCGGCCGGCTTGGCGCCGATCATCTCGACATTGTAGCGGTCCAGCACGCCCATGCGCTTCAACGAGAGTGCCGTGTTCAGCGCCGTCTGGCCGCCCATGGTCGGCAGCAGCGCATCCGGGCGTTCCTTGGCGATGATCTTGGCAACGACTTCGGGCGTGATCGGCTCGACATAGGTCGCGTCGGCCAGACCCGGATCGGTCATGATCGTTGCCGGGTTGGAGTTGACGAGGATGACGCGGTAGCCTTCCTCCTTCAGCGCCTTGCAGGCCTGGGTGCCGGAGTAGTCGAATTCGCAAGCCTGGCCAATGACGATCGGTCCTGCGCCGATGATGAGGATCGATTTGATGTCTTGGCGCTTCGGCATGGGCGTTTTTTCCACTTTCTAGCTGCGCAGAAAGCCGGCCAGGGTGGGAAGCACCGGCCGGGTCGCGCATGTGATGGTCTTTTCAGGCTAGAAGCGGCTTATAGGCAAATGTATTTGCAAACGGAACCCCAAAATTTGCGGAATCGACAGGAATCGAGGGGTTCTTTTCAGGCTACGCGAGATGCGGCAGCACAAGTGCGCGAATCTCTCCTGGACGCGCGGGATTGCCGATAGCTTCGAGCGCCTCGCCGAGGCCGATGCGACGGGAAATCAGGGGGTCGATCGTGATCATTCCGGAAGCGATCAGGTCGACCGCACGTCCGTGGGTGAAGGGATTGAGGAACGAGTTGACGAGCTTGATCTCTCGGAAGAGCAGGTCGAAAGGTTCTATCGCAATTTTCAATCCCTGCGGCATGACGCCGAGGATGACGACGGTGCCGCCGCGCCGCGCAAGGGCAGGCGCCTGTTCGACCGTTTCCGTGACGCCGGCACATTCGATCACCACATCTGCGCCGGCGGGCAGAAAACCGTGTGCGCCCGTCAGCCGTTCCACGATGTCGCCGGAGGTCGGGTCGGCCGTTGCCGTTGCGCCCAGGCTCTCGGCGAGGCGACGCTTCTGCGCGTTGCGCGTCACGAGGACGACGCGGGTGGCGCCGGCAAGGCGAGCGAGCTGAACGACGAGCAACCCGATGACGCCACCGCCGAGAACGACGACTGATGATCCGGCTTTGATATCGGCAAGATCGACGCCGTGAAGGCAGCAGGCAAGCGGCTCGCAGAAGGTACCGTGCAACGGATCAAGGCCTGCCGGCAACTCGAACGCCTGCTTGCGCGGGACGATCACATATTCGGCAAATCCACCATCGCGATGGATGCCGATTGCCTGGAGATTGCGGCAGAGATTGACGCGCCCGCGCTGGCATTCGGGGCAGCGGCCGCAGGCGATGTTCGGGTCGCCGGTGATGCGCATGCCGGGACGGAATTCTGCCACGTCTGAACCAACGGCCTCGACGAGGCCTGCAAATTCATGGCCGAGCGTTACAGGAGGTGACGAGGGAAACTCGCCGCGAAAGAGATGGCGGTCGGTTCCGCATATACCGCAAGCCTCGATCCGCACCAGCAGTTCGTCCGGCCCCGGAAAAGGCTTCTCGACTTCACGCAGGAACAGCTGCCCCGTCGCCTCCAGACGTACAGCTTTCATCGGTATTGCTCCTCCGCAGTCTCCCCTTCTTCAAGAAGAGCGAAAGGTGGAGTCGCGTCAAGCGGTTGCTTGCATTTCCTCAACCGAAACGGCGGGGGACGCTTTCGGCATGTGTGCGGCTGACGGGGATCTGGCTGCCGTCGCGGTCGGGATGACAAGTTGCCTTCACCGGCAGCGAGTGGCAGGCCGCTCTCGTCGCGCTGTTCATCCTTGATCATCTTCCGCCCAGGCGCGCAGCAGGCGCCTTGCATGATACGGCTGGAATTCGTCTCGTCCGCGGATATATAGACTATCCGAAGAGCATGCGTGGGCATCGCCGGGGAGAGCATCATGGAATGGAAAGGCCGGCGTCAGTCCGACAACGTCGAAGATCGTCGCAATGATCCTTCCATGGGTGGATTGGGCCAGGGCGGCGGCTTCAACTTTCCCTCCGGCGGCGGGATGGGACGGCGCGGTGGCGGCCTCAGCATCGGCACGATCATCTTTCTGGTGGTGATCTACTTTATATTCAAGGCGATGGGCATAGACCTGATGCAGGTGCTGGACGGCGGATCGGTCGGCGGCCCGGGTTACGAACAAAGCCAGTCCAGCGACCAGCCTCCCGCCAACGACGAGATGACGGCGTTCATGCGCACGGTACTGGCTGAGACAGAAGATACGTGGCAGGGCATTTTCAAGTCCATGGGGCATGAGTACGAGGAGCCACGAATGGTGCTCTTCTCCGGGCAGACGCAGTCGGCCTGCGGTTTTGCCTCCGCCGCGACCGGGCCGTTCTACTGTCCCAGCGACCATAAGCTTTATCTCGACACCAGCTTCTTCCGGCAGCTCAGCCAACAGTTCGGAGCATCCGGTGATTTTGCCGAGGCCTATGTGGTTGCCCACGAGGTCGGCCATCATGTGCAGAACCTGCTTGGCATCCTGCCCAAGTTCAACGAAGCCCGTCAGCGGATGAGCGAGGCCGACGCCAACAAGATGTCTGTTCGCGTCGAGCTTCAGGCCGACTGCTTTGCAGGCATATGGGGCAAGTTCACCCAGCAGAAGGGCATCCTTGAAGCAGGTGACCTGGAAGAGGCGCTGAATGCCGCCCAGAAGATCGGCGACGATACGCTGCAGAAGCGAAGCCAGGGCTACGTCGTTCCAGAGAGCTTCAATCACGGGACATCGGCGCAGCGCGCCAAATGGTTCAAGCGCGGTTTCGACAGCGGTCAGCTGTCGGCATGCGATACTTTCTCCGGGCCTGTTTGACCGGAAAACCGGCCTCGCTTTCACGAGGCCGGACCACATTTCACTTTTCACTGTCCATGTGCTTGAGCATCGCGTCCGGATAGCGGTTGCCTGCGGCCGAATCTCTCGGTACGGCGCGGTCGATGGCCGCCATGTCGGCGGCTGTCAGCGCGACTGCGCGTGATGCCAGTGCCTCGGTCAGACGATCGCGACTGCGGGCGCCGACAAGCGGCACGATGTCCTTTCCTTGGGCTGCGACCCAGGCTATCGCAATCTGGGCGACCGAAACGCGCTTCGCATCGGCAGTCTTGCGAAGTTCCTCGACGAGGGCAAGATTCTGGTCGACGTTACCCTCCTGAAAACGAGGGCTCATGCCGCGGAAATCGCCGGCGCTGTTGCCCTGTCCTTTCTGCCAATGACCGCTGATCAAGCCTCGAGACAGAACGCCGTAGGCGGTAACGGATATGCCGAGTTTGCGGCAGGTCGGCAGGATCCTGTCTTCGATGCCGCGGGAGATCAGTGAGTATTCTATCTGTAGATCGCAGATCGGATGGACGGCAGCCGCGCGCCGGATCGTCTCGGCGCCGACTTCGGACAGGCCGACGTGCCTGACATATCCGGCTTTGATCATGTCGCCGATTGCGCCGACCGTCTCCTCGATCGGTACATTCGGATCCAGCCGGGCAGGGCGGTAGATGTCGATGTAGTCGACATCGAGGCGCTTCAGAGTGTAGGCGAGGAAGTTCTTGATGGCCATGGGGCGGGAATCATAGCCGCTCCAGCCGCCCGCCGGGTCGCGCAGAGCGCCGAACTTGACGCTGATGACGGCGTCGTCACGGCGGCGGCCCTTGAGGGCCTCGCCGATCAACATCTCATTGTGTCCCATGCCGTAGAAATCGCCGGTATCGAGCAGGTTGATCCCGGCGTCGAGGGCTGCATGGATCGTCGCGATGCTTTCGGCACGGTCCGACGGACCGTACATGCCGGACATGCCCATGCAACCGAGTCCGAGGGCCGAGACGTGTGGGCCGGTCTGCCCCAAACGATAGGTCTGCATTTCGCTCTCCTTGTCAGACGCTGCGTTGCGTCTCGAGTGGGTTTTACCGCACGCTGCGTTGTGCGATAATCGGATTCAATGCGAACGGGCTGTGCGGTAAAATGGACAATGGATGATCTTCCTCTGAGTGATCTGGATGCTTTTGCCGCCGTTGCAAGGGAGCGCAGCTTTCGAGCTGCAGCGCGCAAGCGTGGCGTCTCCGCTTCCTCGCTCAGCGATTCGCTGCGGCGGCTGGAAGAACGCCTCGGCGTGCGGCTTCTCAACCGCACGACCCGCAGCGTGACGCCGACCGAGGCGGGGCAGCGGCTTCTGGAGCGGCTTGCACCGGCTCTCGGAGAAGTCGCTTCGGCCCTCGATCAGCTCGATAGCTTCCGGGAGGGCCCCTCGGGCATCTTGCGCCTCAACGTGCCGACGATCGCCGCCCGGCTGTTTATGCCAGACCTCGCCAGCCGCTTCCTCAAACTCTATCCACAGATCACCCTGGAAATCGTCGGTGAGGATACGTTCATCGATGTTCTTGCTGCCGGCTACGATGCCGGCATCCGCTACGACGAACGGCTGGAGCGAGACATGATCGCGGTGCCGATAGGACCGCGCAGGCAGCGCTATGTGACCGCGGCCGCGCCGGATTACCTCAGCCGTCGCGGCGTTCCGCGACATCCCAAGGAGCTGATCGATCACGATTGCATTCGTCATCGCTTTCTAAGCGGAGCAGGGTTGCCGTGGGAATTCGACCGCGAGGGCGAGACACTCATGATCACGCCGACCGGGCCTCTGGTTGCCAACGTGATCGAAATGCAGGTCGGAGCTGCGGTTGCCGGCCTCGGCGTCATTCGCACCTTCGAGGAAGTCCTTCTGCCGGCGATCGAGGCGGGCGCGCTCGTGCCCGTTCTCGAGGACTGGGTGACGGCGTTTTCGGGTCCGTTTCTCTACTATGCAAGCCGCAGGCACATGCCATCGGCGCTGCGTGCCTTTGTGGATTTCGTCAAGGTAGAGCACCGGAAGTCCGGTTAGGTGCGCCTTTTGTTCCGCCGTTCCATCAGCATAACTCGTAGCCCTATCAAAAGATTTGAAATGTTCACGTATTGTTTCGTTTGTTGGCTTGGGATATGTAGCATTCCCGGCGACGGGATCGTCTTTCCAGAAACAACACGCTGTAGAGATATCTCATGCTCGATCCGAAATTCGTTCGTCGCGGCCTGTTCCTCGTCTTCATGATTCTGTTCCTGGATGTGATCGGTATTGCGATCATCATGCCGGTGCTGCCCGTCTATCTGGAGCAGTTGACGGGCGGTTCCGTCAGCGACGCGGCGCTCGATGGCGGCTGGTTGCTCGTGGTCTATGCCGGGATGCAGTTTCTGTTTGCGCCGTTTCTCGGCAACCTCAGCGATCGCTTCGGCCGGCGCCCCATTCTGCTGCTGTCGGTGCTGACTTTTGCGATGGACAACCTCATCTGTGCGGTCGCCACCAGCTTCTGGATGCTGTTCATCGGCCGCGTGCTTGCCGGTATCAGCGGCGGCAGCTTTGCAACCTGTTCCGCATACATCGCCGACATCAGCAATGACGAGAACCGGGCCAAGAATTTTGGCCTGATCGGCATTGCGTTCGGAGTCGGTTTTACGATCGGGCCCGTGATCGGCGGCTTTCTGGGCGAATTCGGCCCACGCGTGCCGTTCTACGGTGCGGCGGCACTTTCGTTCGCCAATTTCGTTGCCGCCTGCTTCCTGTTGCCGGAAACGCTGGATGAGAAGAACCGGCGTGTCTTCGAGTGGAAGCGTGCCAACCCGCTGGGCGCATTGAAGCAGATGCGCAACTATGCCGGCATCGGCTGGGTGGGCGCCGTCATGTTCCTTTTCTGGCTGGCGCATGCAGTCTATCCAGCCGTCTGGTCTTTCGTCTCGACATACCGCTACGGCTGGAGCGAGGGGCAGATCGGGCTTTCGCTCGGCATCTATGGCATCGGCGCGGCCATTGTCATGGGCATTGTCCTGCCGAAGATCGTGCCCGTTCTCGGTGAGTGGAAAACCGCCGTGGTCGGCTTGTGCTTTTCGGTCGTCGGTCTGACAGGCTATGCTTTTGCGTGGCAGGGCTGGATGATCTATGCGGTGATCGTGCTCACAGTCATGGAAAATGTCGCTGATCCACCGCTGCGCAGCATTGCCGCCGGCAAGGTGCCGCCTTCGGCGCAGGGCGAACTGCAGGGCGCGCTGACGAGCCTCAGCAGTATAACGACGATCATCGGACCGCTTATTTTCACGCAGATGTTCGGCTACTTCACCGGGCCGGACGCGCCCGTCAACTTTGCGGGTGCCCCTTACCTGATGGCCGCTTTCTTCATCCTGGTTGCCGCCGTCGTGTTTCTGCTGAAGGTCAGACCCGCTGGGGTGGTCGGCGCGGTGAGCCATCAGAATTCATGATGTAATGATGAATTTTTCATCATTTGCATCGTTTTGAGTATTTTTTTGCGCCAATTTCGTCTACATCGTCGCGACGCTGACGCGCATCGTCGCAGTCAGCGATTGCAATCACAGGAACCGTGTCATGGATACGCCGATCGCTGCGGGAAAGCTGGCGCCGAAAAACGACAACCGTTGGAGCGCGCACATCCGCGCGACGCTGGCGCTCGGCATCCCGTTGATTGGCGCCCAGCTTGCTCAGCTCGGCATCAACACGACTGACGTGATGATCGTCGGATGGCTCGGCGCCGAGCATCTGGCGGCGATGGTTCTGGCCGGACAGTTTCTTTTCACCATTCTCGTCTTCGGTTCCGGCTTTTCGATTGCCGTCATTCCGATGGTTGCGCAGGCCTATGGGCGCGGCGATGTCGTCAGCGTGCGCCGGTCACTGCGCATGGGGCTTTGGGTCGTTCTGGCTTTCTGGGTCCTGATGTTGCCGGCTTTCTTCAACTCCGAAAGAATACTTCTTGCTGCGGGCCAGAAGCCCGAGGTCGCAGCACTGGCACACAGTTATATCGTCATCGGCCAGTTCGCCGTGCTTCCGGGCCTTCTCTACAACGTCATGCGCGCACTCGTCAGCGCGATCGGCAAAGCTGCGGTGATCCTGAACGTGACGATCGCGATGCTGGTGCTGAACGCCATCTTTGCCTATGCGCTTGTGCTCGGCCACTTCGGCCTGCCGGCGATGGGTCTCAAGGGCGCTGCGATCGTTTCGGTGATCGTGCAGACGGCGGGTTTCTTCTTCATCCTCGCCTATGTGCAAAGCAGGCCGGAAACACGGCGCTACGAGCTTTTCGTGCGGTTCTGGCGCCCGGACTGGAAGGCATTTTGGGAGGTGGTGCGGCTCGGCCTGCCGATCAGCGTCACGATCCTGGCGGAGGTAAGCCTGTTCACGATGGCATCGCTCTTGATGGGCCGGATCGGCACGATCGAACTTGCGGCGCACGGAATTGCGCTGCAATGGGCGTCGATCGCTTTCATGATTCCGCTTGGCCTTTCCCAGGCTGCAACAGTTCGCGTGGGGGTCGCGCATGGGCAGGGCGATCATGTCGCCCTGGTGCGGGCAGCCGTTTCGGTGTTTGCGATTGCCTGCGCCATCTCGGCTGTCGGCGGGTTGTTGTTTGCGATCATGCCCACGTTCTTTGCAGGCTGGTTCCTCGACACACACTCGGCCGAAGCGCCGCAGGTGCTCGCCTATGCCGGACCGCTGATCGTCATCGCAGGGCTTTTCCAGCTGGTCGACGGCCTTCAGGCGATTGCCAATGGTCTGCTGCGCGGGCTCAAGGACGCACGGGTTCCGATGATCATGGCACTGGTTGCCTATTGGCCGATCGGATTCTTCCTCGCCTGGTTTCTCGCCTTTCCGCTTGGCTTTGGCGGCATCGGCATCTGGCTCGGCTTCCTCATCGGGCTATTCGCCGCGGCCGTGATGCTGTGTGGGCGCTTCTATCTTCTCATGCGACGAAATGCATAGGTTTATGCCTGCGCCGGGAAATGATCGGCTCGAAACCATCCAGTCGATTCTTGATCCGTACGCGAGCGCATCGCAGACCTATTGCGCCACGCGGTCGTCCGGCCGGCCGTTCCAATGGCGGGGCAGGTCGTCGCCAATGATGTCCCAATCGATCTTCTCCGAAACCCAGACGTGATCGGCGGGCCCATAGGCCTGCGGCTGATCGAGACTTATCGTCATAACGTCGATGGTATCCGGATCGGCCGTGTTCTCATAGGTGAGTGGCGAGCCGCATGATCCGCAAAATTTCCTGATCACCTCAGCTGATGAGGTGAACTGTCTTGGTTCGCCGCTTTCGAACACGAATGTTCGCGCGGGAAAGACCACGAATGGAAGGGAGGGGGACGAGGCAATCCTGCGGCATGTCCGGCAGTGGCACACGCTGCTGTGCAGTGGAGCCTCGGCGATGCTGTAGCGGATGTCGCCGCACAGGCAGCCTCCTCTGTGGATCTTGGCGGCCTGCTCCATCGCTCTTGCCTCGCTCCGACGCCCTTGCGTCCCGTATGCACCCGCCCAAAAGAAAACCGCTTGCAGCGATCTGCTGCAAGCGGTTTTTCCGTGTTATCCATTCAAGGCTGCGCGCGATCAAGCGACAGGAAGGCTCAACGCTCCGACAGGGCCGGTTCGCCCTTCTTCTCGCGCACGAGGTTGACGAAGCGGCGGAAGAGGTAGTGGCTGTCCTGCGGGCCCGGGGATGCTTCCGGGTGGTGCTGCACGGAGAAGATCGACTTTCCGGCGACACGCAGGCCGCAATTGGTTCCGTCGAACAGCGAAACATGGGTCTCCTCAACGCCATCAGGCAGCGACTTCGTGTCGACTGCGAAGCCGTGGTTCATCGAGACGATCTCGACCTTGCCGGTCGTGTGGTCCTTCACCGGGTGATTGGCGCCGTGGTGGCCCTGATGCATCTTTTCGGTCTTGGCGCCGAGCGCCAGGCCCAGCATCTGGTGGCCAAGGCAGATGCCAAAGACCGGAATGTCGGTCTTGATCAGCTTCTGGATGACGGGCACCGCATATTCCCCGGTTGCGGCCGGGTCGCCCGGGCCGTTGGACAGGAAGATGCCGTCCGGCTGTATCGCGAGCACGTCCTCGGCGCTTGCCGTCGCGGGCATCACCGTCACCTTGCAGTCGAGGCCGGCAAAAAGGCGCAGGATGTTGCGCTTTACGCCATAGTCGAGGCAGACGATGTGGTACTTGGCGTCCTCAGCCTCGAGTTGGCCGTAGCCTTCGTTCCAGACCCACGGGGTCTGTGACCATTGCGATGACTGGCCTGACGAAGCGATCTTGGCGAGGTCGAGGCCTTCCAGGCCGCTCCATGCCTTGGCCTCGGCCTTCAGTGTCTCGATGTCGAAGACGCCGTTCGGGTCGTGGGCGATGACCGCGTTCTGTGCGCCGTTTTCGCGGATCCAGGCGGTGAGCGCGCGGGTATCGACGCCGCAGAGCCCGATGACGCCGCGTGCCTTCAACCAGGCGTCGAGATGCTTGACGGCGCGGTAGTTGGACGGGTCGGTCATGTCGGCCTTGAAGATGACGCCGACCGCGCCGTGGCGCGCTGCCGGCGTCAGGTCTTCGATGTCTTCGTCGTTTGTGCCGATGTTGCCGATATGCGGAAAGGTGAAGGTGACGATCTGGCCGAGATAGGAGGGATCGGTCATGATCTCCTCATAGCCTGTCAATGCCGTGTTGAAGACCACTTCGGCCTGGACCTTGCCGGTCGCACCGATGCCCTTGCCTTCGATGACGGTGCCGTCTGCCAGAACGAGCAAGGCAGTCGGCTTTTCGGTTGTCCAGGGTGCTGTCGCGGTCATCTTCATCCCGTTTCCGGCAGCCACACGTTCTTGGGCAACGCTGGCCGGCCATTTGGTTCGCAAGCATATGCGCGCGGCAAGGCGCGCGCTCTCAGGCCTGATCACGAATTTTGGTGCAGGTGGCGGTAAATAGCCGCGCTATTTCCTGAGGTCAATCTTTGTACCGCGGCCAAAGCCAGTTTTCTCCCGCTTTCTGCCTGGATTATCGCAATTTATTTGATCCCACGCATTCGTCTGGTTTATGAAGCGGCATTCAAACAGGAGTGATTATGATGTTGCGCGATCAACTCGCCGCCGCCCTCAAGGATGCGATGAAGTCCAAGAATGCCGAGCGGCTTTCGACCGTTCGCCTGATCCAGGCCGCGGTCAAGGACCGGGACATCGCCAATCGCGGCGCCGGCAAGGAACAGGCAAGCGACGACGAGATCCTGCAGATCCTTGCCAAGATGGTGAAGCAGCGCGACGAATCGGCGAAGATCTACGAAGAGAATGCGCGCCCGGAACTGGCCGCCAAGGAACGCGCCGAGATCACGGTCGTCCAGGACTTCATGCCCAAGCAACTCTCCGATGCCGACGTGCGCGCCAACATTGCGGCGATCATAACCGAGACGGGCGCTGCCGGCCCGAAAGACATGGGCAAGGTTATGGCGGTCCTGAAAGAGCGCTATGCCGGCCAGATGGATTTCTCCAAGGCCTCAGGTGCCGTCAAGGAACTGCTGAACTGATCACCCTCGTCTTTTGGCCCTCGCGATCGAGGGTCCGAGCACCGCTTCGGCTGCAGCATCGACAATGGCGAATTTCGCCGCCTGATAGCCCCAGTACTCCATGACGAAGGCGCGCGACAGCCAGACCTTGCCTTTGTAATGCGGCAGCTCCCAGCCGATGCTCCCCATCTCGGCGGCCTGCGTTAGCAGGCGCTTGAGATGGGTATTCGAGATCATGTACTGATCGCGGATTTCCTTCAGCGACAGCGTACCGATCTCGACGCGCTCGGCCGTGCGGTCGAACGAAGAGATTCGGCTCATCAGATCATCCATAACGAGGCCACCGGAGTTGGCCCAATTGAAGAGATTGTAGGTCGCACCGGGGTCGCGCACCGCGTCGCTGTCAATGATTTCCTTGGCAATCAGCGGCTGGATCCGCGCAAAGGCCAAGGGGGTCGCCATCGCTCGCTCAAGGCGTTTGCCGCCATCGAGATGGTCGAGAACGCCAAGGTGGGTGGCGATCCATTTGAAGAAATGCTCCTCGGCGGTTTCCGTTGGCTCCAGCAGTCGCGTGCGCTTGTCGGAGGCGCTTTCGGTCGATCGCAGAAATCGATAGGCAAGCATTTCCTGGATGAAGGCCGCGGCAGTGTTGCGACTTGCAATCTTGTGGCTGACCACAAAGCTGATAAAGCGGCCCGAATAGAGGGCGGCCTTCGTCTCGCCGGGATAGCCGTAGTGAAGTGCAAAGCCGCTATGGGCCATCAGCCAACGCTGTTGCGCGGCGAAGATGGAGGCGATTCGTGGACTTTCGCGATAGATCGCCAACATTTCTTGCGCACAGTGAAGCACTGCTGCAAAGAATGCGTCATTGTTGAGAAAATCTTCGATTTTGTGGGGCATGCAACCATACCAGTGAGGGCGCCTTCATCGGACATGGCCCTAGCGACTGTCAATTGCTTTCTTGGGCAAGACATCACCGTATTTACACAAATGACCGCCTGGCGGCCGGAAAGATGAAACCCAGACATTAGAGAAGGCAGGAGCTGGGGGAGCTCCTGCCTTCTTGCTCTTTGCTTCCGATTGGTTACGCAGGGTAAAAACCCAAGCCAACGGATATTTGCAAAGGCACCCTTGCGAGGCGGCGCCGGGGGTAGGGATGGTGCCTCGCTCGGGGATCGCTGTGTCGAGTTGGAAGTTATTGCGATGCGGCAGGCGATTCAAATTACAAAAAAATAATAATTGGTCCGACTGGCTGCCTTAAGTGTGGCGGCGCTCATCGCTCCAGCATCCCCAAGCGATCGCGGCGCCTTCCGGAATGACGGTTAAGTGATTGTTTTAAAAATATTGTTTCATCTGTGCCAGACTGACTGACAGGCAGCCAGCGGCTCGATTGTCGCGCCCGCCCATCACCAAAGACGGTATTGTCGCACCCCTGTCGCAGGTGCCGGTCACGCATTGTTGATGCTCGAAATGCGAACCTGAAACGTCGATATGCTGGCTGGGCCTGTGAATAGCGGGCCTTTGGGGCAAAGGTCGTGGCGTGTGCAGGCGAACTTGCCTATATGGAGAATAGCCAAGAGGTTTAGATGCGCTTTTCAAATTCCTTTCTCGACGAGATACGCGACCGCGTGCCAATTTCTGACGTGATCGGTCGCCGTGTGAGCTGGGACAAGCGCAAGACCAACGTATCGCGCGCCGACTACTGGGCGTGCTGCCCGTTTCATGGCGAGAAATCACCGAGCTTCCACTGTGAGGACCGCAAGGGCCGCTATCACTGCTTCGGCTGTGGGGTGACTGGCGATCATTTTCGGTTCTTGACCGAGCTGGAAGGGCTGAGCTTCCCCGAAGCTGTGCAGACGATCGCCGACATGGCCGGTGTCGCCATGCCCATCGCCGATCCCGTCATGGAGAAGCGCGAGAAGGAGCGAACCTCGCTTCTCGACGTGATGGAGCTCGCAACGCAGTTCTTCCAGGATCAGCTGCAGACGGCGATTGGCGCGCGGGCGCGAGCCTATCTGCGCGACCGCGGACTGACCGGGCGGACGATCGAGACCTTCCGGCTTGGCTTTGCCACGGACAGCCGCAACGCACTGAAGGAGTTTCTGGCAGGCAAGGGCGTTCCCAGGGAGCAGATCGAAGCCTGCGGGCTGGTGGTGCATGGGCCGGAGGTGCCGGTGTCCTACGACCGTTTCCGCGACCGCATCATGTTTCCGATCCTGTCTTCCCGAGAGAAGGTCATTGCCTTCGGCGGCCGCGCCATGTCGCCGGATGCGCCGGCCAAGTATCTGAACTCGAACGAGACCGAACTCTTCCACAAGGGTAACGTGCTCTATAACTTCACCCGTGCCCGGCGTGCGGCGCAGGGTGCGAACGGCGACGGCACGATCATCGCGGTCGAAGGCTACATGGACGTGATCGCACTGCATCAGGCAGGCATCGAGAATGCCGTTGCGCCGCTCGGCACCGCGCTTACCGAAAACCAGCTGGAGCTGCTGTGGAGAATGACGCCGCAGCCGGTGCTGTGCTTCGACGGCGACGGCGCCGGCATTCGCGCAGCCAATCGTGCGGCTGACCTGGCGTTGCCTCATATCAAGCCGGGGCGCACCGTGCGCTTCGCCATGCTGCCAGACGGCAAGGATCCGGACGATCTCGTGCGCAACGAGGGGCGTGCGCCATTCGACAAGGTGATGAGCCAGGCCAAGCCGCTGGCCGAGATGATCTGGGGCCGCGAGATCAACACCGGCCAGTTCGAAACGCCCGAGGCGAAGGCGGAGCTGGAGGCCAGGCTGAAGCAGCTGGTGGCCGTGATTGCCGACGAAAACGTCCGCCGGCATTACCAGCAGGATATGCGCGACCGGCTGAACGGCTTCTTTCAGCCGCAATTCCAGAATCGCTCCAACGAGCGACGCAATTTCGAGCGCGGTGGTGGGCAGAACAAGGGGCGGGCGAACGACGGGCAGCGCGGCGCCCGGGTCTCAGGCAGCGGCATTTCGGATCGGCTGGCGCGATCCGGGCTTGTCCGAGGCCATCAGGACCTGCCGGCGTTGCGCGAGAGCGTGCTTGCGCTTACCGTCGTCAATCATCCGGCGCTGATGCAGGACGAATACGATGAGATTGCCTCCATCGACTATGACAGCCGGGAGCTCCAGAGGCTCTGGTCCGGCATGCTGGGCGCTGCTGCTGCGGTTGCCGCGCCGCATCTGACGCGGGAATACCTGATCGAACGCCTGGAGGAACTTGGCTTTGCCGAACTGATCCGGAGCCTGGAGCAACAGATCCGCAATGCACGCCTGTGGATTGCCACCGAGGAGGCGGCGATGGAAGATGCGCGCGAGGGGTATCGCCAGGCGCTTGCCTTCCACAAGCGCGCCAAGGCGCTGCGCTGGCACAAGATCGAACTCGAGCGCGAGATTGCCGAGGCGACCGAGGCCGGAAACGGCGAGGTTATCGACCAGCTGATGCGGGCGCTGCAGGAGGTCCATTTCGAGGGACTTCGACTGGAGAACCAGGAAGCGATCGTCGACGGCTTCGGCGTGCTTTCCGGCCGGGTCAAAAAGGCAGCGAACCACTGATGCAACGAACGGAAGCGGCATTTTCGGCAGGTGATGCGCTGTTCGGCGCTGAGCGGTCACCGATCGACATCCTCAACCGTGTGTATGGCTACCCGACCTTTCGCGGCAAGCAGCAGCAGGTGGTAGAGCACATCGTCGCCGGCGGCGATGCCGTGGTCTTGTTTCCAACCGGAGCCGGCAAGTCGGTTTGCTTCCAGATTCCCGCACTCTGCCGTGAAGGGATCGGCATTGTCGTCTCGCCGCTGATTGCGTTGATGCGCGATCAGGTGGAGGCGATGAAGCAGCTCGGCATTCGTGCCGCAGCGCTGAACTCTTCCCTGTCGCGAGAGGAATTCATCGACGTTCGCCGCGCGATTTCAGCCGGCAAGCTCGATCTTCTCTATGTGACGCCGGAGCGCATTCTCATGGATGGCTTCCGCGATACGATCGGCAATTCGAAGATCGCGCTGTTTGCCATCGACGAGGCGCATTGCGTTTCCCAATGGGGACATGATTTCCGGCCGGAGTATCGCGAACTCGGCAAGCTCACGCAACACTATCCCGGTGTGCCGCGCATTGCACTGACGGCAACCGCCGATCCGCACACGCGCGACGACATCGTGGAACGTCTGGGCCTGAACAATGCCAAAGTGTTCACCACCAGCTTCGACCGGCCGAACATCAGTTACGAAATCGTCGAGCGCGACCAGCCGCGCCAGCAGCTCCTGCGATTCCTCTCGGGACACAAGGGAAACAGCGGCATCGTCTACTGCCTGTCGCGCGCCAAGGTCGAGGACACGGCCGGGTGGCTGAACACGCAGGGCATTCGCGCGCTGCCATACCATGCCGGGATGGACCGAGCGCTTCGCGATGCCAATCAGGACGCCTTCCTGAAAGAGGAAGATCTTTGCCTTGTCGCGACTGTTGCCTTCGGGATGGGGATCGACAAGCCGAATGTGCGCTATGTCGCACATCTCGATCTGCCAGGATCCGTCGAGGCCTACTATCAGGAGACCGGCCGCGCCGGGCGCGACGGGCTGCCGTCCGAGGTCTGGATGGCCTACGGGATGGCCGATGTCATCCAGCGGGGCCGCATGATCGACGAAGGCAATGCTGCCGACGAGATCAAGCGCGTGGAGCGCTCCAAACTCAACGCGCTGCTCGCCATCTGCGAGACAGCCTCCTGCCGCCGCCAGGCAATCCTTGCGCATTTCGGAGAGACCTCTGCTGGGAGTTGCAATGGCTGCGACACGTGCCTGAAGCCCGTAGAGACCTGGAACGGCACGGACACGGCGATCAAGGCGCTGGCCGCCATCTATCGCACCGGCGAGCGCTTCGGAACGGGGCATGTGGTCGATGTCCTTCTCGGCAATGTCAACGAGAAGACCGAACGGTTCGGTCACGCAACAATGCCGGTCTTTGGCGCCGGAAAAGACATTCCATCGCGAACATGGCAGTCGGTTTTCCGCCAGTTGCTCGCCATGGGCCTCATTCGCGTCGATCACAGCGCGTTCGGGGCCCTGAAGCTGGAACCGGAAGCCCGGGCGGTCTTCAAGCGCGAGCGCGAGGTCTTTTTCCGCAAGGATCGTCCGGCTTCCGAACGCCCGACAAAGAAGACGGCGCAAGTCGATCGTCGAAATGTGCTGTCGGGTGGCGACGGGGTATTGTTCGAGGCGCTGCGCGCCGAACGCACGTCGATCGCCAAATCGCTCGGTGTGCCGCCCTATGTCGTTTTCCCGGATACCACGCTGATCGCCTTTGCCACGGAGCGGCCGCGGACGCAGAAAGAGCTGCTCGGTATCTCAGGCGTCGGCCAGTCGAAGCTGGAGCGCTACGGCGATGCGTTTCTAAATGTCATCCTGGGGCACGGCGACTAGTCGGTAATCCAGACCGGTTGAGATCGAGCGCGGCGGCGGTCTATAAGGGCGGACCGGAAGGATAGAGTCATGGCCCAGAATATTTACGACAAGCCCGAGTTCTTCGAGGAATACAGCCAGCTCAGCCGGTCGGTGCACGGGTTGGACGGGGCGGCCGAATGGATGTCGATCCGCGCCGTTCTGCCAGAACTCTCCGGCAAACGGATTGTCGATCTTGGCTGTGGTTTTGGCTGGTTTGCGCGCTATGCTGCCGCGGAGGGCGCCAAGAGCGTTCTCGGGTTCGATCTCTCCGAGAAGATGATTGTTCGCGCACGGCAGGAGACGGCGGATGCGTGTATCCGTTATGAGATCGCCGATCTGGAGCATTTGGAACTGCCCGGCGCAGCCTTTGATCTTGCCTACAGTTCGCTCGCCTTTCACTACATCGAAAACTTCGCGCGGCTTGTCGCGATGATCCACAACGCGCTGACACCGGGTGCCGATTTCGTCTTCACCATCGAGCATCCGATCTACATGGCACCCACCGCGCCAATGTGGACCAAGGATGGCGCGGGACGCCGGATCTGGCCGCTCGACGGCTATTCGCGCGAGGGGCAGCGAACGACGGACTGGCTCGCCAAGGGTGTTGTCAAATATCACCGGACACTCGGCACGACGCTGAACACGCTGATCGGAGCCGGCTTTTCCCTTCGCCATGTCGAGGAGTGGCGACCGGATGCCGAGCAGCTCAACGATCATCCAGAATGGGCAGAGGAAACGGATCGACCGATGTTCCTTTTGATCGCAGCACAGCGCTGAGCGTGCGCAAGACAAGCGGGCGGCGATGTGCTAGTCCGGCGACATAGGGAAGCACCAAGAGAAGGGCCGTCAATGACCTCGCAATTCCTCTCTCATCTTCGCACCGAACTGGCCGAGCTGAAGGACGCCGGGCTCTACAAGTCCGAACGCGTCATCACCTCGAAGCAGGGCGGCGAGATCGCTGTTGCGTCGGGCGAGCGCGTGCTGAATTTCTGCGCCAACAACTATCTTGGCCTTGCCGACAACGAGGCGCTTGCCGAGGCCGGCAAGAAGGCGCTCGACCGTTACGGCTACGGCATGGCGTCCGTGCGCTTCATTTGCGGCACGCAGGAGGAGCACAAGCAGCTCGAAGCCCGCATTTCGTCGTTCCTCGGGATGGAGGATACGATCCTCTATTCCTCCTGCTTCGATGCCAATGGTGGCCTGTTCGAAACGCTGCTCGGCGAGGAGGATGCGATCATCTCTGACGCGCTGAACCACGCCTCGATCATCGACGGTGTGCGCCTCTCGAAGGCCAAGCGGTTCCGGTACGCCAACAACGACATGAAGGCTCTCGAGGAAGAGTTGAAGAAAGCCGAGGGCAGCCGCTTCAAACTGATCGCCACGGACGGCGTGTTTTCGATGGACGGCATCATCGCCAATCTGACGGGCGTCTGCGACCTCGCCGAGAAATACGGCGCGATGGTTATGGTGGACGACAGCCACGCAGTCGGCTTCGTCGGCAAGCACGGACGCGGATCGCCCGAACATTGCGGGGTCGAGGGGCGGGTCGACATCATTACCGGAACGCTCGGCAAGGCGCTGGGCGGAGCGTCCGGGGGCTATACGTCGGGCAAGACAGAGGTCGTTGACTGGCTGCGCCAACGCTCGCGTCCCTATCTCTTCTCCAATACGCTTGCGCCCGTTATCGCCGCCGCGTCGCTGAAGGTCTTCGACCTGATCGAGAACGGCGACGCGCTGCGCGGGCAGTTGTCGGCCAATGCGCAGCTTTTCCGTGCCGAGATGACGAAGCTCGGCTTCACACTGGCGGGCGAGGGACATCCGATCATTCCGGTCATGCTGGGCGACGCCAAGCTCGCGCAGGACATGGCGGCAATGATGCTGAAGAAGGGTGTCTACGTCGTCGGCTTCTCCTTCCCTGTCGTGCCCAAGGGCCAAGCCCGCATCCGAACGCAGATGTCAGCAGCGCATTCGAGCGCCGATGTCGAACGGGCGATCACGGCGTTTGCGGAGGCAGGCCGCGAACTCGGAGTCATTTGAAGAGTTTGAGGGAGTAAGATCATGTCGAACATGATGAAGGCGCTCGTTAAGGCTAAGCCCGAGGTCGGGCTCTGGATGGAGCAGGTGCCGGTGCCGGAGGTCGGCCCGAACGATGTGCTGATCAAGGTGAAGAAATCGGCGATCTGCGGCACCGATGTCCACATCTGGAATTGGGACCAGTGGGCGCAGAGGACGATTCCGGTGCCGATGGTGGTCGGTCACGAGTTCTGTGGCGTGATCGCCGAGGTCGGCTCCGCCGTGACCAAGTATCGCGTGGGAGAACGCGTTTCCGGGGAAGGGCATATCGTCTGCGGCAAGTGCCGAAACTGCCGCGCAGGAAGAGGGCATCTCTGTCGCAATACGCTCGGCGTCGGCGTCAATCGGCCGGGCTCCTTCGGCGAGTTCGTCTGCATTCCCGAGGCGAACGTCGTACCGATCCCCGACGATATTCCCGACGAGATCGCCGCCATCTTCGATCCCTTCGGCAATGCCGTTCATACCGCACTTTCCTTCGATCTCGTCGGCGAGGATGTGCTGGTGACGGGCGCCGGGCCGATCGGCATCATGGGCGCTCTCGTTGCCAAACGCTCCGGTGCCCGCAAGGTCGTGATCACCGACATCAACCCGCACAGGCTGGCGCTCGCCCGTAAGCTCGGGATCAATTACGTCGTCGACGCAGCCAAGGAGAACCTTACGGACGTCATGAAGTCGATCGGCATGACCGAAGGCTTCGACGTCGGGCTCGAAATGTCGGGCGCGGCGCCTGCGTTTCGCGACATGATCGACAAGATGAACAATGGCGGCAAGATCGCCATCCTCGGGATTGCGCCCGCGGGGTTCGAGATCGACTGGAACAAGGTGATATTCAAGATGCTCAATCTGAAAGGCATCTACGGCCGCGAGATGTTCGAGACCTGGTACAAGATGATTGCCTTCGTTCAGGGCGGCCTTGATCTGGCGCCGCTTATTACCCATCGCATCGGCATCGACGATTTCCGCGAAGGCTTCGAGGCAATGCGATCGGGCAATTCCGGCAAGGTCGTGATGGACTGGTAGGGGGAGGGACACATGATCTACGAGGGAAGCTGCCATTGCGGCGGTATCGCCTTTGAGGTGGAGGGAGATTTCAAGCAGGCCGTCGATTGCAATTGCACGCTCTGCCGCCGGCGCGGCGGATTGCTGGCTTTCGTTGCCCGCGACAAGTTCAGGCTGACGACGCCAGAGGAAAGCCTTTCGACCTATACTTTCAATAGCCATGTCATCAAGCATCGCTTCTGCGGCACCTGTGGCATAGCGCCCTTCGGCGAAGGTGTTCTGCCGGATGGAAACGCCATGGCATCGATCAATCTGCGCTGCATTCCTGCGATCGATCTTGGCGCGCTTGATATCGTGGCGTACGACGGGCAGTCGCGGTAGGTTTCTATACTGCCGCTCATGTGATATGTGCCGTTAGCGGCAACAGGATACCGAGAGGTGTCTTGCTGTCGGGCCATGAATCTCTGCGGCTCTTGTCTTCCTGCGGTGACATCCTATTTAAGGTTGGCAATCGCTTGAGCGGTTCCAAGCCTGTGGATAAGGCTTTTTCCGGGTTTTCTGCGGCTTTTTTTCTGGAAAAGCTTGACGAGAACAAAAATTGTGGGAATCACCGTTCGACTTGTAAAGCGGTGAACTGGGTCAAGGGCGGATCGCACAACCATGGCCGGACATTTGATGACAATAAAGCTCTGTCGTCCGGCGCCGGCAATCGTGGTTAATCAGGCATTAAATCTCATCCCGTTAGGTGGGGATCAGGTGATTCGAGACGACCGATTGCGGCGTGCGGGCCTTGATATGGCCGTCACCGCAGCGAGTTTGAATAGCGTCAGGAAGGCGACGATATAAATGGCAACCAAAGTCAAAGAGAATGAAGAAGCGGAAGTCGAACGCGACGGCGGCACCGACGGCCCTCTTCTGGATCTTTCCGATGACGCGGTCAAGAAAATGATCAAGGCCGCGAAAAAGCGCGGCTATGTGACGATGGATGAGCTGAATGCCGTCCTGCCGTCAGAGGAAGTGACGTCCGAACAGATCGAAGACACGATGTCGATGCTGTCCGATATGGGCATCAACGTCATCGAGGACGAGGAAGCCGAAGAGGCCGGCACCAGCGGCGGCGACGACGACGATTCCAGCTCCGACGAGGAAAGCGAAGGCGGCGAGCTTGCTCCTTCCGGCGGCACCGCACTTGCGACCGCCAAGAAGAAGGAGCCTACCGACCGTACCGACGACCCGGTTCGCATGTATCTGCGCGAAATGGGTTCGGTGGAGCTTCTGTCGCGCGAAGGCGAAATCGCGATCGCCAAGCGCATCGAGGCCGGCCGCGAAACGATGATCGGCGGCCTTTGCGAAAGCCCGCTGACGTTCCAGGCGATCATCATCTGGCGCGACGAACTGAACGAAGGCACGACGCTGCTTCGCGAGATCATCGACCTCGAAACGACCTACTCCGGTCCCGAAGCCAAGGCTGCTCCGCAGTTCCAGAGCCCGGAGAAGATCGAGGCTGATCGCAAGGCTGCCGAGGAAAAGGAAAAGACGCGCCGAGTCCGTACCGGCGACGACGACATCACCAATGTCGGCGGCGAAGGACTTCCCGGTGAGGAAGAGGAAGAGGACGAAGACGAGTCCAACCTCTCGCTTGCCGCGATGGAAGCCGAGCTTCGTCCGCAGGTCATGGAAACGCTCGACATCATCGCCGAGACCTACAAGAAGCTGCGCAAGCTGCAGGACCAGCAGGTCGAACAGCGGCTTGCGGCAACCGGCACGCTGTCGTCCGCCCAGGAGCGTCGCTACAAGGAACTCAAAGATGAGCTCATCAAGGCCGTCAAGTCTCTGTCGCTGAACCAGAACCGTGTCGACGCACTGGTCGAGCAGCTCTATGACATCTCCAAGCGGCTGATGCAGAACGAGGGCCGCCTGCTGCGCCTGGCGGAATCATACGGCGTCAAGCGTGACTCGTTCCTCGAGCAGTATCAGGGCGCCGAGCTCGATCCGAACTGGATGAAGTCGATCGGCAATCTGGCCGCACGCGGCTGGAAGGAATTCGCGAAGTCGGAAAACACGACGATCCGCGATATCCGCCAGGAGATCCAGAATCTGGCGACGGAAACCGGCATCTCGATCGCCGAATTCCGCCGTATCGTGTCGATGGTGCAGAAGGGCGAACGCGAAGCGCGCATCGCCAAGAAGGAAATGGTCGAAGCGAACCTTCGCCTCGTCATCTCCATCGCCAAGAAGTACACGAACCGCGGCCTGCAGTTCCTCGACCTCATTCAGGAAGGCAACATCGGCCTGATGAAGGCCGTCGACAAGTTCGAATACCGTCGTGGCTACAAGTTCTCGACCTATGCGACGTGGTGGATTCGTCAGGCAATTACCCGCTCGATCGCCGACCAGGCCCGCACGATTCGTATTCCTGTGCACATGATCGAAACGATCAATAAGATCGTGCGCACGTCTCGCCAGATGCTGCACGAGATCGGTCGCGAGCCGACGCCGGAAGAATTGGCCGAAAAGCTGGCCATGCCGCTCGAAAAGGTCCGCAAGGTCCTGAAGATCGCCAAGGAGCCGATCTCGCTCGAAACCCCCGTGGGCGACGAAGAGGATTCGCATCTCGGCGATTTCATCGAGGACAAGAACGCGCTTCTGCCGATCGATGCCGCCATTCAGGCCAACCTGCGCGAAACGACGACCCGCGTTCTGGCATCGCTGACGCCCCGCGAAGAACGTGTGCTGCGCATGCGCTTCGGCATCGGCATGAACACCGACCACACGCTCGAGGAAGTCGGCCAGCAGTTCTCGGTGACGCGCGAACGTATCCGTCAGATCGAAGCGAAGGCGCTGCGCAAGTTGAAGCATCCGAGCCGCTCCAGAAAGCTCCGCAGCTTCCTCGACAGCTAGGTCGCTCGTTCGGCAATCAGCCGACCGGCGCGTTTAAATCGGAAAGCCGGGCTCGTGCCCGGCTTTTTTCTTGATCGCGCGCTTCCAAAACGAGCGCTTTTCTTGTCGCTGCGTAGCGACAGGAGTACAATCCGCGCCACGGGGGAAGGGACCGACCGCAGCGTTTGAGCAAAGGTCGCCGATACGCCTGCGTGGACCAAGACCCTCCGTCAGGAGGTGTGACATGACCACTTACATCGTACTTATCAATTGGACGGATCAGGGCATTCGGAATGTTCGCGACTCGACGAAGCGTCTGGACGCGGCCAAGAAGTTGCTCGGCGATATGGGGGGCTCCTTCCAGCAGTTTTTTCTGACGCTTGGAGAGCATGATCTCGTTGCGGTCTGCGAGGCGCCCGACGATGCGGTGATGGCGCGGTTCGGCCTGTCTCTTGGAATGGGCGGCAATGTGCGCACGCGGACGCTGAAGGCGTTTCCGGAAGCTGCTTATCGCGAAATCATAGGGTCGCTCGGGTAGTCGCGAGGCTCGGGCAGTCGAGGTGCTGATGTCTTGCCGTTCCGCCTGCGCGGCCTCGTCAGGCTTCAAAGTAGCGCGTTCGGTCGAGATCAGGAATGAGCGCAGGCTGCTTGGGCGCCACCCCAGCAGCTGACGCGTCGGCTCGCTTGATGTCGGGCAGTCGAATGCTGCGAAATGGGTGAACCAGCCGAAGTGCTCGGCTGCCTCCTCGGGAGACTTGCTGACGACTGGCACGTTCAGTCGGCGTCCGATCACGCCGGCGATCTCCCGGAACGCTACGCTTCGGCTACACCGTGATACCGGGCGCCTGAGGCACTCTTTTCAAGCGCAAGCCTGAAGAGGCGGGCGGCATCGAGCCTGTGTACTGCAGACCAGTGGTTCAGCCCTTCGCCGATATAGGCAGAGACGCCCTTCTGACGCGCGATCCCCATGAGGATCGGAACGAACCCGTGATCACCATCTCCGTCGACAGACGGGGGAGGCGCATCAGTGACACGCGTACGCCCAGGGCTTTCAGCGCGGCTGCCGCCTCTTGCGACGCGACGCGGGGATTGGATGACGTTGGGGCCGGCACATCCTCCTCGGTCGCGACGCGACCCGGTGTAAGCAGGCCCGTTCCTGATGTGACGATCAGCGGACGGTCAGTGCCAAGGAGCGCGGAACCGAGCGCCTCGACGGCGCGTCGATCCGTCTCGCAGTTCTCCCTGAACCTGGAGAAGTCGTGGTTGAAGCCTGTGTGAATGATGCCGTCAGCGGCGACGGCGCCACTGCGCAAGCTCGCGATGTCCTCAAGATCACCGCGATGCACATCGGCGCCAGCAACGGCAAGTGATGCGGCAGCGGCATCTTGGCGCCGCGCTGGGGAAGGAGCCCGCGTCAATCGCTTGGAAGCTGGTGCGGATTGAGATAACGCATCTAATGCGGCCCAACCTGCAAGGGAATGCGACCTCTTCGTATCCCGCGGGATATAGGTCATTTTGAAATCCGCTTCGCAACGACCTGGGGATTATTGTCTTGTTGTTCTTGGTTGCTCACCATTTGCTGGCGGATGCCGTCTTTTTTGCTTTAAGGCTTGATGCTGCCTTCTTAAAAGGCCACATCGACAGCGTATCGTAGAGCACCGCGCGTGGGCATGCCGAAGATTCTGGAACATCGATGGGGGGCATTTGGCTGGGGCGTGTTTGCCTCGGTGCTGCTGCATCTCACGGTCGCTGCCTTCTTTTTCGTAAAATTGCCGGAGCGGCAGCCGACGCCGCCCGAAGAAGAGACCCTGAACGTGGACCTCGTGCCGCCGCCAGAGGAGAAGAAGCCCGAGGAGAAGAAGCCCGAGGCGCAAAAGCCGGAGGAAAAGAAGCCCGAGTTGACGGTGCCGGAAGAGCCGAAGCCCGAGGATAAGAAGGCGGAGGAGAAGCCTGCCGAAAAGCCGGCGGAGCCGCCGAAGGCGCAAGAAAAGGCGGAAGAACCCGCACCGCCACCGCCACCACCGCCGGAACAACCGAAGCCACCCGAGGAAAAACCGCCTGAGGAGAAGCCCTCGCAGGAGCAGCCGAAACCGGAACAACCGAAGGCCGAGGAGCCGAGTGCACAAGCTTCCGACCAGCCGGGCAAGCCGCAGCCAATACAACCGCTAAGGCCGGTCTTCGAATTTGGCGACAAGAACTCAGGGCCGCAAAAATCCGAGGTCGGCGATGCGTCCGCTGCCGGTGCCAGGCCTGACGTAACGCCGCCGAACGGCAAGCCGGAGCCGGTCGAAACAGCAACGGCGACGAAGCCACCGGTCGATGACAAGCCGCCGGCAAAGCCGGTGCCGGATGATATCGAGCTGCCGCAAGTCGAGGTAGGTGACACGCATCAGGAGAAGAACGGGCCGCCCGCGGAGGCGATCGGCGAGGCGAAAACGGACTTCGAGCAGGCAAAGCCGTCTGAAATGGCAAAGGCCGAGGAGCCCGCCAAGCCTGCACCGGATGCGCTCACCGAGGCCAAGACCCTGTTTTCACGGAATGCGACCGATGATCGCGTGGCCAAGACCGCCATGGACAATCTGCCCCGAGGCATGCGGGTCGCTCAGCTCTGCACCACCGAATTGCGCGAGCAGCTCAGGCACTCGCCCTCGGGTTATCGCCCCGAATTGCTGCCTTCCTACCGCCTGTCGAGTGGCACGGTGCTTGAAGTCAGGCGTGGCGCGTTTCGTGCCAGCGCCCGCTGGTACGACATGAGCTACCGGTGCGAGGTGGATGCCGAGGCCACAAAGGTCCTGTCCTTTGCTTTCGACGTGGGCGATCAGATCCCCAAAAGCCAATGGAAAAGCCGCGGGTTCCCTCAATAGGGGACTGATGTTTCAGACAATCCCAAGGGCTGCGCCCTCGGTCGTGCGAGGCGACATCTTTCTCCAGGCAGTTTTATACGCAAGTCGTATCGAATACCACAATTGGGGCTCTGGATCCCGCTGGCGAGTCCGCTAGCTTGGTTGTGTCGCCGCGCGACAGGCCGCGATCCGTGATCGCTCCAGTTCGGCACAAGACAGACCGCCTAGCCTTGTCCCATCGCCGGATGGTTGCGGCGGATGAAAGGACACTGGGACATGTCGATCGAGATCGAGCGCTTTTTCGAAATGCAGGACGAGGCCACCAAGGTGGCCTTTATCGAGAATCGCGGAGATGAACTGACCGATATTCTGGTTGCGTCTCTCGAAGAGACCCTGTCGATTCTGGCCGGCGAAATACAGCCGGAGACCGTGCACTGAGCCGCAGGAACGCCGTTTCCGCTTGCTTTTCTCACGTCACGCGTGGATGGACGTCGATGTTCATTCACCGCCATATCAGGGTGGACAGCGGTGTTTTCTCACCTTACGGTTTCATCGGTTGACCGGAGAATTTCACGCGGTTCCGCATCCCGCCTCTTTGCGGGCCAAGGAGATCATCGATGCGTACCGTCTGTTCTGCTTTGTCTCTTGCGATTTCCATGGTTCTGCTTGGCGAGCAAGCCGCTGCCGCTGACAAGACGGAGGTGGTCAAGTTCAGACCCGGCGCGCACTCGGCTACGTTGAAGGGATCACTGAGGGGCTATGACGGTGTGACCTACGTTATCGGCGCCAATGCGGGGCAGGCACTGTCCATCCTGTTCAGCCCGAAGAACCGAAGCTGCTATTTCAACGTGACTGCGCCAGGTGCCGAGGAAGCCGTTTTCAACGGGTCGGCCACCGGCAACGAATTCAGCGCCAACCTTGATGCCAGCGGCAACTACAAGGCGCTCGTCTACCTCATGCGCAACGCTGCGCGGCGCAACGAAACGTGCCAATACAGCATGACTGTCGAGATCAGCGGCTGAGTGCGAGCAGCCGGCTGAAGTTTGTCCTTCCCAAAGCCCCGTTGGCGACCGGATGGAGCGCGAGGCGAGATGGCAAAGAACCAGTTCCGAATGCTGAAGTCGGCTATCTCAGGCGTCGAGGCGGTGGTGGCGGAAACGAGCCATAGCTTTTCCAGGCATACGCACGAGCAGTTCGGTATCGGTCTCATCACTTCCGGCGCTCAGAAGTCGCTCAGCGGGCGCGGCATCGTAGAGGCTGGTGCGGGCGACCTCATTGCGGTGAACCCGAACGAGGTGCATGACGGGGCGCCGATCGGCGAGGGGCGTTCGTGGCGCATTCTCTATTTTTC
This sequence comes from Rhizobium sp. P1_C7, assembly GCF_056406295.1. Taxonomy (NCBI): domain Bacteria; kingdom Pseudomonadati; phylum Pseudomonadota; class Alphaproteobacteria; order Hyphomicrobiales; family Rhizobiaceae; genus Rhizobium; species Rhizobium sp. P1_C7. The sequence continues at coordinate 335,409 of NZ_JBFUAL010000005.1, forward strand.
GCCTGACGTGATCGGCAATTGCCTTTCCGACATCACGGAAGGTGAGCTGGCGACGGCGGAAATCCCGCATCCGGTGTTTCGCGATACGCGGATTACCGGACAATTCAGGGCGCTGTTTGCCGCAGCAACCGATGTGAATGCAGCAGATGGCCTAAATGCAGATGGCCCCAGTGCAAATCATTTGTCATGCGAGGAGGGCTTGCTGACGCTCGTTGCGGGGGTCATGCGCAAGCGTCCGGCAACCGTCCGCTTCGTCGTGCCGAGCGCGATCCGTATCGCGCAGGAGATGATGGATGACGATCCAGCCGGTGCGATTTCGCTTTCGGATCTGGCAAGGGCGAGTTCGCTCAGCCGGTTTCAGGTGCTGCGGGCATTCTTCAAGGCAACCGGCATGACGCCCCATGCCTATCTGGTGCAGCGCCGCATCCATCTTGCCCGACGGCTGATGGCGGTGGGTACTCCGCTTGCAGAAGCAGCGCTCGCCTCTGGTTTCTCCGATCAGAGCCATATGACGCGCGTATTCGTCAGCAAATATGGGATATCGCCAGGCAGCTATGCCAACGCGATGGTTTGAGCCGTCTGCAATTTCGTTCAAGATCTCGCGACGGCCTTCGGGTCTCCTGCAAGCCAACAGGAGAACGACGATGCGCGGACCTTTTCAAGGCTATCTCTGTCTCACGCTTGCAATGCTGACGGTTGGAAGCACGGTCACAGCCAGCAGGATCATTGCCGCGGGCATGCCGCCGTTCACGGCCACCGCTCTGCGTTTTGCTGTCGCTTTTCCCTTTTTCGTGCTCCTGATGAGGTGGAAGGGAGCGCGGCTCCCGAGGTTGGGACTGCGCCAATGGGTGATCCTCGTCGTCCAGGCGGGCGCCGGCAGTGTCGGCTATACGACGTTGTTGATATCGGGTTTGAAACTGACGACGGCGGCCGACGCGGGCGTGATCATCGGCACGTTGCCGATCGTCTCGGCCGTTCTTTCCATTGTGGTTCTGGGCGAGAGGCCGCATCGTTCGATCGTGCTGGCGATCGCATTGTCGGCAACCGGGGTGTTGTCCATCGCATTCTCGCCAGAGGCCGGGAGCGGATCGATGCTCGGGAACGGGTTGGTGCTTGGCGCGGTGATGTGTGAGAGCCTTTTCATTCTGCTGAACAAGACACTCGGCACGCCAATTCCGCCGCTGACCCAGTCCGCCTTGATGACCGGCATCGGTTTGATCGTCGCGACCACTCCGGCTCTGTGGGAGGCTGCGTCTCCCATCGACTTCCCCCAGGAGGCGATCGCGGCGGTGGTCTACTACGCGCTGGTGCCGACAGTCGCGGGCTTCATCCTCTGGTATGCAGGTGCAGAGCGCGTCTCGGGGGTCGAAGCATCGCTGTTTACGGCGATCGCTCCCGCATCCGCCGTGTTGATGGCCTTTGTCCTGCTCGGGGAGCCGCTTTCACTCAATCAACTGGTTGGAGTCGGATGCGTGCTTGCGGCAGTACTGGGGCTCGGGCTGTCTCGCCGAAGGACGACACTCGCCTCCTAGCAACCGTCATCTGCCGTGGCGGCCTTTATCGAGCGCTGAAGAGATTGCGATAGTCGCGCGGTGTCATGCCTTTCACGGCGCGAAACTGCCTGTTGAAGTTCGCCAGCGAATTGTAGCCCACAAGCTCGGCGATATGGCGGATTGGCTGAGCTGTGCCCGAGAGGCGCGCGCAGGCATCTCCGATCCGCATGTGAACGATGTAGTCGGATATGGTCCGGCCGGTGTGGCGGATGAAAAGCCGATGCAGACCGGAGGGACTGAGTGCTGCGATATCCGCCAATGCCGGCAGGGGAACCGGACGGGCATAGTGCGTGTGGATGTGGGTCAGGACCCTGTCTATGCGTTCGCGGCTTTCGCCGGGAGCGCCCTGCAGCGGCGATGTGCTTGCGAGTGGTCGCGATTGATCCGCCGAAAGGCTGTGCAACACTGACAGCAAGGTCAGGAGCCGTTCCGCCGGCGAACACGAGAATAGGCTTTCGAACATGCTGCGGACCGATCCGGCAGCGTCCTGCGTGAACTGAAGACCGCCGCCTGCCTGCGCAAGCATTGCCGCGACGCTGCGGAATTCGACGAAGTCGCGCGCCATCTGTCGCGCCCAGTCAGGATGGAACCACATCACGAGTGCGATATGCGGCTGGTCCTGCTTGATTTTCTCACGCGAGAACCATGTATGCGGCAGGTTGGGCCCGACGAGGACAAGGTCGCCATCGTCGTATTCACCGACATGGTCGCCGATGAAGCGCTGGCCGCGAGAGTTGAGCGTCAAGGTCAGTTCGAACTCCGGATGATGATGCCACTGGAATGGAATGGCATCGTCCAGCCGTCTGTTCAGGCGGCTCAGTGAGCTGTTTGGCTCAAGTGGAAGTTTTTCGAGATAGGGCCTCATTCGGCACGGAACTCCACTCAGAAGCCAAAATAGTATCATAACTTGCCAAATTCTGGCAACATTCTCCCCTGCCGACGTCTATTCTTTCTACATCGCCTGACGAAACAGGGATCGATCAGATGGAGGAAAGATATGCAGCAGGCTTTGAAGCGCGACGCCCATCCTACGACGGCATCGACAACGACGCAGCTCAAGGGCATCAAGAAGAACCTGCCGCTTCGCGTGCTTTCGCAGGAGGATTGGCAGCACTGGATCACCAAAGGCTATGTGATCGTGCGGCAGGCAGTGCCTGCGGAGAATGTCGAGCGGCTTGTGGAGGTGCTCTGGCGTTTTGACGACAAGGACCCGAACGATCAGTCGACGTGGTACGCGCCGCAGCGACGCGAGCACAAGATGAAGGAACTCAACAACACCGGCATGCTGGAGATCTACAATCACCAGGCGCTTTGGGATAATCGCATGGAGCCGCGCATATACGGCGCCTTCGTCGATATCTGGGATCGCGAAGACCTTTGGGTGACGATCGACCGGGCGAACCTCAATCCGCCGAAGAAGGTGAAGGGCAATCCGAACGGCTTTATCCACTGGGATGTCGATACGTCAATCCGTCCTTTGCCAATCGGCGTGCAAGGCGTTCTCAGCCTGAAAAAGCAGGACGGCGACGTCGGCGGTTTCCAATGCGTACCGGAGCTCTTCGAGCATTTCGAAGAATGGGTCAAGACGCAACCGGAGGACCGCGATCCGATGCACCCCAATACGGCCGGCCTGTCCATCGTCAACATCGACATGGAGCCAGGTGACCTGATGATCTTCAACTCGCTGCTGGCTCACGGCGTTCGTCCCAACCATTCCGACAATCGGGTGCGCATGGCGCAATACGTCTCCATGCATCCGGCCGAACACGACAACGCTGCCGAACGCGAGGAACGTATCCACCTCTGGCGGGAACTCGACTACCCGAAGCGTGATGCCTTTCCGGGGGATCCGCGTGAATGGGAAAAGCACAACGGATCCACTGCGGAACTGTCCCCCCTTGGCCGCAAGCTGCTCGGTCTTGACCGCTGGTGATCGATAAATCTGCGGGGAGCTGGCATCAGCTCCTGCAATCCGGCAGTTGCCGGGTTCCCGGTCGAAGACCTGCCCGTCTAGACAAGGCACATGATGCCTGCGTTTGAGGGTGTGAAACCGCACTTTCGGTAGAAGTCGGCGAGATGGGGTTCGAAGTCGACATGCAGCCATTGCGCCCCCCGCGCACGCGCGCATTCTTCTGCGGTCTTGACGAGCGCCGTTGCAACGCCTCGATTGCGAAACTCGGGATGTACGCAGGTGTCGAGAATGAACGCGTGCACGCCACCGTCCCAGGCGACATTCACAAAGCCTGTGAGCCGCCCGCCGTGATAGGCGCCGACATGCGCAAGGCTTCGAGAGAGTTTCGGCATGAAATCGCGTACGTCCGTTTCGCTCCACGCCGCTTCCCAGAGCGCGTTCAACTCGCTGTTTGACGGATGCGGATCGATACGCAATTCCATTATGGCGCTCCCCTGTGGCGGAGCACGACAATAGCGAGGATGGAATGCCTGGCAAACCGAGTGTGCAGCCCGGGCCGACCCCACCCTGATTTTACGAAGGAAACGCTGCGGCGAGCGAGTGGACTGGAGGTCTGGACCGACAGGGCGATCCTTGAGACCCACAAGGATGGTCCGGCAGGGAAACCGGCCCATCCCCGTAACTGATCGGAGGTCAACCGGATCAGAAAACGCAATACTATTGGGGCCCCGGGCGAAGCCGGGGCACCGGGATTTCAGATCAAAACGCGCGCTGCAGGCGGAAGAAGCCCGTCGTCACGTTGTCGCCGTGGTCCTGATCCGTGTAGCTGACGGTTCCCTTGGCGTACATGTTGTCGACGATCTGGTAGTCGAGGGTCACACCAACGCGCCATGCATCATCGCCGAAGTCGGCGTCGTCTTCGCTCGCCCGATATTCGCCAAAGTACTGGACTGCAGGCGTGATGGTGAACTTATCGGTAGCCTTGAGAGCGTATTCAGCAGCAACCGTCCACTTGGAAGCGGAGTAGTAGCTGTTGATGCCGCTTGCCCAGGCTGCTGCCAGGCCGAGCGTACCCGGACCGATTTCAGCATAGCCGATTGCGCGGACAGCACCTTCTTCATTGTCCGTGTCATACCCGCCGATGACCTGGTAGGCGAAAGCGCCAGCCTTGCCACCAACGCCGACGGCGATGCCGACGTTGTTCGGGTTTTCGCCGGGGGCGTAGTATCCGTCTTCCAGCTCGTCGACGCTGATGCCAGCGTAGAAATCGCCGGATTCGTACTGGTAGCGGAACGAGTTGTGCAGCGTCGAGTAGCTGGAGAGGGTGTCCGTCTCGCCGCTCAAATCATCATCCCACCAGCTGTAGAACAGACCGGCGCGGAAGCCCGCGACGTCGATATAGGCCGAGTCAAGCTTTGAGTCCTGGTCGGTCTGGTTATTGCCATCGACGCGCAGAACGATAACGCCGGTGAGCGCCCCGTACTCGGTGTCGCTCTTGGCTGTGAACTGTACCTGGGCGCGGGTCCACATATTGTAGTCGCTGACGCCGCTTTCGTCCGGGCCGCCATCAACCTGAACGCGAACGTAGCCTTCAATCTTCAGGCAGGTCTCGGTGCCGGGAATGTAAAAATACCCCGTGCCGTACGCGTCGCAGACGCGGACGTATTCTACCGGCTCCGGGTTAGCCGCGACGATCGCGTCAGCAGCGAAGACCGGGGAAGACGCAGCAGCAAGCGCCGCGGCCGAGGTCAACAAAACCATCCGTATGTTCATTTGAAATCCATTTCCTTTTCGAAGGGACTGCCGCCACGGCCGAAAAGGCAAATGGCAGCTGTTCCGGTAATTGCCTTTCGGCGCGCGGATCAGCGAACCGCTGACCCCTCCTTCTCATCGTTAAGTAAATCTATCAATTCTCCCGTGATCAAAATCGCATTCCGTAGCATCGTTTGGACAATGATGTGATTTTTATGTAACAATATCAAATAGATATATAGAATCTACCGTTGCGCCGCGGTGGCACGGCGCATCAACAAGCAGGACTGTTACGAAGGCTCACGAGAGCGCTGTGGCGACGCCGTCGAGACGACACCGAGAGGGAATTGCAGGCGCGAGATAATACCGCGTGGTCGGCAATTGAAGGTCGTTGATTGGAACGCAATGTTCCAAATTTGGAACGAAAGTTTCACTCTTGCCGTTGGCATCGCCGATCAAGAGGCGTAAGCGACGTGTCGGGAGGAGCTTGAATACGCATTTGTAGAGACGAGGTGTTCGGTGCCTGCCGCAGACGCTACATTTCCTGATATGAACGATTTCGCTTATTTCGCTGCCGTGGTCCGCCATGGTGGCTTTTCGGCTGCCGGGCGCGTCCTTGGGTTGCCGAAATCAAAGCTCAGCAGGCATATCTCGACGCTTGAGGAGCGGCTGGGGGTGAGGCTGATCGAGCGGACCGTGCATCGCTTTCGCGTGACGGAGATCGGCCAGTCTCTGTATGTATACTGCGAAAACATGCTGCGCGAAGTTGACCGTGCTGCAAAGGCCGTGAGCGAGGCCAACGGAGAGCCACAAGGTTCGGTTCGAATAAGCGTGCCGACCGGCCTTCTTGAAGGCGCGCTGGGCGGCATGCTTCCGGAGTTCCTGATCCGATACCCCAAGGTCCAGCTGCAGATCCTGGCATCCGATCAGCGTGTCGACATCATAAACGACCGGCTCGACCTTGCCGTGCGTGCGCAATTGGCGGAGGAGACCGATTCCGAACTGACGATGCGGGTTCTCAGCAAGGTGGATCTGATCCTGGTCGCCAACAGGGATCTTGCAAGGACCCTGCCGCGTCGCTGCGGCATCGAATGCCTTGCCGACGTGCCGACAGTGTCCTTTACCGGTGCCATGGCCGAGTGGAAGGAGACCGATGTCTGGGAGTTCAAAGGGCCCGACGGAACGCCTTACAGACACGAGCACAGACCTCGCATGAGCTGCCGCAGCGTTCCTGCTATTCTCGAGGCAGTCTATGCGGGGGTCGGCGTCGGCCTGCTTCCCGACCACGTTTGCGCCGAGGGCATCCGGGAAGGGCGCCTCGTGCATCTGCTTCCCGACTATCAGATGTCCCAGGCCACCATCTATCTGGTGTTCACGGCATCTCGTGGCTTGCCCACGGCGGTGCGGGCGCTCGTCGACTTCCTCGTCGAGCAGTTCCGGAATTTTCGGGCGCCGACCCAGGCAACCGAAGCGTAGACGCGCTGACGGGGGTCAGGTCATGACCGGTCGCCTGCTTCAGCCCGCATAGGCGTCGTCAAGCGCGGCAACCTCAATCTTGACCATCTGCATCATGGCGGCCTGTACGCGAATTGCTTTTTGCGCGTCGGAATCGTTGAGATAGCGCATCAACGCATCCGGGATGATCTGCCAGGCAACCCCGAACCGGTCCTTCAGCCAGCCGCATTGCTGCGGTTTGCCGCCGTCGAGCAGCCGCTCCCAGTAATAGTCGACCTCAGGCTGGTCCTTGCAATGCACGAAGAACGAGATCGCTTCGGTGAACTTGAATTGCGGACCGCCGTTCAGGCCCATGAACTGCTGTCCCTCCAATTCGAAGGTGGCCGCGAAGGCCCTTCCATCCGGGCCGCGTTTGATCTGTGCTGCGCCGGCGTTCTTGAATATGCCAGAATAGAAGGTGATCGCTTCGTCGAGTTGGTTGTCGAACCAAAGACACGGGGTGATTTTCTGCATCGGCTTTTCCTCCTGGCGGTTACATGTGTCGAGGACGCGCAAAGGGGAGATATTCCGACATGGGCGGTTCGATTTTTCCCGACGAACCGTCCGCGATCTTGCCCCTCCCGCAATGCGCCTATTCTTACTGAGGTGTCGGTTCGCAGCAATCCTGTTCGTCCTTGAACCGGTGCATAGCCAAGGGAGCGAAGAACATGTCCTATGTCGATGGATTCGTCGTTGCGGTGCCCAAGCAGAACATCGAGGCTTACAAGCTGTTTTCGGCGACGACGGGCGCAGTATGGAAAGCTTACGGCGCGAAGGAATATGTCGAATGCATAGCCGACGACGTGCCATATGGAGAGTTGACATCATTTCCACGCGCGGTCCAGGCAACCGACAATGAAGTCGTCATCTTCTCCTGGATCGTCTACGACTCGCGCGAGCAGCGTGACGATATCATGTCGAAAGTGATGTCGGACTCACGTCTGCAGGGTGACGAGTGGAAGACGATCTTTGACGGAAAGCGGATGATCTTCGGAGGCTTCAAGCCGTTTTTGCGGCTCTGAGCAAGAGCCAAGCGGGATTGACATCAACAGCGACGGGCGCCACGTCTGCCGGAGACAATGCTTCCGGAGAACCGTCATGCCGCAAAAGATCATCAGCCTGTCGACGCGCGGGCCGGGCCTCTACGAGTTTACGGATGAGGTTTCTGCCTTCGTTCGGTCCTCTGGCGCGGGCGAGGGGCTCTTGACCGTCTTTGTTCGGCATACCTCCTGTTCGCTGCTCATCCAGGAAAATGCCGATGCCGACGTTAGAACCGACCTCGACGCCTTCTTTCGCCGCCTCGTGCCACCCTCATCCGATCCGTCGATGCGGTGGATCGTCCATACCACGGAGGGCCCCGACGACATGCCGGCACACATCAAGGCGGCACTGACGCAGGTTTCGATCGGTATCCCGGTCACGAGCGGGCGGCTGGCGCTCGGCACGTGGCAGGGGATTTATCTGTTCGAACATCGCGACAGGCCACACCGGCGCGAGGTCGTGCTGCATCTCGGCGGCTGAACTGAAACTGAATGGATGGTTCGAACATCGTTCATTGTCAGTCGGTTATGGTCTCGACAATCCCGAAAGGGAGATCGATGAAACGAGAATCGAGAGTTTGCCATGCATCATTTCCTCGCCAAGGCTTCGCTTGCCTGCCTTGTTGCGCTGGCTTCCATTTGCGCAAGTGCCCCGATCGCCGCGGCAACTCCTGATCGCGCAGCCGTTCTGGATGTCCCGTATCGGCCGACCAGCGGCTGCTCGCCGGTGCAGGCTGTCCAGAGGGCGCGCTTTGCCGGTTTGCGCGACGCAAGGGTGACCAGCATTACACCGCGCCGCATGGTTGTTTCTGGTCGCGGATATCGTGGCTGGGACCGGATGACGTTCGCAAACCTCCGCGGATGCCCGATGATGCGCCGCTGACGACGCGTCCGGGCGCGCGAACCGGTTCGCCTTAGCCGTGCCATTTTCCGCCTGCTTTGTGCGAATCGCATATGACTGTGCACCTCCGGAAGGGCTCTCCGACCGGTGACAATGAATCGAAAGCAGTGCGACCCGCTTGTCGCGCGCATATGGAGATTTCGATGATGCAATTTCTGACCAAGGCGGGTTTTGCCTTGGTGCTCGCCGCCGGCACGCTTGCCGGGGCCGCGGCACCGGCATCCGCTCAGGTGGACATCTATATCGGCGATGGACGTCCGCCACCACCTCCCTGGTACGGACGCCCACCACCGCCACCTCCGGGCTACGGCCGCCCACCACCGCCGGGTCAAGGCTACGGCTACGGCCGCCCGCGCGGCTGTGATCCGCGTCTCGCGGAAGATATTGCTCGCGATTATGGCTTCCGCCGTGCCCGCGTGGTTGACGTTACGCCACGCCGCGTAATCGTTCAGGGCTGGTCGCGTCGCGGTGCCGACGAAATCAGCTTCGGCAACGTTCGCGGCTGTCCGGTCCTTGGCCGATAGTTGCTGATGTCGGCTGAATTGGAACAACCCCGCCTGCGTGTCCGCAAGCGGGGTTGTTCCGTTTTGAGCGGAGAGAACAAGGTCAGCGTGTGGAACCGCCCTACGTTGGTCTGGTCTGATCCCCGTCAGGCTCGAGCGATGTCGCGAGCGGTGCCTGATTGTCGGTGGATACCACGGCTCTTGGCAGGGGGGTTCCGCGCTTGCGTTCGCGCGCCAGCGTCAACAGGCCCGAGCAGATGATCAGGATGATCCCACCTGCCATCGGCAGATCGATCGTATCGTCGAAGATCAGATAGCCGAAGGCGATTGCCCACAGCATCTGGCTGTATTGGGGCGGCGCAACCAGATTTGCCGGCGCGATGCGCGCGGCGGTCATCAGCAGCACGTTGCCGGCGGCGCCGAGCAGGCCGTAGCTGGCAAGGAAAAGCCATTGGCGCGGCGTCGGAACGATGACCTGCGAAAGCATCAGAAAGCCACTGACGATCAATGTACCGAGCAGCGCCGCTCCATAGAGTGACAGGCGCTTTTCTGCGGGTCCCATCTTTCTGAGGACGACGATTGAAATTGCCGCCGTCAGGCCGCCGATTGCGGCCGCGAGATGACCGGCCGACAATTCCCGAAAGCCGGGGCGAAGGACAACCAGGACGCCCGCAAAGCCGACGATAACGGCGGCCCATCGCTGCCACCGGACATCTTCCTTCAGGAAGATGACTGACAGGATCGTGACGAAGGACGGCAGGAGAAACAGCAGACAGAAGGCTTCCGCCATCGGCAGCAGGGTGAAGGTAATGATCGAGGCGATCGCACCGACCGCGCCGCAAACGAAGCGTAGCAGCCACAGCCAACGATTCGACGATCGAACGACGTCAAGCCAGGAATCGTCCTTGGCCTTGATGAAGGGAAGGGCCGAAGTCCCGAACAGGGCGCCGATGAAGGCGATCTGGTAGGCAGGGACGCTGCCGTGCAAAATCTTGATCGACGCGTCGCTGAACGCAAACACGGCGTAGGCGGCAAACGCAATGATAACACCGCGCACCGGCGAATTAATAGCTGTCATGAGGCCAGAATCATTTGGAGGATAGCTTTGTCAAAGTGGCTCAGCGAGGCGGGCAAAGCGAGCGCGCAAAGCGAATAGCTGCCATGCACAATCGAGGGCGTCAGACGCTCCCGCATTGAGCAGCGTCACGGCCTGGCCCGTGCGGTGACATGCTTTGCAAAATCCAGCAATATGGGGCGCTGGCCGACCAGAATCTTGGTCTCGGCGTCAACCAGGCCGAACCATTTCGCCCGATCGACCTCCGGAAACGCCTGCATCCCGCCCGAATGGGGCGGCCATTCGATGCTAAAGGGGTTGCTGGTGATCGCACTCGCGTCGACATCTGCCTCGACCGCCCAGGCGACAACGGTCTTGCCGCCCGGTTGCCTGTAGGAGCCGAGAGCGGCGAACGACCCATCGATGTTGACGCCGATCTCTTCCTTCGTCTCGCGGATGGCTGCGGCAAGATCATTCTCGTGCTCGTTAACAAGCCCTTTGGGGATCGACCAGCAACCGTCGTCCTTCTTTGCCCAGTACGGTCCGCCTGGGTGCACCAGCAGAACTTCATAGTCGGTTTCGTGGCGCCGGTAGATCACCAGACCGGCACTTCGCTTCGCCATGTCGATCCTCTCTGAACCTGTCAGTTCGACCCACGGCGGAGCGCTGCTGCGTAGTCGCGATATATGCTGAGGCAGTCGGTATAGCTCAGCGACTCGTTGGCGCCGTAGACGATATGGGCGCTAGCTGCATTGGTTGCCGCTTCCTCGGAGACGAAAAGGATCGCCTCGCCGAGCGACTTTCCCGTGATCGGCGCGTCTGTGCCGTCCTCCAACGTGATGCCCTTGATGATCGCTGCAATCTGGCGATGGCTGAAGACTGCCTGTCTATCTTCCGGTGTCATGGTGCTTACCTCGGTCTGAAAATGAATGCTTCTATTCTAGCCTCTCACAGGAAGCAGCGGCCGGTGGTCGGTTATCGTTGAGACGAGGTCGGGCGCTTTTGACGCGTCTTCGATAAACATGTCCGGTGCTACCGAGCGGACTTGGCTTCGCTTGCCGGCCGCTGTCTGCAAACGCGCGGCGAGTATCCGCCGACCGTCCTTACAGGCCCCATGATCGAAAAGTTGCCGCTAGGGTAAATATGGTTCGATCGCCGTCCGACAAGATCGCGATGGCAGCAATCGCCAATGATTTCGGCATGCTGGGCCGATTGGCAGGACCGGGCGGCGTCACTATATGAAAGGTACTGCGAAACGAAAACGAGCGGCGACCGACATGTTTCAAGCGGCGAAGATTGATCAGACCGACAAGGTGGAATTCTACCGGGAACTGAGCCAGCAACTGAAGGGCCTCCTGCACGGCGAAAGCGATGTGATCGCCAATGCTGCAAACACATCGGCATTGATGTTCGAGATGATGCCCGATTTGAACTGGGCGGGTTTCTACTTTCTGAAATCGAAGGACGAGCTCGTCCTGGGACCGTTCCAGGGGAGAACCGCCTGTGTCCGCATCGCCGTGGGTCGCGGCGTCTGTGGGACTGCCGTTGAAAAGGGGATGTCTGTTCTAGTCGAGGACGTTCATGCGTTTCCGGGGCATATCGCCTGCGATGCCGCTTCCCGTTCCGAGCTGGTGGTGCCACTGCGCCATGACAACAAGATCCTGGGGGTCATCGACCTCGACAGTCCGATCGTTTCGCGCTTCGATGCCGACGATCAGGTCGGCATCGAAGCGCTGGCCAGGATTTTCATCGAGGCCAGCTACTAATCTCGTGCAGGCTCAGTGATACTTTTGCCGTTCTCGGACCAGGATTGCAGGAGCGTTGAGGCCGGCGATCGGTTGCGTGACGTCCGAGGGGATGTCGCCGGAAAGCTGCAGGGCGAGATAGCGGGCGCAGCACACTCTCAGAAACGAGGTGAAGTTTCCGAGATCGTGACCCGCGTCGATCGACTCGTGATGCAGTCGCGTGATCAGTTGCGTGACGTTCATGCGATCACGGCGGGCGATTTCCTCAAGCGTCGACCAGAAAAAGTTCTCCAGCCGAACGCTCGTGACCATGCCATCGATGCGCAGTGAACGCGTCGTGCTCTCCCAGAGTTTTGCGTCCGCCTTGATGAACAGCTCGCACATCTCTTCCCTCCCTTTGCCCGTCTCCTCAGGCGGCGTTCGTTTCTAGCAGGGACGCTGCGTCAAGCACAGTCATGAACTGCCGCAGCCACGAGGGATGGGCGGGCCAGGCCGGAGCCGTGACGAGATTGCCGTCGCAGACGGCGTCGCTGATGGCGATGTCAGCATAGATGCCGCCCGCAAGCTCGACTTCGGGCCGGCATGCGGGATAGGCCGAGCACGTGCGCCCCTTCAGCACGCCGGCAGCAGCCAGCAGCTGTGCGCCGTGGCAGATCGCGGCGACCGGCTTTCCCGTCTCGAAAAAATGACGCACGGCCTTGATGACATCCGGGTTGAGCCGCAGGTATTCCGGCGCGCGACCGCCAGGGATCACCAGCGCATCGTAGTCTTCGGCACGGATGCTCGAAAAGCTGGCGTTCAACGCGAAGTTATGACCTCGCTTTTCCGAATAGGTCTGGTCGCCTTCAAAATCGTGGATGGCAGTCGCGATGGTTTCGCCTGCATTTTTTCCAGGGCAGACGGCGTGCACGGTGTAACCGCAGGCAAGCAGCGTCTGGAACGGCACCATCGTCTCGTAGTCTTCCGTGAAGTCGCCCGTAATCATGAGAATTTTCGAAGCTGGCATATGTTTTCCTCCCAGAACAACGTCGAGAGCTTAGCAAGGTGCAGGCATGCGAGGGTACTAAGGGAATACTACAGCAAAAATTCCGCTTCTCGGCCGCGACAGCCCGCCTGCGTGTGACAGACCGCACGGAACACCCCACGCGGGTGCGCCGTGCAACGGAAACGCTCGGCCCCAAAAAAAGGATGCGCTCTGCATCGAGCGCATCCCTCCAGATCTTGACAGGTCAGAAGCAGCGATCAGTGCTTCTTTTTCTTGGCGTCATCGTCCATCAGCTCGTACCACATGGCGTTGAGGACGGCGAAGGCTGCGGCCAGAGGCAGGCCGAGGATCCATGCAAAATACCACATCGTCTATCTCCTTCAGTAAGCGTGGCCGCTCTTGTCGTTGACGGTCTGCTCGTCGACTTTGCCCCAGAGCACCTTGTAGACCCAGGCGGTGTAGGCGAAGATGATCGGCAGGAAGATCACCGATACCACCAGCATGATGAAGAGCGTCAGGTGGCTCGACGAGGCGTCCCACACCGTCAGGCTCGAATTGGGGTCGAGCGAGGAGGGGAGGATGAACGGGAACATCGAAAGGCCCACGGTCGAGATGATCCCGAAGATCGACAGCTTGCTGAAGAGCAATGTCGTCACTTCCAGCTTTGCCCGCATGCAGATGAACGCTGCCGCTGCACCGAGGAAACCGAGGATCGGTGCGATCAACATCCAGGGATAGGCTGCGTAGTTCGCCAGCCACGAGCCGTCGTGCGCTGCTGTCTTCAGCAACGGATTGGAGGGGCCGGCCGGTGTGACGTCGCTGGTGATGCTAAAGCCGTGGACGCCAAGCGCCAGGAAGATGCCGCCGAGAGCAAACAGCATGATCACGGCAAGCGCTGCGATGCTGCCGTAGCTCCTTGCACGCTCGGCAACCGGCCCGCTTGCCTTGAGGACCAGCCACGAGGCGCCGTGCAGGACGAGCATGGCGACCGACAACAGACCGCAGAGCAGGGCATAGGGATTGAGCAGGCCGAAGAACGTGCCTTCGTAGAAGATCCGCATGTCAGCAGGATCGAAGCGGAAGGGCACGCCCTGCAGGACGTTGCCAACGGCAACGCCAAAGATCAGCGACGGCACGAAGCCGCCGATGAACAGCGCCCAGTCCCAGTTGTTGCGCCAACGGGGGCTTTCGCGCTTCGAGCGGTACTTGAAGCCAACCGGCCGCAGGATGAGCGCGAAGAGGATCGCGAACATCGCGAGGTAGAAGCCGGAGAACGAAACGGCATAGAGCGGCGGCCAGGCAGCGAAGATGGCGCCGCCTCCGAGGATGAGCCAGACCTGGTTCCCTTCCCAGACGGGGCCGATCGTGTTGATGGCGACACGTCTTTCCGTGTCCGTCTTGGCGACGAAGGGCAGCAGTGTGCCGACGCCAAGGTCGAAGCCATCGGTGGCGGCAAAGGCGATCAGCAGCACGCCCAGAAGCAGCCACCAGATCACCCGCAGGGTTTCGTAGTCTATGAGTTCGTGCAGGATCATGGCGATCACTCCGCAGCAGGAACGAGGATTTTAGAAATGAGCTCGGCGTCCGGCTCGTCGTCCGGTGCCGGTCCCTTCTTGATGGCCCGGATCATCAGGGTCATCTCGATCACGATCAGCACCGTATAGAGAGTGGCAAAGCCGATGATGGTCAGCAGAACCGTGCTGGCGCCGAGGCTGGAGACGGCCAGTGCGGTCGGCAACACCCCTTCGATGACCCAGGGCTGGCGGCCGATCTCGGCAACGATCCAACCTGCTTCGATGGCAATCCATGGAAGCGGGATCGCCAGAACGGCGATTTTCAGGAGCAGCGGATACTTGTCGAGATGCCGCCGTGCGGAGAGCCAGAAAAATGTCGCCGTCAGCAGGATGAAGAACATTCCAAGGCCGACCATGATGCGGAACGACCAGAAGAGGGTCGGCACATGCGGGATCGTGTCACGTGCCGCCTGGGCAATCTGCTCGTCCGTCGCCTGGCGCGGGTCGTCGACGTAGCGCTTCAGAAGTAGTGCGTAGCCAAGCTCATGGCCGAGTTCCTCGAAGGAGCTGCGGACTTGCTGGGCGACCTGACCCTGGGCAGGTGCGGCGCGGATCTGCATCAGCGCATCGTAGGCTTTGATGCCGTCGCGGATGCGCACTTCGGCCTGTTGTTCGAGCTTATCGATGCCTGGAATTTCGGTCGTCAGCGAACGCGTACCAATCAAGCCCATGACCCACGGAATGTGGACTGCGAAATGCGTTTCGCGTGCCTGCTGATCGGGGAAGCCGAAGGCCGTGAAAGCTGCCGGCGCCGGTTCCGTCTTCCACATCGCCTCGATCGCGGCGAGCTTCATCTTCTGGTTCTCTGTTGCGAGGTAACCGCTTTCATCCCCGAGCACGACGACCGAGAGTGCGGAGGCGAGGCCGAAGGATGCGGCAACGGTCATGGACCGCTTGGCGATTTCGATATGCCGTCCCTTCAACAGGTACCAGGCCGAGACGCCGAGGACGAAGATCGAAGCGCAGACATAGCCCGCCGACACGGTGTGGACGAACTTCGCCTGGGCGACAGGGTTGAAGACCACGTCGAAGAAGCTGGTGATCTCCATGCGCATGGTTTGCGGATTGAGCGCCGAACCGACGGGGTTCTGCATCCAGCCGTTGGCGATCAGGATCCAGAGCGCCGAGAAATTGGAGCCGAGCGCCACGCACCAGGTCGCAACGAGGTGGCCGACCTTGGACAGCTTGTCCCAGCCGAAAAAGAACAGGCCGACGAACGTCGCCTCGAGGAAGAAGGCCATCAGCCCTTCGATCGCCAACGGTGCACCGAAGATGTCGCCGACGTAGTAGCTGTAATAGCTCCAGTTCATGCCGAACTGGAACTCCATGACGATGCCGGTGGCGACCCCGATTGCAAAGTTGATGCCGAAGAGCACGCCCCAGAATTTCGTCATCTGCCGCCAGATCTGGCGGCCAGTCATGACGTAGACGGTTTCCATGATCGCAAGCAGCACAGAGAGGCCGAGCGTCAGCGGCACGAACAAAAAGTGATAGAGCGCAGTCAGCGCGAATTGGAAGCGCGATAGCGCGACTATGTCTAGTTCCATTGTCATTCTCCCACGGCCCCACGGGGTACGAAGAGTTTTCCGCCATGCCGGATTGCCTGGCGGGTTATGCGGTTGCGGCTCAATCCGGTCTCAGCCGGTTCAGAGCCCTTTCGAACGCCGCCTCTCCACGGCGTGAAACTTCCTTGATGCGACCGCCCTCGAGAACGGCGATGACGTCGGCAATTGCCGCCTCCCGGCGGATATGCGTGGCGATCACGAGCGAGCGGCCATCTGACTTCCCTGCGAGCCGGGTCATTACATCGCGCGCGACGGCGCCATCGAGGCCTTCTGTCGGCTCGTCCAGCAACCACAGCGGCGTGTCGCGCAGGAAAAGTCGGGCGAGTGCAAGGCGGCGCGCCTGGCCGCCGGACAGGCCCATGCCGCCTTCGCCAAGCGCTGTGTCGAGCCCGAGCGGCAGGGTCCCGACATCGCAGACTAGCCCGGCTTCAGCCAGCGCGGTGCGAAGCTCGTCATCTGTGGCGTCAGGCTTTGCCAACTGGAGATTGCCGCGAAGCGTATCCTGGAAGAGTTCCGTGCGTTGCGTCAGCAGCGTCGTCGGCAGGCTTGAAACGTTGCCCGCGACCGGCTGCATTTCGGCTGAAAGAAGGGCGAGCAGCGTCGATTTTCCAGCGCCGCTGTCGCCAACCAAAGCGAGCCGTTCACCGGCTGCAAGTTCCAGCGTGATCTCTCCGGCGGCCAGTCTGTCGGACGTTTCATACCGCGCGCAGACGTTGGAAAGTTGCGCTGCAAGTCCCGGATCCGGCCAAGCGTTTCGATAGGTCGCCTCATCGACCGACAGGCGTGGCGCGATGCGGCTTGCCGCCAGAAGCGTCCGGCCGAGTTCCATGGCGCCACGGCGCAGTGCACCGAAGGGCTCGACAGCGGCAAACGCAATCAGGATACCGAGCGCTGCGACCGGCGGCGTGATCCCGCCGGATCCGCAAAGCGTTGCGACGGCGAGCAGCGAACCCGTCAGCAGCGCCGTAGAGGCAAGGCCGAAGCCGATGGTCACGCTGGATTCGATGCGGTTGAGCCGATCGTCGGCATCTGCTGCGTATCGGTCGGCTGCTGCAATGGCATCACGCTGGGCGTTCAACCGCCCGGCCATCAGCAGATCGGTCTGGCCGGCGACAAGATCGATCGTCCGCGCCCGCAACGCCTCGATGCCGTGGGTGCGGCGGCGGGCGTGCCTGGCAGCGCGACGGCCAGCCATCAATGGGATGCCGAGGCCGGCGGCCAGCAGCCAAAGACCGGCCAGCAGTCCGAACAGGGGATGCATGAGGCCAAGCGCGATGCTCGTCCCGATTGCCGCAGCAACAGCGACACCTGCGGGCACGAGGACCCTGAGATAGAGCGAATCCAGCGCATCGATGTCCCCCGTGAGGCGGAAGAGCAGGCGCGCCGGACGGCGCATCAGCTCTGTCGCCGCACCGGCCCGGGCAAAGCCGCGGAAAAGCCCTTCGCGCAGGCTTGCGAGCACGCCGAGCGTTGCGTCATGCGTCGTCAGCCGTTCGCCGTAGCGTGCTGCGGTGCGCCCGATGGCAAGGAGGCGGATGCCGGCCGATGGCGCGAACACATCGAAGGTTACGGCCGTTGTTATCGATATTCCGGCAATTGCGGTCGCGGTGATGAACCAGCCCGAAAGGCCGAGCAGCGCAATCCCCGCGGCAACCGTTGTCGCCGAGAGCGCCGCGCCGATCAGAAGACCGCGCCGCTGGCTGGCGAAAAACAGCCTGATGACGGGCTTCAGATGGGAAACCGATATGCTCATTCGGCAGCCTCCCGCGCTGTTTCCGTGTCCAGGTTTATGGTCCGGCTCATGCGCGCGGCAAGGCGCGGATCGTGGGTCGCCACGACCAGTGTCCTGCCGTTTGCAAGGGCAAGCAGGCGGTCGGTGATTTCTCTTGCTGTCGTCGCGTCGAGGTGGGCTGTCGGCTCGTCGGCCAGGATGATGCCGACCTCGGGATTGGCTGCGGCGCGGGCGATGGCAAGGCGCAGCGCTTCTCCGCCGGAAAGACCGATGCCGCTTTCCCCGAGCGGCCGGTGGCCGTAGGCCTTGGCGACGGGATCAAGCCTGGCGAAGTCCAGCGCGTCAGCCGCCTTGCGCGGCGAAACCTCCGGCCGGCCGAGTGCCACGTTCTGCGCCATCGTCCCTGCGAAGATGTGCGGTTTCTGGCCGATCCAGGCGATTGTCGGCTGTGCCGCGATTGTGGCACGCTCGCTGCCGATGGTGATGCGGCCGCTTTCGCAGGGCGCGAGACCGGCCATCAGGGCGAGCAAGGTCGACTTGCCGGAACCGCTTGTGCCGACAAGCGCAATGTGTTCGCCGGCGCGGATATGAAGATCGAAGGCGTCGACGGCGAGAGGGGCTTCCTTGCCATAACGGAAGCTAACGTTTTCGAGCCTCAGGTCGCTGCCGCTGTCTGCTGCGACGGACTGACGGGGTATCGCCCCGAGCATGATGCCGTCCTCGCCCAGCGCTTCGAGGGATTTGAGGGCGGCCTCGCCGGCGGCGCGGTCGTGCCAGACAGCGGACAGCTCGCGCAGCGGCTCGAAGAAGGCGGGGGCAAGCAGCAGGACGAAGAGGCCGCTCGTCAGATCGAGGCCGCTTGCCCATGCGCCGAAGCGGATCTCGCCAAGCAGCGAAAAGCCGACATACACCGCGACCATCGCAACGCCGAGCGCCGCAAAGAGTTCGAGAACGGCCGACGACAGGAAGGCGATCTTCAAGACCGCCATCGTCCGGGTCCTGAGTGATTGAGCATCTGCTCTCAGCTTGAGAGCCGTGGCATCCACGGCGTCGAGGGAGCGGATGGTTGCAAGCCCGCGCAGGCGATCGAGCAGAAAGCCGTTCAGGCCACCGGTTGCCGCGAGCTGCTTCTCGCTCGCAGCCTGGGCGCTCCAGCCAATGAGTGCCATGAAGACAGGAATGAGCGGCATTGCGAACAGGAGGATGGATGCGGCGACCCATGAAAACGGGAGGATGCAGGCAAGGATCACCAGCGGTACTGCGCTCGCCTTGAAACGGCCGGGCTGGAATCGGGACAGATAGGGGACGATCAGTTCGGCCTGCTCCCCAAGAATGCTGGCCGCCTGCCCGGACGACGGGCGCGTGGCGTCCACCGGCGAGCGCCGCGCTACCGCTGCGACGGCTGCTGCCCGGCGGAGGGTGAGCTCGGTGCGGGCCGCCTGGAATGCCATGCGGCCGCCAGCCGCGTCGAGACAGCATTTGGCGATGCCGAGGAGGGCAATGAAGGCGGCCGGCCACACAACGCCCCCGACCGTACCGCCATTTGCCAGACGCCCGACGGCGATAGAAAGACATGCTGCCTGCGGAATCCATAGTAGCGCGGCAACGGTCTGGATCGCAGCGGCCTCTCTCAGGCTGGAAGGCTTGCGCACGGATTTGCCCGGCTCGCCGGAAGCCTGCTTTCCATTTGCGTCGAAGTGAGCACTCGTCATGGCGCTAACTCTTGTTCGCAGGATTGGGCCGGCGGCCGCGGCCGAGCGAAACGACTCGGTCCTTGGCCTCCAACAGCTTCGTCACTTTCGCTCCTAGCGAGAGTAACGTCGCCAGCCGTTCAGTTTCAAGCTGTTTTACGTCCTCATACCAGTGCGTTAGCTGTTCAATCAAGGCGTGCATCTCGCTCATGCGCTCCTGCGCATGGCGTTCGGCCTCGCTTGCCGGTCGTTGCATGAGGATTTCGCGAAGGACAGAAAGGGTAGGATCGACTTCCCGTTTCTTGCGTTCCTCTGCCAGGGTTCTCAGAATCAGCCAGACGTCATCAGGGGTGGTGAAGAAATCGCGACGGTCGTCCGGTTTGTGCTTGAGAAGGACGAGGTTCCATGTCTGCAGTTCGCGCAGGCTCATCGACACGTTCGAGCGCGAGATGCCCAGTGAATCGGCGATCTCTTCTGCGCATAGCGGGGACGGCGAGACATAGAGCAGGGCGTAGATCTGCCCGACGGTGCGGTTGATTCCCCACCGCGAGCCCATTTCGCCGAAGTGCAGGACAAAGGATTGAACAAGCGGCGGGAGGTTCATTGTGCTTTCCGTTATGTCTGTGATTTCAGAAATTTCTGAAATTACTATAGCTGCGTCCATACTGAGAACAATCGGCAAGTGTTGGCTGCGGCAATGTGGCGTTGCGGTCGGTCTTGGTGAGGTTCGCCTGGGAGCCCGCTTGATCCGGATCAAACGGCTTGAGAATGTCTCGCCTGTCCAACGCCGACGCCATGGTGCGGACGAATGGACGTCCCTGGGGCGTGAGCGCAAATCTCTCCCCGTCAAAACGCTTGGAGCCGTCGGCGTCTTGGTGATGCACGCGCATCGCATCGCTGCAGACCGCATGGGCCGCCTTGCCGGAGCGGGCGCGCAAGCCGGTGATCGAAAAGACGTAGCGCCACATCAGGCCTTCAATTGTACCAGCCGCTGCGCGATCGCTCTGCGATAGCGCAAAGCCGCGCGCGACGGGGAGGCGGCCCTCTGAGACCTGTGGCACTATTGCCCCGTCGCGGAGACGTTCTGGACATAGCCTTGCGGCAAAGGGCCGATCGAGGAGGCGCCGAAGCCGATCAGGCTATCCGCGCCATCCGCGGAGTAGCCCTGGAAACTCCGTTGCAGGGCGCCCTTTGAGACGGCGCGTGCCGCGCTGTCGTCCGGTCTGGCTGAATCGTCGAGACCGCCAGGTCCGAATCCGGCTCTAACAATTGCCTGAGCACCCACCCTTGCCATCTCGAAGCGATCGATCGGGCCGGTCGCGAACGCACCCACTTTGATCGGGATCGAGAAAACGCTGTTGTCCGACAGCAACGGTGCTCTATGCTTCGCGAGGAGCTGATTTGATGCGCAAAGACATACATAACTCAAACATCCCAGTACGTTGCGTAAGTTGCGAGGTTCGCCACAAGGGCATGTGCGGCGCGCTCAACGCGGACGAGCTTTTGGCACTGTCCGCCCACACGCGGCTCGTCAATCATGATGCCGGCGAGGAACTTGCGGGCGAGAAGATGGCGGCCGAATCCTATGCCACCGTCATTCGGGGCGTCGTGAAGCTGACGAAGACGTTGGAGGACGGTCGCCAGCAGATCGTCGGCCTGCAATTCGCGCCGGACTTTCTGGGCCGATTGAATGCTGTGGAAAATGCGGTCTCGGCCGAGGCGGCGTCCGATGTGAGCCTCTGTCGCGTTCCGAAGGCGGCACTCGAGCGGATGGTGAAGAGCAATCCTGCCCTCGCGGAGCGCCTTATGGCGCAGACGTTGCGCGAGCTCGACGAGGCACGCGAGTGGATGGTCACACTCGGACGCAAGACGGCAGCCGAAAAAGTCGCAAGCTTCCTGTTGCTGATCGCAACCCACCTTGATCCGGAGGCAGAAGGCGACAGCCGTCGTTTCGACCTGCCTTTGTCGCGCGCCGATATTGCCGACTTTCTGGGGCTGACGATCGAGACGGTGTCGCGCCAGCTATCGCGGCTCAAGGCCGATGGGATCATATCGATTGCTGCCAACAGGCATATCGAGGTGCCACGACTTTCAGGGCTCAAGGCGTGCTGCGGATCTTGACGGAGATGCGCGCGACGGTGATCGAATGCGTGTTGCCGAGCCCGCCCATTTTGTGCAGGAGTGCTTGTTTCTCGCTTTCATAACGCCAAAAGAGATCATTCATGCCCGCCGCGCAAGCCAATCAGCTCGTTTCCCGATTGTCGCCCCCACCGATCCCGTCCGTTCTCGCATGGGCGCGCGAATACGGGGGAGGCAAGGGGCCGCTGGTCGACCTTTCTCAGGCCGTGCCCGGTTATCCAGCGCACCCCGACATGCTGCGACTGCTCGGAGAAGCGGCAGCGTCGCCAAAAACGACCGGCTACGGGCCGATCGAGGGTGAGGAGGTGCTGCGCGAGGCTTACGCGCAGCACATGTCGGCGGTTTATGGGGCGCCGGTGTCGGCGGACAATGTTCATATCACGGCCGGTTGCAATCAGGCCTTCATGTCGGTGGCGATTGCGCTCGCGGGTTCCGGCGATACCGTGGCGCTGACCAATCCCTTCTATTTCAACCAGGATACAACGCTGTCGATGCTCGGCATCAGGCGTGCGCTGGTCGAGTGCGATGCCGAAAACGGATTCCTGCCGGACGTTCGCTCCGCCGAAAGGGCCTTGGCGGGTGGCGCAAAGGCGCTTGCGATCGTGACGCCGAACAATCCGACCGGCGCGATCTATCCACCGGAATTGCTCCATGAGCTGTTTATGCTTTGCCGGAAGCATGGCGCGTGGCTGATCGTCGACGAGACCTATCGCGATTTTCTGCCAGATGGCTACGGCGCGCCGCATCCGTTGCTGACCATTCAGGGTTGGGAGGATACGCTCGTCCTGCTCTACAGCTTCTCGAAGTCCTTCTGCATTCCGGGCCATCGGCTTGGAGCGATCACCGCCGGCGTGAACGTCATTGCCGAGATCACCAAGGTCATGGACAACATGCAGATCTGCGCGCCGCGCGCGGCGCAGGTTGCCGTTGCCGGAGCGATGCCCATTCTTGCCGACTGGCGCGCCGGCAATCGGGCGGAAATCACACGGCGCGCGGATGCGCTGATATCAGTCATGGCGGCACTGCACGGCTGGGAGATCGGCGCCATCGGCGCCTATTTTGCGTTCATCCGGCATCCGTTCGAGGCCCTGAGCTCGTCGGCGGTCGCAGAAAAGCTTGCGAAGGAGGCTGGCGTCGTCTGCCTGCCCGGAAGCTATTTCGGAGAGGGGCAGGAGCGCTACCTTCGACTGGCATTCGCGAATGCCGATGCGGCCTCAATCGCGCTTCTGGCCGATCGGCTGGGGTGATGCGCCTGAAGCTCTGCTGGTTTGATATATTCTATCCGGAGACGATAAGACTTCCGGTGATCCAATGTCCGACCAGACAAACAGGGTCTGCCGGCCGGGCCTTGCGATGACGACTGCGTATCGTTTTGGCGGACACATCCACCTTTCCTCGTTCCTGTCCTTGTGACGGAAATCCAAGCCACGGCGCGTCTGCGCCGTGGGAAGGGCCTTTTCCCGTTCAAGGACCTGAACGCCCTCGTCTTTGTGACGAGCACAAAGACGAGGGCGGCGACAGGCGTTGCCAAAGCAGACCATCGACACAGCAGGGCTTTGAAAGCCTTGGCAGTTCCGCGTGCTCTAAACGACGATCGTCAGCGGCGGTATGCGCTGATCCTGCGGGCTTTCCTGTTCCTGAGCAGCCAGCAGATTGAGCTCTCGCCGTTCCTTTTCCGACACGATCGCGAGGTCGATGACCTTCTGCAGGTTCGCGGCGTGGCGGAACGTCGGGTCGTCCTGCTTGCCGGTTCTCACAGCCTCGGCGAAACGCTGGTAGTTGGTCAGCACGGCGGGAACCTCGATATCGCGCCAAAAGGCGGTCTCGATGTCCTCGCCAAAGCAGCCGCGCAGGTCCGAGCCATCGGGGCGATGCACGACCTCCAGGCTGCCCTTTTCACCATAGATGCGCAGCTTCAGCTCATTGAGGTGGCCGGTCGCCCACCGGGTGGCGTGGATGACGCCGAGCGCACCGTTGGTGAAATCGACGGACATCGTGAAGCTGTCATTGGCGTCGAGCAGATATTCGCCGATCTGGCCGCCCGGTGCCTTGTTGAAGGTCTTGAGGCGGGCGAAGACATGGTCGATATCGGTCGCGGCGCCGTAGGCGGCGAAGTCGAGGATGTGGATGCCGACATCGCCGAGCACGCCGTTCGAGCCATGGCCGGTCGAAAGGCGCCACAGCCAGCGCGATTCCGTGCGCCAGTCGCCCCATGCGCGCGAAACCAGCCAGCTCTGCAGATAGGAGGCCTCGACATGGCGGATGGTGCCGAGCTCGCCGGCCAGCACCATTTCGCGGGCACGCTGCAGCGGTGCGACGTTGCGGTAGGTCAGGTTGACCATGTTGATGACACCGGCGGCTTCCGCCGCTTCCGTCATCTCCAGCGCATCGGCGTAATTTTCCGCAAGCGGCTTTTCGCAGAAGACATGCTTGCCCGCGGCAATCAGCGCCAGGCTGGTCGCATGGTGGATGCGGTCGGGCGTGACGTTGGTGGCGGCATCGAATTCGCCCCAGGCGATCGCTTCCTCCAGCGTGCGGAAACGCTTGTCGATGTGGAAGTGATCGGCGAATTCATCGAGGCGAGCCTGATCCGTGTCGACGGCGCCGACCACTTCCACGCCATCGATGGCGAGGAAGTTGGCAACCTGGTTTTTGGCCATAACGCCTGTTCCAAGAACGAGTAGACGCATTTGCTCATGCTCCTCAGCGGTAACCGGCTTCGCCGGCCTGGTGCAGTCTCGGACCGCGCTCGACGATCGGCTCAAGCGCCTTCTCGACCGGAACGTTCGGTGCATCGGTGATGCTCTTCAGATCACCCTGCGGATTGTAGGCCCATTTCACGGCGTTGATGAGCACCTTCTGGACGTTCGCGTCATGGTAGGTCGGATAGGTCTCGTGGCCCGGGCGGAAGTAGAAGATGTTGCCCGCACCGCGGCGCCAGGTGAGCCCCGAGCGGAACACCTCGCCCCCCTGGAACCAGGAGATGAACACCGTTTCGAGCGGCTCCGGTACCGAGAACTGCTCGCCGTACATTTCTTCGTTTTCCAGCACGAAGTTCTCGTCGATACCTGCCGCGATCGGGTGACGCGGGTTGATGGTCCAAAGGCGCTCGCGCTCTCCGGCCTCGCGCCACTTGAGCGCGCATGGGGTGCCCATCAGGCGCTTGAAGATTTTCGAGAAATGGCCGGAGTGCAGCACGAGAAGGCCCATGCCTTCCCAGACACGCTTGGCAACACGCTCGACGACTTCGTCGGAAACGGCGCCGTGGTCCTTGTGACCCCACCAGGTCAGGACGTCGGTCTCGGCGAGGCGCGCTTCGGTCAGGCCGTGTTCCGGCTCCTGCAGCGTTGCCGTCGTGGCCGTGATCGCCGGATCGCTGTTCAGGGCGTTGGCGATGGTCGTGTGCATGCCGTCGGGATAGATGCCCCGGACGATGGCGTTGGTGGTCTCGTGGATGTTTTCACCCCAGACGATAGTGCGAATGGACACGTCGATACTCCTTCATGCGGATGTTGGATCAGCCGGTGGGAAGCCGGTCGATCGGTGGTTCGGGCGGGTGTCAGGCAGCGCCTCGAAGGGGCGTCCTTTCTAGCGCGCGGCCGGATTGGTCGAAACGGTGAATGTGGATGTCGACGGGGGATACCCCAAGCGTCTCGCCGGGTCGATGACGTGATACGCCGGTCTCGCGGACAACGAGCGGTTCGCCGGAGCCGATATCGAGATAGACGAAACTGTCCGAGCCGAGGATTTCGCAGTGGATGACTGTGCCGGTCCATGCGGGCGTGTGCTGGACGATCTCGACGTGCTCGGCACGTACGCCGATCGTGTGCGCGCCATAGCCAGCGGAGAACGCGCCGGACAGGAAATTCATCTTCGGCGAGCCGATGAAGCCAGCGACGAACACGCAATTCGGTGTCTCATAAAGTTCCAGCGGCGTGCCGATCTGCTCGACGACGCCGTCGCGCAGCACGCAAATCCTGTCGGCGAGGGTCATCGCCTCGACCTGGTCGTGGGTGACGTAGATCATCGTCGTGCCGTGCATGCTGCGGTGGAGCTTGGCGATCTCCAGACGCGTCGCCACACGCAACGCTGCGTCCAGGTTCGACAGCGGCTCATCGAACAGGAAGACCTTTGGGTCACGCACGATGGCGCGGCCGATGGCGACGCGCTGGCGCTGGCCGCCGGAGAGCTGGCGGGGCAAGCGCTCCAGGTAGGGAGAAAGCTGCAGGAGGTTGGCGGCCTGTTCGACCCGGGACTTGCATTCGTCCTTCGTCCGCCCCGCGAGCTTCATGCCGAAGGCCATGTTCTCGAAGACGCTCATGTGCGGGTATAGCGCGTAGGACTGGAAGACCATGGCGATGCCGCGCCTGGAAGGCGCGCAATGGTTGACCGCTTTGCCGTCGAAGGAGAGCGTGCCGGAGCTAATGTCCTCCAACCCTGAGATCAGTCGCAGAAGTGTCGACTTGCCGCATCCCGAGGGGCCGACGAAGACCATGAACTCGCCCTTTCGGATGTCCATGGTCACGCCCTTGATCACGTCGAATGCGCCGAAGCTCTTGCGGATATTATCGAGTCGAATCTGTGCCATATCTTGCTTTCTTCAACCTTTGACGCCGCCGGCGGTCAAACCGGAAATGATGCGACGCTGGAATATCAGGACCAGGACAACGACCGGCACGGTCACGATGACCGATGCCGCCATGATGTTGCCCCAGGGGATTTCAAACTGGCTGCCGCCCGACAGGAGAGCGATCGCGACCGGCACCGTTCGCTGAGCATCCGAAGAGGTAAATGTTAGGGCGAAGAGGAATTCATTCCAGGCCGTAATGAAGGCGAGCAGGCCGGTGGTGACCAAAGCCGGCCACATCAGCGGCATGAAGACCTGCGTGATAATGACCCAGGGCGATGCGCCATCGACGATCGCCGCTTCCTCGATTTCGATGGGCAGATCCCGCATGAAGGTGGTTAGCACCCAGATGGTGAAGGGCAGGGTGAAGATCATGTAGGAGAAGATCAGCGCAAACGGCGTGTTGAAGATGCCGATCCAGCGGATGAGCTCGAAGAGGCCCGCCAGCACGGCGATCTGCGGGAACATCGACACCGACAGGATCGTCAGCATCAACAGCCCGCGGCCACGGAAGTGAACGCGAGCCAGCGCGAAGGATGCGGTGACAGCAAGGAGCAGCGAGGCCGCGACCACGACGCAGGCGACCAGCAGCGAATTGCCGAGGCTGCGGATGAAGCTGCCCGTCGTCAGCACGCTGGCATAGTTGGCCAACGAGATCGAGGTCGGCCAGTAGTTGACCGCAAACAGTTCGGTGCCCGCTTTGAAGCTCGTGAGGATCGCGTAGTAGAACGGGAAGATGGCGATGATCACGATGACGCCGACAAGGAGATAGAAGAGCGTGTTCTTTGTGGCCGTGAGGAGCATCAGCGTTCGCCTCCGCCAAGTTTGACCCGGCCAAGCCAGATGTAGAGCACGGTCACGGTTGCGATGATCAGGAAGAGGACAGTGGAGGCCGTTGCGCCATAGGCGAACTTGTCGAAATCAAAGAGGTTTTCGCGCGCCATGACGGACATCGTCTTGGTCTTGGCGTTGTTCGGCGTCAGCACGTAGATGAGGTCGAAGATACGCATGGCGTCAAGCATGCGGAAGATGACGGCGACCATGATGGCTGGACGGACGAGCGGCAGGGTCAGGCGCCAGAAGACCTTGATCGGATTGACGCCATCGATCTTGGCGGCCTCGTAGATATCGGCCGGAACCATCTGCAGGCCGGCGAGAATGAGCAGTGCCATGAACGGCGTCGTCTTCCAGATGTCGACGATCAGCACCGCAATCATTG
Source organism: Rhizobium sp. P1_C7 (assembly GCF_056406295.1). Classification (NCBI taxonomy): domain Bacteria; kingdom Pseudomonadati; phylum Pseudomonadota; class Alphaproteobacteria; order Hyphomicrobiales; family Rhizobiaceae; genus Rhizobium; species Rhizobium sp. P1_C7. The sequence continues at coordinate 362,895 of NZ_JBFUAL010000005.1, forward strand.
CCGTGTCCGGATTGGCCGTCCAGGCGATCTTCTGGCTGATCAGGCCAAGTCCAAGCAGGATGTCATTCAGGATGCCGAACTGATCGTTGAGCATCCATGCCCACATCTTGGCGGAGACGATTGTCGGGATAGCCCAGGGAACGAGGATCGCAGCGCGTACGATCCCGCGTCCCGCGAACTGGGCGTTCAGCACCAGGGCGACGATCAGGCCAAGGGTGGTTTCGATGGAGACCGAGAGGATGGTGAATTTGAGCGTGTTCGAGACGGCGCCCCACCAGGCGGGATCGGCGAGAAGGCCGCTATAGACGGTGCGGCCGCTCTTCAGCGTGACCCATGAAAGGTAATTCTTGAAGCCCACGAATTGCGCGTCGCCGAGGCTCGTCAGCGATGCGTTGGTGAAGCTGAAATAGATGGTCCTGAAAAGCGGCCATCCGGCAACGACGGCCAGAATGAACAGCGTCGGCGCCAGGAATATCCAGGCCGACCGGACACGCTCCGAGCGCAATTGCGAAAATCGTCTGGTGGCGCGGACGTTCGACCCGAGGGGTTGGGAGACTGCGGCTTCAGTCATGCGTGAGATACCCGCTTCTGGAGGCGATGGAGGGTGGCATTTGGAAGACAGCAGCGGCGGTGCCCGCCGCTGCCGGTTCGACCTGTCACCAGCTGTCGCCCTTGAGCGTCGTCAGTTCTGCTTCGAGAAGCTCAAGGTTTTCCGCAGCTGTTCCGCTGCCCGAGAGGGAGTTGTGAACGGCCGTCCAGAACTTGGAGGAGACCTCGTTGTACTTGACCTTGGTCGTGGCTGAGGGACGCGGCACGGCGTTCTGGAAGATCGGCTTCCAGTTCGGCATGAACGGCTGGGCCGCAGCAACGTCCTTGTCGTCGTAGAGCGCCTGCAGCGTCGGCAGGTTGGAAAGCTCGATCGCACGCTGCTTCTGGCTGTCCTTGGAGGTCAGGAACTTCACCAGGGCCACCGCGGCGTCGGGGCTCTTGGAATATTTGGAGACGGCGAGGTTCCAGCCGCCGAGTGTCGAGGAGGGTTGGTCGCCTTGCGTAGCAACCGGCAGCGTGGTCACGTCGAACTTGCCCTTGACGGCGCTGTCTTCGCCATTGCCGAGTGCGTAGGCATAGGGCCAGTTGCGCATGAAGACGGCGTTTCCGGTCTGCCAGACGCCGCGGGACTCCTCTTCCTGGTAGGCAAGCACGCCAGATGGAGAAATGCTTCCAACCCAGCTCTTGGCACGCTCGATGGCGGCTGCGGCCTTTTCGTTGTTGATGGAGATTGAACCGTCGGTTTCAACGATCTGGCCGCCGCCGGAGGACTTGATCCATTCCAGCGCGTCGCAGGTCAGGCCTTCATAGGCGTTGCCCTGGAAGACGTAGCCCCAAAGATCCTTCTGGCCGGCGGCGCGTTCCTTCTCCTGGATTTCCTTGGCGGTTGCCGCCATCTCGTCCCAGGTCTTCGGCGGCTGCTTGCCGTATTTGTCGAGCAGGTCCTTGCGGTAGAAGAAGGCCGGAGCATCGGTGTAAAGCGGCAGTGCCACGAGGCGGTCGTTGACGGTCTGAGAGGCGATGATCGAGGGGAAGAAATCGCCCACGACATCCTTGGCGGCATCCTTCAGATCGAGAAACTGTTCGGCCAACTGAGGCGCCCAGATGACGTCTGTCTGGTAGACGTCGACATCCTGGTTTCCGGCTGCAAGCCACAGGCGGTATTGCGAGAACTGCTCGGTGGATGACGACGGCATGGTCACGATGCTGACCTTGTTGCCGGTCTCCTTCTCGAACGTGTCGAGCTGCTTGCGCAAAAGGTCAAGGTTCTTGCCAGTCGAGCTTGCCGAAATGCTGATGTCGGCCGCGAAAGACGGCTGCACAATGCCGAAAAGGGCGGTCGCGAGGGCGACCGCAGTCAAACGAATTTTCATATCTTCCTCCCAAAAAGAACCAAATGACCTGCGAATTGAAATCGGTTTGGCTGGAAAAAACTGTCAGAACGGAGATTTGGTGTCAAGGGGGCAATGAAAGTGCCGATGGAATACGGGAGTAATTCATGTTAAATTAAAGAAAAACATGTAGATGGTTCTGTTTCCTCTTGTGGAAAGCAATCGGTGGCCCGCTGCGAACAATAATTAAAATTGAAATCGATTTGGCTTGTTGCAGAATCCGGCTGTTCAGACATAAGCGGCTCAGTAGTCTACGGTGTGCACAAGATTGAAAAGCTGATCATGAAAGACGCGTCGGAGCATGAAACTTAAAGAGTTCGCCAAACAAGTCGGCCTGTCTCCGACGACCGTCAGCAGGGCGCTCAGCGGCTATCCCGAGGTCAGCGAAACCACCCGTGCTCGCGTCACCGAGGAGGCAATCAGGCTGGGGTACCGGCCGAACGTCAATGCCGTACGTCTGAAGACAGGGCGGGCCGGTGCGATCGGCGTGGTCATGGGCCGCGCGGGCGAGTTTCATTTCGCGGAGTTCATGGCCGGGATGGCGGAGCGGCTGGTGTCCGAGGATACCGATATTCTGGTCATTCCCATGGCAGATCCCGATCATAGCGACGAGATGCAGCACTATCGGCGCCTTGTCGAGAGCCGGCGCGTCGACGCGATCATCGTGCATTCGCCGAGGCCGAACGACGAGCGCATTGCACTGCTTCATGAACTCGCAATGCCGTTTCTTGTCCACGGGCGTTCGGACATCGACGTGCCGCATGCATGGCTCGACATTGACAACGAAGGGGCAATCCGCCGGGCGACCTCGCATCTGATCGATCTCGGCCATCGGCGGATCGCGATGATCAATGGCCGCCCGGGCGCTACCTACGCGCTTCATCGCGACAGCGGGTTCCGCAATGCCCTGCAAAGCCATGGGATCGAACCCGATCCGCAGCTGATGGCGAGCGGCAACTTCACCGACGAACTCGGCTTTCGCTTTGCGCGCTCGTTTCTCGAACAGTCAAATGCGCCGACGGCGATCGTTGCGGGGTCGATGATGACGGCTCTTGGCGTCTATCGTGCTGCGCGATCGCTGGGATTGCAGATCGGACGCGACGTCTCGGTGATCGCTCACGACGATGTGTTTCCTTATCTGACCGCCGACAACATGGTGCCCTCGCTGTCTGCGACGCGATCCTCGATGCGTGCGGCCGGCACGCGTTGCGCCGATCTCGTCCTTCAGCTTCTGTCGGGGAGATCACCGCTCGAGATCCACGAGTTGTGGCCGGTCGAACTGATCCTGCGCGAATCGACAGCGCCATTCCGGCAGCCTAAGGCTTGAACAAGTGAGGCTCGGTGTTGTCCTTTGCAGCGTCGATGTCCAGGTCAGGATTGCACGGAACGAGGATAGGGGCAGGCAATGGATTTCATGCGAATGCTGAAGTCTTTCGAGGAGTTCCTCTACGAGGTGGTCTCCTGGATGGTCTTCTATCCCATAACCCTGTGGCGGACTATTCGCCATCCCGGCGCCATGATGCGCTATGCCGATGTCGAGCTTTGCGACGATGCGTCCGAGCAATATACCGACACGCTCAGCCCGCCGCTGTTTCTTGTGATCACGCTCTTCCTTGCGCATGGCCTGGAGCTGAGTTTCAGCAAGATCGAGGCTCCCTGGATACGTCCGTCGTTGCTGGAAAGCGATTCCAATCTGATCCTCTTTCGGGCGATTGCCTATAGCGTCTTTCCGTTGCTGATGGCGGCAAAACTGTTGCGCAGGCGCGGAACACCGATCGATCGCAGCTCGTTGAGGCCACCGTTCTACAGTCAGTGCTACGTCGCGGCGCCGTTTGCCCTTGGGATCAACGTTGCAAGTCTGCTCCTGCGGATCGGCCATGAGATAACACAGCTCGCGGGGCTTGCCGCTTTGGCCGTCGTGATCGTGTGGTACGCGACGATCGAGACGCGGTGGTTCAGGGCCGATCTGAAAATCTCCACCGGGCGGGCGCTCGCCATGGTGACCGTCGCGATCCTCCAGGGCGTGGTGATTGTCGTCATATGCGCGATTCCGATCGTGTACGGCACAGCGCCGGGCGGCACCTGAACTCCACCCGGTAGAATATCGCGCGGTTCGCGCAAACTCTGGAAAGAAGATTTCACACCGGACGATATTTCAGGCGGCGATTGATTGAATGACGGGGTCTGGCGCTCCATATTAGTCACAGTTGTTTCATAAATGTCGGCCATTCCTCCCGGTCGGCGAGACAACTGTTCCCCTCTGGAGGTTTTGACCTTCACGATTGAGCCATCGTTCACACGATGGCTTTTTTTTGCCCATCGCCAAGGCTGCATGCGCGGGAACCTTCACGGGCGCGTGCCCGTTCCTGTCAAGCAGACAACCTTGGACTGGAGCAAAGCCCCATGCAGCTGGTTGGTACACAGGTCATTCCCGCACACGGCGGGAAGCAGGGTTTTACGGTGGAGTTCGTCGGAAGTGGCGGCGAGGTGGTTTCCGTGTCGCTGCGCAATGATGGCGATCGTACCCTTAACGCGGGAAATGCCGTCGATCGTGCCAGGGCTATCATGTCGGAACTTGCGTCATCGGACCCGAGCAACACCACGCGAAGCGACGTCGGTGCCTTGCAAAGCGCTCGAAGTGCCGGGGATGCGGGAACGATGGAAGAGCAGCTTGACGAGGGGCTGGAAGATTCGTTTCCAGCAAGCGATCCGGTGTCGATTACAACGTCGGCCATTCCGACCGGGAAAGTTCGCAGGCACTGACTTCATGTCGATCCCGTCGGCGCAACAGCTAGCCTACTTGCGGCTCGTTCCGTCTGGGACGGCACAGGCCTCGCCGCCTGCAAAAAGACGGGAGCGGGTGAGAAACCGTTTCTCGCGGCCGTTATCGAGCGAGAACATGCCGCCGCGACCGGGCACCACGTCGATGATCAGCTGCGTATGCTTCCATGCTTCGAACTGGCCGGCGCTGATGTAGACCGGCACGCCTGCGATCTCTCCCAGCCTGACATCGCTCTCGCCGATGATGAACTCATTGGCGGGATAGCACATCGGCGATGAGCCATCGCAGCAGCCGCCCGACTGGTGAAACATGATATCCGGGTGGTCCCGCCTGATGTCATCGATAAGCCCGATGGCTGCGTCTGTGGCAAGGACGCGCGGTTGCCCGTCGACGGTGGTTTCCATGGTTTCTTTCCTTTGCGGCGAAAACCCGCCCCCTCATGGGGAGCGGGTCGCACCTGCGTGGGGCCCTTTCTCAGAAGAAGCCGAGCGCCTTCTCGCTGTAGCTCACCAGCATGTTCTTCGTCTGCTGGTAGTGGTCGAGCATCATCTTGTGCGTCTCTCTGCCGATGCCGGACTGTTTGTAGCCGCCGAAGGCCGCGTGCGCGGGATAGGCATGGTAGCAATTGGTCCAGACGCGGCCCGCCTGGATTTCGCGGCCGAAGCGGTAGCAGCGGTTCGCGTCGCGGCTCCATACGCCGGCACCGAGGCCGTAGAGCGTGTCGTTGGCGATCTCGAGGGCTTCCTTCTCGTCCTTGAAGGTCGTGACGGAGACCACGGGGCCGAAGATTTCCTCCTGGAAGACGCGCATCTTGTTGTGACCCTTGAAGATCGTCGGCTTGACGTAGTAGCCGTTGGCGAGTTCGCCGCCGAGATCGTTGCGCGCGCCCCCCGTGAGGACCTCGGCCCCCTCCTGCCTGCCAATGTCCAGATAGGCGAGGATCTTCTCCAGCTGCTCGTTGGAAGCCTGCGCGCCGATCATCGTTGCGCTGTCGAGGGGATTGCCATGCCTGATTGCTTCCACGCGCTTGACCGCCCGCTCCATGAAGCGATCGTAGATCGATTCCTGGATGAGGGCGCGGCTTGGGCAAGTGCAGACCTCGCCCTGGTTCAGCGCAAACATTGCGAAGCCTTCAAGCGCCTTGTCCAGGAAGTCGTCGTCTTCAGCCATCACATCGGCAAAGAAGATGTTCGGGGATTTTCCGCCGAGTTCCAGCGTCACCGGAATGAGGTTCTGGCTGGCATACTGCATGATGAGGCGACCGGTCGTCGTCTCTCCGGTGAAGGCGATCTTGGCGATACGGGGGCTGGTGGCAAGTGGCTTGCCCGCCTCCAGGCCGAAGCCATTGACGATGTTGAGCACGCCCGGCGGCAGAAGGTCGCCGATCAGTTCTGCCCAGACGAGAAGCGAGGCAGGGGTCTGTTCGGCCGGCTTGATGACGACGCAGTTTCCAGCGGCAAGCGCCGGCGCCAGCTTCCAGGCGGCCATGAGGATCGGGAAGTTCCAGGGGATGATCTGGCCGACGACGCCGAGCGGCTCGTGGAAGTGATAGGCGACGGTGTCGTGATCGATCTCGCCGATCGAACCTTCCTGGGCGCGGATGCATGACGCGAAATAGCGAAAGTGGTCGATCGCCAGCGGAATATCGGCGGCCATGGTCTCACGGATCGGCTTGCCGTTGTCCCAGGTCTCGGCCTGCGCCAGGAGCTCCAGCTTGTCCTCCATGCGGCTCGCGATCTTCATCAGGATGTTGGAGCGATCGGCGGCCGACGTGCGGGCCCACTTGTCCTTGGCGGCATGCGCGGCGTCGAGGGCGGCGTTGATGTCCTTTTCGCTGGAGCGTGGAATTTCGCAGAGCTTGCCGCCGGTGACGGGCGTGATGTTGTCGAAATACTTGCCTTCGATCGGCTCGCGCCACTCGCCGCCGATGAAGTTGCCGTATTTCAGCTTGAACGGCGACTCGACGATTTTCTGATGCAGCATGTCATCCTCCCTTGAGATGAGCGGGTCCGGAAGCGAACCCATGGGAGGAAACCTGCGCGCCTTTTCGGTCGGGAAACAGGTCTGTAAACCGATACCGCACTGCACTGTGTCGCAGTGGTGCGACAGGCCGGCGGCCGCAAATCCCGTCAGTGAAGGTTGAGCTTCTTCATCTTCCTGTGCAGCGTCGCGCGGCTGATGCCGAGTGCAATTGCGGCCTGCGAGACGTTGCCGCCCGAGCGAGAGAGCGCACGCAGCAGGGCGGCGCGCTCGGCGTCGAGGAGGTCCTCGTCGTCGGAAAGGCGTGTTTCCTGCAAGGCATCCGCTGCGGGGATACCCGCTGCTATGCGCCTGTCGTCAAGCTTCAGGGCAAGACGGGCAGCTCGCGTGGCACCCAGCACCAGGTCATGCCGGTCGACGGCAAGCAGGGCCGATGCCGGGTTCGCGCCGGCAGGTACCATCAGGAACCGGGCGCCGGCAAAGGCGCTGCGAAAGAGATTGATCTCGATCCGCATCGCGGCATCGCGCACCATCTGGGCGATGATGGCGAGCGTCATCTCGTTGACATCGTCGCGGCAGGTGGAGATGTCGAGCGCCGCCGCCAATTGCCCGCGATGATCGCGGATCGGCGCCGTCGTGCAGCTCAGGTTGATGTTCGAACAGAAGAAGTGCTGGTCGCGAAAAATGGAGACCGCGCGCTCGTCGGCAAGGGCAGTGCCTATGCCGTTCGTCCCGATGCTGGCTTCGGTCCAGACCGAGCCGGTCCAGAGACCGAGATCGTGAAACTGCTTGTCGTCACCGGTCGCGCCGCGCCGCTCCAGCGCAATGCCGTTGCGATCGGTCAGCAGAAGACAGCAGCCGGCCTTGCCCGTGGTCGTGAACAGCCGGTCGAGTTCGTCCGAAGCACTGGCGATCAGTTGCTCGGATTCATCGCAGGCGCTTCTGAATTCGTGGTCGGTCAGGCGCAACGGCGTGCGCCGGTCTTCGGGAGCAAGCTGGTGCATGGCAATGCAGCGGCGCCATGAAGCAACCACCGACGAACTGGCCGCGGCCGAATCTCTCTGTGTACACGTGTAGACGTGCTCGGCATGAGCAGATTGCTCGTGCATTGGCTCCTCCCACCAACCGTCAGCTCAATGTGGCGGAAACCCCAGCTGTTGGCAACTCGGGCCTGAGGAAGGCGGCCATTGCGCCGCGGTGCTCAAGCGCTGAAACTGTCTCAGAATTGCGACACCTTGCAAAGGCGATGGATCGCTGCGGCGTGCACTCGATTTCTCGATGATGCCTTCGACAGGGCGTGGAACTTTTCGCCGCCTGAGCGGTTTAGGTCTTTCATCACCATGAGGTCGGGTTCGATGACGCGCATCCGCAGGTTCGATCAGAAAAACAGCCGGATGGACGGGCGCGATCGGCTGATCGTTTCGCTTTACGCTCAGCTCAAGGCCGAGCGACAGACACGCGAGACGCTAGAATGGGTCATTCGCAATGGTGCCCTTTCGAAAGAGGTGCTGGAGGCGATCGCTGCCGATGCCGTGCCGGTGGTGACAAGCGACGATATCGCTTCCGTCGAGAAGATCATTGCCTTGGACGAGCGGCGGCGGCGCAGGGCGCGGGACACCTAGCGGGACGACACCAAGAGGGGAGCGTGCAATGGCAGCACGGGCAAGCTGGAAAGGCCATCTGAAAGTGGGGGATCTTGTGTGCGCCGTCGGCCTTTATACGGCGGTGTCCGTGTCCGACCGAATCTCGTTCAACATCATCAATCGCAAGACCGGTCATCGCGTCGAGCGTCAATTCATCGATGGTGAAACCGGCAAACCGGTGGAGCGCGACGATCAGGTCAAGGGGTACCGCCTGGACAGCGGCGAGTACATCCTGATCGAAGGCGAGGAGCTTGCGGAGCTGGTGCCTGAAAGCGACAAGGTTCTCAATGTGCAGAGCTTTGTGCCAGACGACGAAATCAACAAGCTTTATTTCGACCGGCCTTACTATCTGGCACCGGTGAGTGACGACGACGAGGAAGCCCTTGCCCTGATCGCTCGCTCGATGCGCGACCAGAAGGTGGCCGCGATCGGCGAGGCCGTGCTCTTCCGCAAGAAACGGACGGTGCTGATCCGGCCGCAGAACGATGCCGTTATCGCGACAACGCTGAGCTACGACTACGAAGTGCGCAACGCGGAAACCGTCTTCAGGGATATTCCGGAGATGAAGTTCGACAAGGAAATGCTCGAACTGGCCGGCCACATCATCGCCACCAAGAAAGGCGCCTTCAAGCCGCAGGAATATGTGGACCGCTACGAGACGGCGCTTGCAGAACTGGTGCAGGCGAAGATCGAGGGTAGGGCACCTCCAATGAGGAAGCCGCCGCCGCAGGGCAAGGTGATTGACCTCATGGAGGCGCTTCGCCAGAGTGCCAAGGTCAGCGTCAAGTCTGCCAGCGGCAAGCCTGCCGGAAAGACCGCCAGGGATAGCCGGACGGAAAAAGCGGGCTGACGATGGCTCTCGAAACCTATCAGGCAAAGCGCGATTTCAAGGTCACACCGGAGCCGAAAGGCCGCCGGCGTGAGGAAGCCGCGCGGGTCAGCAATGCGCTCAGCTTCGTTATCCAGAAGCACGATGCGACAAGGCTCCACTATGATTTCAGGCTCGAGCTCGACGGCGTGCTGAAGAGCTGGGCCGTGACGCGCGGCCCAAGCCTCAATCCCGACGACAAGCGCCTCGCCGTGCATGTGGAAGACCATCCCCTTGCCTATGGCGATTTCGAGGGGATCATTCCGAAAGGGCAGTACGGCGGCGGTACAGTCATCGTCTGGGACCGCGGGACGTGGACGCCGCACGGCGATGCCCACAAGGGTTACAAGAAAGGTCACATGGAGTTCGACCTCGACGGCGAGAAGCTCAAGGGGCGCTGGCATCTGGTACGGATCCATGCCAAGCCGGGCGAGAAGCAGGAGAACTGGCTGCTGATCAAGGCACAGGACGAGGAGGCGCGCCATAAGGGCGATATCCTGAAACTGCGCCCAGAATCGGCAAAGACCGGCCGGAAGATCGAGGAGGTGGCGAAGAACCCGGACGCGACGTGGCGATCACGACCGAAGGGCAACGCGAAGACCGTTGCTGCCGCACCGAAAGGAAGTCCCGCAAAGGCGTTGTCGTACGACAGGCCGAAAGGCGCGCAGAAGGCCAGGCTGCCCGGCTTCATCGAGCCGGAGCTTGCGAAGCCGAAGCCGAAGCCTCCGGCTGGCGAGGACTGGATTCATGAGATCAAGTTCGACGGATACCGACTGCAGATCAGGCTAGCGAAAGGCAGGGTGACCATGCTCACCCGCAGCGGCCTTGATTGGACCGATAGGTTCGGCAAAAGCCTCGCCGATGCGTTCTCGGCGCTGCCTGCCGACACTGCGATCATCGACGGAGAGGTGGTCGTGGAGCGCAACAATGGCGTCTCCGATTTTTCTGCCCTGCAGAACGAGCTCAGCGAGGGCCGCGGCGAGCGGTTCGTGTTCTATGCCTTCGATCTGCTCTATCTCGACGGCGATGACCTCAGGAATGCGGCGCTCACGGATCGCAAGTCCCTGTTGGAAAAACTGCTGTCGGGCGATGGCGAGACAATTCGCTACAGCACGCATTTCGTCGAAGACGGCGCGCGCGTGCTCGATCACGCCCGCCTGCTTGGACTGGAGGGAGTTATCTCCAAACGAGCCGATAGCCCATATATTTCCGGGCGCACGGGTGACTGGGTCAAGTCGAAATGCTCGAAGCGGCAGGAGTTCGTGGTTGGCGGATATGTGCCGTCGACAGCGACCAGAGGGGCTATCGGTTCGCTTGCAATGGGATACTACAAGGACGGCAAGCTGAAGCATGCCGGCAGGGTCGGAACCGGTTACTCGGTCGCGACGGCGCAGATGCTCTACGATCGATTGTCGGCGAGCGAGCAGAAGAAGAGCGTCTTCGACGATACGTTGACGGCGCAGGAGCGCCAAGGTCTGGTCTACGTGCAGCCGCGGCTAGTCGCGGAAGTGGAATTTCAGGCATGGTCGGGCGACGGCAAATTGCGGCACGCGGCCTTTCGGGGACTGCGCGAGGACAAGGCGGCAGGGGAAGTGATGCGCGAGACAGAAAACACGACCGCTCGGGAGCTGCCGCAGTCCAGCGTCACGCTTACGCACCCGGACCGGATCTATTGGCCCGACGAGGGTGTCACCAAGCAGGGACTTGTGAGTTACTACGCGCAGGTCTGGCGCCTCATTGGGCCCTATGTGGTCAACCGTCCCCTCGCGCTTCTGAGGTGCCCGGACGGGATCAGTGGGCATCAGCGGTTCTTCCAGAAGCATGCGTGGAAAGGCATGAATCCGAACATCGATCAGATAGCCGATCCGAAGGACAGGGGCGGCGAGAAGTTGCTGCGGATTGCCGATTTCGATGGCATGGTCGCGCTCGTCCAATCAGCGGTGCTGGAAATCCACCCCTGGGGCGCAACCACCGACAGTTGGGAAAAGCCGGACATGATCACGATGGATCTCGATCCGGCCGAGGATGTGACGTGGGGCGACGTGATCGCCGCGGCACTCGAGCTGAAGCAACGCCTCGAAGGCGCGGGTCTGGCGGCTTTTGTGAAGACCTCGGGCGGCAAAGGTCTCCATGTGGTGACACCGCTGCAGCCAAAGGCCGGTTGGGTTCAGGTGAAGGCCTTCGCCAAGACTCTGGCGGACACAATGTCGAAGGACCAGCCGGACAGATATCTGGCGACCGCCACGAAGGCGAAACGGAACGGCAAGATCTTTATCGACTACTTGCGCAACGGGCGTGGCAATACGGCGGTTGCTGCATATTCGACGCGTGCGCGGCCGGGCGCCGCGGTTTCGATGCCGCTCGACTGGAGCGAGCTGACAGACGAGATCGGCCCGGCCTATTTCACCGTCGACAATGCGCCCGCTCGTCTTGATGCCATGTCCCGGGATCCCTGGGAGGGCTTTTTTTCTGCAGCGGTGCCGCTGCAGAAACCGAAATGACGGTGCATTGCACGCAAAATCAGTGAGACTTCGGGCGCCCGCTATCCTTGGAGAGGCTTTTCTTAAGCGCGTCCATGATGTTGACAACGTTGCCAGTCGGCTTCGCGGTTGGCGGCTTGGTTGCAGCCGGGGACGACTTCACAAGGTTTTTCTCCTTCGCGCGGATCATCGCCCTGATCCGCTTCTGAACGGGATCCTGAACCATGGAGGGCTTCCAGTCGTCGGTTCTGTCCTTGACGAGCTTGTTCATCAGCGCAAGCACCGTTTCATCCACGTTGCTTTCGGTATCGAGCGTGGCCGCAGGCTGACGGACTTCGTCGCCGAAGTGGAGCGTCCAGAGGATGATGCCTTTCCCCTGTGGTTCCAGCAGGACCGCGCGCTCGCGCCGATAGAGGACAAGGCGCGCGATGCCGACCACGTCGTTCGCCTTCATCGCCTCGCGTATGACGCAGAAGGCTTCGACGCCGACCTTGTCTTCCGGTGCAAGAAAATGCGGTTTGTCGTACCAGATCCAGTCGATCGAGCCACGCGGAACGAAGGTGTCGATATCGATCGTGCGGGTGCTTTCCAGCCCGACTTCGTCGATCTCTTCATCCTCGAGAATGACGTAGTCGTCTTCGCCCCGCGGATAACCCTTGACCTGGTCCTTGTCCGGGATCGGCTTGTGCGTGACGCTGTCGACATACCGGCTTTCCACCCGATTTTTTGTCTTTCGGTTCAGGACGTGGAAGCGAAGCTGGTTGCTATCCGTAGTCGCAGGCGTCAGCGATACTGACGCCGTGACGAGCGAGAGCTTGAGGTAGCCCTTCCAATAGGTCTGACGCGCCATTTGTCCCCCGGCGCTCTTGGCGCCATCTTCAAAAGCCACAATGCGACAATTTCGCATAACGAAGGGAGGGGCGGTTTGGTTCCATCGCACGAACGACTTTGTGAGGGTCGGGCGTCTAGGCGTCCGCTACCGGCGGCAGCAATTCCCGTCCCGATATCCGGTCGACCGAAATAGCGAAGAAAATCGGAACGTCTGTCTCCGCTGAACCGGTGCCCGGTTTGGAGGAACCAGGCTCCCACCACAGTGAACGCTTCTGCAACAGGGACCAGGCGTGGATGCGCTCGTTGTGCAGTTGGGTGGTGTCGGGCAGTTCCTGGTAAATACCCTCGACGACGACGCTCTTCCACAGGTGACGTTGGCCTGCATCCTCCACCTGAATGCAGGCGTGTGGATTGGTGCGCATCCAATTTATCTTCTGGCCAGGCAGAGAGAAGACGTAGACCTTTTCCTCGTCGAAGGCATAGTGAATCGGCACGACGTAAGGACGGCTGTCATGAACGCAGGCGAGATGCCCGACGTTCCCCCTTGCAAGGAGTTCCCTGCATTCGCGTTCCGTCATGTCTCTAACGCTCATGGGTGCCATCCCCGGTGCTGGCGAGGCGCGGCATGGAATGCTGCGGCATCCTGTGCCTGCCCGACCACGGAGCTGCTCTCTCCGACGTCTCGGTTCATGTTCTCCAATGTTGCCTCGAAGAGCTCCTGCGCGTAGGCAATCGCCGAGTCCGCATCCGCAGGCGAGAGCTTGATGTCCTCGCATTTCGACCGCATGGCGCAGCGAATGGCGGAAAGGACATCCTGGGCGGCGTGCTTGTCTCCAGCTTTCACGAGAAGGCTCAAGGACGTCATTGCAACAACTTCCAGGACCGTTATTCGGCCCTCTATTTCGCCCATCGACGGAATGGCGAGGCTCGCTCCATTCCCGCAACCATCACGTTTAGCATTGTACATTGTGGGCTCCTTTGCGGCATTGTCTGATCTTGTGGCGCGGCAGGCATCCGCCGGCAGACTGGCCATCCATTGGATTTCGACCGAGAGCGATCGCAGGAAGTGCCTCTAAGGGGCCCGCGCGATTGCAGTGCGCATCGCCGGCACGGTCGACTTCGGCCGTGCCATTCGACGTTCTCACGAGGCAACGCGCGCAAGGACGCGGGTCGGCGCGGTCGGCCGCCCCTGGTTCCTAAAAGCGATGCCTAGGGGCTCCGAGGCTTCGGCGACTGTGTTTGGTCTCACCGAACGAAGCATGGGCCGAAGCGACAATGGTGTGTTTCCGACAAGCACTTCATCATCGATGGGCCTTGCAACCGGCCCGGTGCAGACGCCTCGGTCTCTCCCACACCACGCATCGAACTCGGTGCGCAGACCACCCAGATCGTCGGGTGAGAATGTTCCGTTGTGATCAAGTCTTGGAAGGGACATGGCGTAATTTCCCCTACTGGGGCAAGAGCAGTTCGCTCTCAAGCGGCAACGCCCGTTTCAGTGGTTGCCGACAGGTCATCGTATACCTGCCGCACAGCTGTGTAACGCGATTTAATCAGGGCGGGGCGACTAAATCGGCAAGCGTTATCCTACCAGAGAACGCCCTTGAGCGTGACGTAGAGGATAAACGCCAGACTGATCGCCGGTGTCGATTTGATCAAGAACTCAAGATACCGGAACTGGCCGATGTAAAGCGCGGTATTTTTCCAGGAATGGACGCTTGTTGCGGAAGACATGATGTCCTCCTTTGGTTGGGGCTAGGGAAGGCCTTACCGCCCTTGAAAGCAGCGCCCGTTCACATGCTGCCACCACAACGAATATGGGGAGTCGGCACAGATGCCACAAGGCCGCACAACCGTTCAGGACCGCATGCGATCAACGAAAATCCTGAGCCGTGAGTGTGAAATTGTTTCCTCGACGACGGGCGTAGGCCCTGGATGCAGCCTCTTGGATTGACGGTCGTGTTGCATCGAAGGCGTTCAGGCATGCAGCTTCAGAAGCGCTTCTCAACGCCTCCGCTTCGACCAGGAACCTTACCTCGAACATGCCGTCGTATCCGAGAAAACGCACACCGTGTCTCGTCTCGTCAAAACTACGGCTTCTATTGGGAAATATAAGCGCCATTGCAGTCCAATCCTTTGGTGGCAAAGCGCCCGTGCCGTCGCGCAATGATTTGATGTCTTGCAAACAATCCTGATTGATGAGGATCGCGGTCGGGAACGGTGCGCGTTGGTCGCTCGGTCGGCTGTTCGGCGTTCAGTCCAACGCCACACCCAAGGCGACTTCTCCGTCTCGCGTATATTATTGCGCCTTTGCTGGCCGTTTAACAACAACAGAGTTTATCTGTCGCCGACTATCGCCGCAGCTGGGTAGCCCACGGTCATCAATGGATGGTGTAGGAGACAAATTTGTCCTCGAGCAGCGCCTCTGTCGTTGCGACAAGCCGGACGGCGCCAGCAATGATCTCGTCGGAGTACTCGGTATCGGCAACAGCGATGTCGTCGGTCAACTTGCGGAGTGTTTCTCTCGTTTCCAGCATCGTAGGCAAGAGCTCCAGCTGGCCAGCCTCCGCCAATCCGTGCGTCAGATGTACAATCGTTTTCGCAAGATGATCGATGAGCGCGCGTCTTTCCGTGACCGACAGCGCCGACGGCTTCTTGAGTATTGTTTCTCCGGTAGGATGCATGGCGGAGCTCCCTCTAAAGATTAAACTGTCCTTGTCTGGCGCATAATCAATGCCTGCTGTCAAATCAGCTTGCGCTATGCTCGTAAAGGGCGCACCGTTGCCTATCGGCGGTCATTTTGCGGGCACCTCCGCTTGAGGTCAGAGTGCCCCAGCCCCAACAAAGGAGGACGCGATGTCTTCCACCAGCAACCATTTTTTCGATGTCGCCAACCTGAGGATGCTGGATCGCATTCTCAGAAAGTCCGGATTTCGCGGTGGCGAGACACGGGCGACCGACGAAGGGGAGATAAAAGCGACAAACTTCCTCATTCAGAGTTTCCTGGCCGGGAATGTCGATGAAGCAGCACTGAGGTCCGCCCTGAAAATGCATATCGCGATGAAGCCTGGAGCAGGTCCAATCGTATTGTCCCGGGACGATGCCTCGCTGGCCAGATGGCAAGACGACGGCGGCGCTCCATTGAAATCCTACCGAATCACTCGGTACACGGCGGCAAAGTATACAAGCGCGCCGTTGCGACCGGGAGGCTATCGGTTTCCCAAAGCCACATTTCGGGATTGAGCCCATGACGCCCTTGCGTTTTCGGGATTGCCTGTTTGCCATCCGATGGAACCTGGCCACGCTGGCGAACGCCATCGAGTGCGACCTGGCGGACGTTACCGCTTGGGAGACCGGCGACGCGGACGTTCCGCAGGAGGTTGCGATCTGGCTTGAAAAGCTCGCCGAGATTCACTGGCAGTTGGGGCTGCCCATTGCGCGTAGCGCGAAGACATCAAGCGCCGCGGGAAGTTAGCCATGAAAAACGGTCAAGACAGGTTGAATAGGGGTGGAGCCCGCGAGTTCGGGAGCTTTCCCAGTGAGCAGCCTTTGAACAAGGAAACGAGCGCACCGACAGCAGATGACCTCATTTCGGAGGCGCGCCAGGCACGTTCACCCTCGGCGCTTTGGCAGGCGGCTGCTGTCGAGAAGTTCATCCCTCGACCGCACACACCGTCGAAATCCATCCGCCGCCGCAGGTTAGCCGGTACTTTCCCCGCTTGATGAAATCTGCCGATCGATCATGTGCGCATAAGGCCGGAATAGCAGTCGTAGACACCAACCGCGCAACGCCGGACTGGGCGACGGGCAACACCCGCCCAGCATTGTCGATTGCACCTCGTCGAGTGCTGGCAACCCCGCCTTTCGGAGATCGGCGATCAGCCGCGCCCGATCTGCAGGCTGGAAATTGCGCGCCTTGAGTTCGCCTACGATGTTGGGAATGAAATCGGGTCGCATTTCGTTGAAACGCGACGCTTCCAGGCGGGCATCCTGGAGCAATCCCGCATCGACATAGACAACTGCAGCGACGGCATGGAAAAGCGGGAATTTCTGCAGATCCGCCTGGTTGATCTCGATGAGCGCAGTTCGGTTGTCGCCCAGCATGTAGGCGGCGAACGCCCGCATTCCGTGATAGAAGCCGGCGCCGCCGGGGTTGAGGGCAAGCGCTCGGTCGAGCAGCGTGGCGCCGCGCTGCCACTGCCCACTCATCGCCAGTCGCGTTCCAAATTCTCCCAGGAACTCGGTGTCGTTGGGGTTGGAAGCAAGTGCCTGTTCGCCGACATGAAGTGCTGCCGGAACCTGCTTGCTGAAGAACAGGGCGGTCATCAGGTCTTGAAGGGCGCGCGTGTTGCCAGGGTCCAGTTGAACGGTGCGCCGGGCCGTTTGAAGGCTGCGCTCGACCGGCGCGGGTGCGTTCGGCCTCGGATTGAACACGAAACGATCCTCGTCGAGATAAAAGATCGAGAGCATGGCCCACGCGGTCGCAAAGGACGGATAACGGGCGACAGCGCTCTCGAGACAATCTCGTACTTCCGCATGGCGCCTTGTGCTCAACTCTGCCCGATAGCTATAGAAGCTCAAGGTGCAGCCATAGATACCCAGGTTATCGGGCGGCGGATTGGCGGCATCTGCCTGCGCCATTATGCCGTATGGTTGTGCTACGGCTGCCGCAACTTTGTTGGCAACATCTGACTGGATCGCGAAGAGGTCGCGGGTGCGCAAGTCGTCATCGTAAGTTTGGGACCATAGTATTTCGTTGGTCTCCGTATCGAGGAGACGTGCCGTCACGCGGACACGCGGACCGGAGATGCGGACGGCCCCGGCTAGAGCATTTCACCTTTTGACAGAAGCATAGCCGGCATTTGTAAGATAGTTGGCGCATTCGTCGGGTTGGATTGTTTCGACCAGCCTGCCTATGTGGCGCCAGGTATCGTCAATTGTTCGGCGTTGCGCGTGCCGCATCCAGTGTTTGATCTTCGAAAAGGCCTGCTCGATCGGATTGAGGTCCGGCGAATAGGGCGGCAGGAACCAGAGCCGCGCACCGGCGGCTTTGATTGTTTGACGGATGGCAGCCGATTTGTGGC